>NZ_CP117782.1:649931-974897 GCF_028657905.1 Burkholderia sp. FERM BP-3421 | reverse complement strand
ACCATCCAGACGCGCGAAACGATCGAACTCGAAGGCAAGACCTACCCGCTCGCCAAGATCGAAGTGTCGTCGGAATCGCACTCGTTCTACACCGGCCAGCAGAAGATCATGGACACGGCCGGCCGCGTCGAGAAGTTCAAGAACAAGTTCGGCTCGCGCGCGAACGGCAAGGCGGCAAAGTAAGTGCCGCACCGCAACCGGCGGCCGTATCGCCGGTTCAGCAAAAAGGGCAGCCCAGGCTGCCCTTTTTTGTCGCCGCGCGCCGCCGCGCGAAATACCGCCAGATCCGCTGACGCGCATCGCCCGCCGCGTCTACAATGCCGGATGCTCCGAATCACGCCCATCCAGCGCGCCTCGCTGCGCGCGTGGCCCCTCTCCTGCCGCACATCTGCATGAAGCCTGTCGTCCGTCTCACCGCCTCCGCCACCCGCGCGCTGCCGCGCTGGCTGCTGCTCACGCTCTGCATCGTCTATGCGGCGTTCGGCCTGTTCGGCCGCGACCCGTGGAAAAACGAGGATGCGGCGGGCTTCGGCGT
The DNA here is from genome assembly GCF_028657905.1 of Burkholderia sp. FERM BP-3421. NCBI lineage: Bacteria > Pseudomonadati > Pseudomonadota > Betaproteobacteria > Burkholderiales > Burkholderiaceae > Burkholderia > Burkholderia sp. FERM BP-3421. Next base: position 974,362 of record NZ_CP117782.1, on the reverse strand, counting down.
GATGTGGACGATGGCCGAGGGCAAGCTGCATGACTGGCTGCTGCCCAACCTGCTCGGCAAGTTCATCACCTCGGACGGCCCGCTCGGCTACTGGCTCGGCGGCCTCGCGATCCGCGCGCTCGGCCCCTGGGTCGATCCGAGCAACGCCTCGCGCGTCTATACCGGGATCCTGTTCTGCGTCGCGTGCGCGTTCGTCTGGTACGCCGCGTACCTGCTCGGCCGCCGCCCCGAGGTCCAGCCGTTCAAGTACGCGTTCGGCGGCGAACCCGAGCCGCGCGACTACGGCCGCACCCTCGCCGACGGCGCGCTGCTCGTCCTGGTCGCCTGCTTCGGCCTCGCCGAACGCGGCCACGAGACCACCCCGCAGCTCGCGCAATTCGCCTCGATCGCGATGTTCGTCTACGGGCTCGTGCGCTCCGTCGACAAGCCGCTGCAAGGCGCGCTCTGGTGGGGCGCCGCGCTCGGCCTCGTCGCGCTGTCCGGCAACCCGGTGCTGGTCGGCGCGCTGCTCGTCGGCACCGCGGCGCTCGTCGCGTTCGCGCCCGAATTGCGCAACCGCTGGCTGCCGCTCGTCGGCCTGCCGCTCGCGATCGTCCTGTTCGCCGTCTGGCCGGTCGCGGCGCTCACGCTGTTTCCCGACGACGCGAACTGGTTCCTCAACCAGTGGCTGTATGGCAGCCTGATGCGTTTTTCGGGTCCGCCCACGGCGGTGCTCGGCTACGCGGCGAAAAACCTGCCGCTCTTCACCTGGCCCGCCTGGCCGCTCGCGCTGTGGGCCTGGGTCAGCTGGACCGGATTCCGCCGCCGGCCGCACATCGCCGCGCCGCTGTCGGTGATCGTGCCGCTCGTCGCGCTCGTGATCCTGCAGAGCCAGCAGACCAACCGCATGTACCTGCTGATCCTGCCGCCGCTCGCGGTGCTCGCGACCTTCGCGCTGCCCACCCTCAAGCGCGGCGCGATCAACGCGATCGACTGGTTCGCGGTGCTCAGCTTCACGATCCTCGGCAGCTTCGTCTGGCTCGTCTGGCTCGCCTCGCTCACGGGCTTCCCGTACCCGCTCGCGCGCAACCTCGCGCGGCTCGTGCCCGGCTACGAACCGCACTTCAAGGTGCTGTCGTTCGCGTGCGCGCTCGCCGTGACGGTATGCTGGGTGCTGCTCGTGCGCTGGCGCATCTCGCGGCAGCCGCAGGTGCTGTGGCGCAGCGTCGTGCTGTCGAGCGCGGGCACCACGCTGATGTGGGTGCTGCTGATGACGCTGTGGCTGCCCTTCGTCAACTACAGCCGGACCTACCGCGACGTCGCGCAGCAGATCGCCGCGCACCTGCCGGCCGACTACGAGTGCATCTCGCCCGTCCGGCTCGGCGACGCGCAGATCGCGACCTTTGCCTACTTCGGCGACATGCACTTCTCGTTCACCGACGACTGCGACGTGCTGCTGCGCCAGGACCGCGCCGACTACGGCGAGCCCAGCTCGATCTCGCAATACGTATGGCGCCTCGTCTGGGAAGGCCGCCGCATCGCCGACCGTGACGAGCGCTTCCGCCTCTACGAGCGGATCGAGCGGCCGAAGCCGCCCGTCAAGCGCCGGCCGGCGCGCCCGCGGAACTGACCGATGCTCGCCGACCTGCGCCGGATCGTCGGACTCGCCTGGCCCGTGCTCGTCGGGCAGCTCGCGTTGATCGCGTTCGGCGTGATCGACACCGCGATGGTCGGACGCTTCTCCACGGTCGACCTCGCCGCGCTCGGTCTCGGCGCCTCGATCTACATCTCGGTCTTCATCGGCCTGACCGGAATCCTCTCCGCGTTGCAGCCGATCGCCGGGCAGCTGTACGGCGCGCGCCGCCCCACCGAAATCGGCGAGGAGGTCCGCCAGGCGCTCTGGCTCGCCGCGCTGCTGGCCGTGCCCGGCTTCCTGCTGCTGCATTTTCCCGAACTCCTGCTGCGCCTCGCGCATGCGCCCGACGAACTGCATGCGCGCACCGTCGACTACCTGCGCATCCTGTCGTTCAGCCTGCCGGCCGCGCTGCTGTTCCGGATCTACAACGCGCTGACCAACGCGGTCGGCAAGCCGCGCCTCGCGATGATCCTGCAGGTCGGCGCGCTGCTGCTCAAGTTTCCGCTCAACCTGTGGTTCATCTTCGGCGGCCTCGGCGTGCCCGCGCTGGGCGGGCCGGGCTGCGGGCTCGCGAGCACGCTGATCAACTGGGGGCTCGCGCTGATCGGCTTCGTGCTGCTCGCGCGCCACAAGGTGTTCGCGCCGCTCGCGATCTTCACGCGTTTCAGCTGGCCCGAGTGGCGGCGTCAGAAGGCCCTGCTCGTGCTCGGCGTACCGATGGGCCTGTCCTACCTGATCGAAGTCACGTCGTATGCGTGCATGGCGCTCTTCATCTCCCACTTCGGCACCACCATGCTCGCCGGCCACCAGATCGCCGCGAATCTCGGCGCGGTGCTGTACATGACGCCGCTCGCGATCGGCGTCGCCTCCTCGACCCTCGTGGCCCAGGCGCTCGGCGCGGGGCAACCGGCGGCCGCGCGCGCGCTATCGCGCCACGCCATCCTGTTCGCCGCGGCAACCGCATGCTGCTACGGACTCCTCGTGTTCATGCTGCGGCCCGTGCTCGTGCTCGGCTATACCTCGAACCCGCAGATCGCCGCAGCGGCCCTGCCGCTGATGGCGATCGTCGCCCTCTATCACGTCTTCGACGCGGTGCAGATCAGCACCGCGTTCGTGCTGCGCGCCTACCGGGTCGCGATCGTGCCGACCGTGATCTATGCCACCGCACTGTGGGGCGTCGGCATCGGCGGCGGCTACCTGCTCGGCTTCGATATCGTCGGCTGGGCGCCCGCGTGGCTGACCGGCGCGCGCGGCTTCTGGTGCGCGAACATGACGAGCCTCGCGGTCGCCGGCAGCGGGCTCGTGCTGTACTGGCGGCATATCAGCCGGCAGCGGCTCACGGCCGACTGATTCGAATCCAGGACCGGGCGTCGCGCGTGCTGAAGCCCAAGGCAGACGCAACGCACGCTTGCGGACCACCGCCCGCGCGCCACGCCCTCCGTGCGCACCACATCCTCCGCGCCAACCCGCCCGGCCATCGACGCAATCGACGCGGTCCTCCGTGCAGTGGCAACGCCCTGACGCGCCGCCGTCGCGCCGTACTCCGTCAAGAATGGTAAAAACCGGCCGCGAATCGACGCCCCACCCTTTACAGCGGACGGCCCATTGCGCAACACTCAGCCGACTGTCTTAAAAAGGGCACGCGTTTGTCCTATGCTTGAACGCAGCACGCCACTGTAGGCGGCCGCTCCAACAGCCATTCATCCGTTACAAGGGAGTCCTTGCCATGCTGAAAAAGCTGCTGATGCTGCTCGTCGCGCTGTCCCTGTCGCTGTCCGCGACGTTTGCCGCGGCGGTCGAGGTCAACACGGCCGACCAGGCCGCGCTCGAATCCGTGAAGGGACTCGGACCGGTTAAGTCCAAGGCGATCATCGACGAACGCACCAAGAACGGCCCCTTCAAGGACGCCGACGATCTCGCGAGCCGGGTCAAGGGCCTCGGCACGAAGTCGGTCACGAACCTGGAAGCCGCCGGTCTGACCATCGGCGGCGCATCGACGCCGCCGACGGGCGCGAAGGCGAAGACCCCTGCGGCGAAACCCGCCGCCGCGCCGGCCACGACGACCGCTGCAACGACGACGCCCGCGCCGTCGACGGCCGCGAGCGATGCGGGCGGCAAGCCGGCCAAGGCGAGCCGTTCGAAGAAGAAGGCCGCCGCCGCGGCAAGCGCCGCGACCGACGCGAGTGCGCCGGCCGACGCCTCGGCCCCCAAGGCGAAGAAGAAAGGCGGGAAGGCCAAGGCGGCGTCGGCAGCAGCTGCGTCCGGCGCCTGAGCATCACACCGCGCTCCGTGCGCGGATTTACCACCCCAGCGACGCCGCACGGGCGGCGTCGTTCAACCTAGCGAGTACATCATGGGTCTCCTCGACATCGTTGGCGGTCTGATCGGCGGCCAATCGGGCGGCAACAACCAGAACGCCCTGCTCTCCACCGCGCTGGAGTTCATCAACAACCAGCCGGGCGGCCTCAACGGCCTCATCGAGAAATTCAACGCCGGCGGCGCGGGCGACATCATCGGTTCGTGGGTCGGCAACGGCACGAATCAGCCGATCTCGCCGGAACTGCTGCAGAACGTGCTCGGCTCGGACACGGTCGGCGCGCTCGCGAGCAAGGTCGGCATCGACCCGGCGCAAGCCCCCGGCGTCCTCGCGCAGGTGCTGCCGCACATCGTCAACGGCGCGACGCCGAACGGCGAAGTGCCGGCGGGCGGCCAGGTCGACACGTCGAACGTGCTCGGCACGCTGACCCAGTTGGCCGGCCTGTTCGGCGGCAACAAGCAGGGCTGACGCGCAGCGGCCCCGCCAAAAACAACACCCCGCCTCGGCGGGGTGTTGTTTTTGGTGCGGCCGGCTAGGTGCGGCCGGCGCGGCAACCCGCGCGCCGCACCGCGTCGTTCAGTGCACGACGCGATCGAACACGAACTTGCCGTCCTGCACGTCGACCGGGATCACGTCCTTCGGACCGAAACGGCCAGCCAGGATCAGCTTCGCGACCGGATTCTCGATCTCCTGCTGGATCGCGCGCTTGAGCGGCCGCGCGCCGAACAGCGGGTCGTAGCCCACCTTGCCGATCTGTTCGAGCGCCGTTTCCGACACCTCGAGCGCCATATCGAGCTTGGCGAGCCGGTCGTGCAGGCGCGCGAGCTGGATCTTCGCGATCGACTGGATGTTGCTGCGGTCGAGCGCATGGAACACGACGACGTCGTCGATGCGGTTCAGGAACTCGGGGCGGAAGTGCTGCTTGACCTCCAGCCACACCGCATCCTTGATTTCGTCCTGCGGCGCCCCGGCCATCGCCTGGATCACCTGCGAGCCGAGGTTCGACGTCATCACGATCACCGTGTTCTTGAAATCGACCGTGCGGCCCTGGCCATCCGTCATCCGGCCGTCGTCGAGCACCTGCAGCAGCACGTTGAACACGTCCGGATGGGCCTTCTCGATCTCGTCGAGCAGGATCACGCTGTACGGCTTGCGGCGCACGGCCTCCGTCAGGTAGCCGCCCTCCTCGTAGCCGACGTAGCCCGGCGGCGCGCCGATCAGCCGCGCGACGCTGTGCTTCTCCATGAACTCGCTCATGTCGATGCGGATCAGATGATCTTCCGTATCGAACAGGAACGACGCCAGCGCCTTGCACAGCTCGGTCTTGCCCACGCCCGTCGGCCCGAGGAACAGGAACGAGCCGTACGGCCGGTTCGGGTCCGAGAGGCCCGCGCGCGAGCGGCGGATCGCGTCGGCCACCGCGTCGATCGCCTCGTTCTGGCCGATCACGCGCTCATGCAGCTTCTCCTCGATGTGCAGCAGCTTCTCGCGCTCGCCCTGCATCATCCGCGACACCGGAATGCCGGTCGCGCGCGACACCACCTCGGCGATTTCCTCCGCGCCGACCTGGGTGCGCAAGAGCCGCGGCCGGCTCGGGCTGTGCTGTTCGCGCTCCTCGGCCTGCGTGACCTGCTTGAGTTGCGCCTCGAGCTGCGGCAGCTTGCCGTACTGCAACTCGGCGACCTTCTCCAGCTTGCCTTCGCGTTGCAGGCGGACGATCTCCGCGCGCACCTTCTCGATCTCTTCCTTGAGCTGCGCGCTGCCCTGCACGGCCGCTTTCTCTGCAGTCCAGATCTCTTCGAGATCCGCGTACGCGCGAGCCAGCCGCTCGATCTCTTCCTCGATCAGCTGCAGGCGCTTTTGCGACGCCTCGTCGGTTTCCTTCTTCACGGCCTCGCGTTCGATCTTCAGCTGGATCAGCCGGCGGTCGAGCTTGTCCATCTCCTCCGGTTTCGAGTCGATTTCCATCTTGATCTTCGAGGCGGCCTCGTCGATCAGGTCGATCGCCTTGTCCGGCAGAAAGCGGTCGGTGATGTAGCGGTGCGACAGCTCCGCCGCCGCGACGATCGCCGGGTCCGTGATGTCGACGCCGTGATGCAGCTCATACTTCTCCTGCAGGCCGCGCAGGATCGCGATGGTGGCTTCGACCGACGGCTCGTCGACCAGCACCTTCTGAAAGCGCCGTTCGAGCGCCGCGTCCTTCTCGATGTACTTGCGGTATTCGTCGAGCGTGGTCGCGCCGATGCAATGCAGCTCGCCGCGCGACAACGCCGGCTTGAGCATGTTGCCCGCGTCCATCGCGCCTTCGGCCTTGCCCGCGCCGACCATCGTGTGGATCTCGTCGATGAACACGATGGTGCGGCCTTCGTCCTTCGCGATGTCGCTGAGCACCGCCTTCAGGCGCTCCTCGAATTCGCCGCGATACTTCGCGCCCGCGAGCAGCGCCGCCATGTCGAGCGACAGCACGCGCTTGCCCTTCAGCGTGTCGGGCACTTCGCCGTTGACGATCCGCTGCGCCAACCCTTCAACGATCGCGGTCTTGCCGACGCCGGGCTCGCCGATCAGCACCGGGTTGTTCTTGGTGCGGCGTTGCAGGATCTGGATCGAGCGGCGGATTTCGTCATCGCGGCCGATCACCGGATCGAGCTTGCCGGCGCGCGCGCGCTCGGTCAGGTCGACCGTGTATTTCTTGAGCGCCTCGCGCTGGCTTTCCGCATCCTGGCTGTGCACCTGCGAGCCGCCGCGCACCGCGGCGATCGCGGCCTCCAGCGCCTTGCGCGTGAGGCCGTGCTGGCGCGCGAGCTTGCCCGCGTCGCCCTTGTCGTCGGCCACCGCGAGCAGGAACATCTCGCTCGCGATGAAGCTGTCGTTGAGCTTCTGCGCTTCCTTGTCCGCCTGGTTCAGCAAGCCGGCCAGCTCGCGGCCGACCTGGACCTCGCCGCCCGTGCCCGTGACCTGCGGCAGGCGCGAGATCGCCTCGTTGAGCGCGCCTTGCAGCGCCTGCACATGGACGCCGGCCCGTGACATCAGCGAACGGGCCGAGCCGTCGTGCTGCGCGACCAGCGCCGCCAGCACGTGAACGGGCTCGATGTATTGATTGTCGCGCCCTGCCGCGAGGCTTTGCGCGTCGGCCAGCGCTTCCTGGAACTTGGTGGTGAGTTTGTCGATCCTCATGAAGAGACCTCCAATTTTCGAATACCACCAACTTGAGGATGGTTATGCGCCTTTCAAGCCGAAATCGTCAAAAAAAGCACCGGATCTTCGCGCAACGCGCGAAGTCCGGTTCCGGCGGGCGCCGCAGCGAATTCAGCCGGCTGCGGATGCCGGGATCGGCGCACCGATCGGCGCGTCGGCCGGGATCACCTTGATCGGGATCATGCCGAGCAGCGTGGCGAGCTGGGCGCTCGGTTGTGCCAGCTCGCTGATCGTGTGCCGATCGAGCTCGGCGAAGAAGGCCGAGCGCGCCGCCGTGAATACATCCTTCAGCCGGCATTGGGACTCGATCACGCAGTGGCGATGCGAGTCCGCCTCGCCCGAGCTGGGGAAGCAGCCGACCAGCGCGAAATCGTTCTCGGTCGCGCGCACCACTTCGCCAACCGTCAGCGCCATCGAGTTCGCATTGAGCCGCAGGCCGCCGTTACGGCCGCGCACGGTCTCGATCCATCCGAGTTCGCCCAGCTGCTGCACCACCTTCATCAGGTGGTTCTTGGAGACGCCATAGGCGTCCGAGATCTCCTGAATCGTCGTCAGGCCCTCTCCGCGGACCGCGAGGAACAGCATGACGCGTAGAGAATAATCGGTATAGTCGGTCAGTCTCATGAGCGGATATGTCGTGTCGTAGTGATCGTGCCCCGAATCGACGGACGACATGCGCGTGTTGCGCGAAACACGCTGCCGGCATTGCCGATTCAACGGTCGCACCATAAGATGCGGCCTGACTGCACTTTATTGGGGGTGGCCGATCGCTATTGTGCGACAAAATCGCGCGCCCGTCCTGAGCCGCTACCCGGCCCTTTTTGACATGACTGCAACCCATTTCCCCGCCGACCGCTCCCCCGAACCACCGGCCAAGGCCGCGGCGCCCGATGAGGACAATATCCGCGCGCTCGTCCATACGTTCTACGAACGGGTGCGCGACGACGCGCTGCTCGGCCCCGTGTTCGACGCCAAGCTGGCGGGCCGCTGGGACCCGCATCTGGACAAGATGGTGACGTTCTGGACGAGCCTCGTGCTCGGCACCAAGGCGTATCGCGGCAACGTGCAAGCCGTGCACCAGCCGCTCGACGGCGTGGAGCCTGCGCATTTCAGCCGCTGGCTCGCGCTGTTCCTGAATACCGTCGAGGCGCGCTACGCGCCGGCGGCCGCGGTCCGCTTCATGGCGCCCGCGCTGCGGATCGCGCAAAGCCTGCAATTGAGCCGGTTCGGCTGGGACTACCGGATTCCGGCCGAGCAGCAGGCGCTGCTCGACCTGATCGCGCCGCCGCGCGCGGGCGACGCGCACGACGGCCACGATGCGCCGCGCCGGCCGCGCGGCGAGCCGTTTCCGGCGAAGTTCGTCGGCCGCGGCCCCGACGACGCCGACTGACGCGGCCCGGGCCGCGCTTCAGGCAGCCGGATCCGCGTTGCCGGACGCGACGCCCCAGCGCGCCAGCGCCGCATCGTCGCTGTCGCGCGCGTCGACCCAGCGTTCGCCGGCGGGCGTCATTTCCTTCTTCCAGAACGGCGCCTGCGTCTTCAGGTAATCCATCACGAATTCGCACGACGCGAACGCGTCTCCACGGTGCGCCGCGACGGTCGCGACCAGCACGATCTGGTCGAGCGGCCGAAGCTTGCCGACCCGGTGCACGATCGCGACGTCGATCCCGGACCAGCGCGCGATCGCGTCGGCCGCGATCGTCTCGAGCGCCTTCTCCGTCATGCCCGGGTAATGCTCGAGTTCGAGCGTCTCGACGGCCGCGCCGTCGTTCAGGTCGCGCACCGTGCCCACGAAGCACGCGACCGCCCCCACCTTCGGATTGCGCGCGCGCAATGCCGCCAGCTCGGCGCCGACGTCGAAATCAGCGGTCTGGACCCGTACCGTCGCCATCGCGCCTCCTCACCCGCCCGTGACCGGCGGGAAAAACGCCACTTCACAGCCCTCGGTGAGGCGCGTGCCGGCGTCGGTCATCGTGTGGTTGCACGCCATCCGCAACGCGCGGCCGTCCGCGAGCGTCTCCGCCCACACGCCGCCGCGCGCGCGCAACCAGGCCCGCACGTCGCCCACGGTCGCGACGCCGTCCGGCACGTCGACCGACTCGGCCGCCACGCCCAGCGCCTCGCGCACGCTCGCAAAAAATCTCAGTTCGATATTCATCTCGTCACACACTCCGCCCGGCGCTCAGCCGAGCAGCTCGGAAAAAGGCAGGAAGCGCACGGTCTCACCCGCGCTGATCGCATGGTTCGGCGGGTTGTCGATGAGGCCGTCGCCCCACACGGTCGAGGTCAGCACCGCGGAACTCTGGTTCGGGAACAGATCGAGGCCGCCCGCCGCGTTCACGCGCGCGCGCAGGAACTCGTTGCGGCGGTCGGCCTTGGCCTGCGTGAAATCGGCGCGCAGCGACAGCGCGCGCGGCGCGACCTCGGTCACGCCCGCGACGCGCAACAGGAACGGCCGCACGAACAGCAGGAAGGTCGCGAAGCTCGACACCGGATTGCCCGGCAGCCCGACGAACCACGCTTCGCCGTCGGCCGCGCCCGGGCCGCGCCGCACCGCGCCGAACGCGAGCGGCTTGCCCGGCTTCATCGCGATCTGCCACAGCGCGAGCCGCCCTTCCGCCTCGACGGCCGGCTTCACGTGATCCTCGTCGCCGACCGACACGCCGCCGCTCGTCACGATCAGGTCGTGCGCGCGCGCGGCCTCGCGCAGCGTCGCGCGGGTCGCGTCGAGCGCATCCGGCACGATGCCGTAGTCGGTCACCTCGCAGCCGAGCCGTTCGAGCAGCCCGCGCAGCGTGAAGCGGTTCGAGTTGTAGATCGCGCCGGGCCGCAACGGCTCGCCCGGCATCGTCAACTCGTCGCCCGTGAAGAACACCGCGACCTTCACGCGCCGCGTCACCGCGAGCTGCGCGCAGCCGACCGACGCCGCGAGGCCGAGCGCCTGCGGCGTGAGGCGCACGCCCGCGGGCAGGATCACCGCGCCGCGCCGGATGTCCGCGCCCTGCGCCGTGATCCATTCGCCCGGCTTCGGTGTGTGCAGGATGTCGACCGCGTCGCCCGCGGGCGCCGTCTGCTCCTGCATCACGACGGCGTCCGCGCCCGGCGGCACGGTGGCGCCCGTGAACACGCGCGCGGCGGTGCCGGGCACGAGCGGCTCGGCCGGATGGCCGGCCGGGATCCGCTGCGACACCGGCAGGCGGCGCTCGCCGTGCATCAGGTCGGCGACCCGCACCGCATAGCCGTCCATCGCGCTCGTGTGCATCGGCGGCACGTCGAGCGGCGACACCACGTCGGCCGCGAGCACGCGGCCCAGCGCGTCGAGCGTCGCGACGGTTTCGGTTTCGGCGAGCGGGCGCGCCGCACCGAGCAGCGTCGCCAGCGCGTCGGCCGTCGACAGCATCGGCGCGCGCGGCGCCTGGGAAGTGGGTTCGGACATCGAGTGGGGAAATAAGGAAACGGATGCGCCATTGTAACGACGCCCCCGGGGTCGCGCGCGATCGGCGCGACCCCGGGGGCGTCGGCCCCGGGCCGCGCGGGCCCGGGCGGACAGGCGCGTCAGGCGCGTCAGGCGCCCGTATGGGCGGCGATGAAGGCCTTGACGGACTCCACCTGCGCGGGCACCACCTCGAAACGCTGCGGCAGCGCCTCGAGGCCGGCGAACGCGGCCGGACGCTCGGGCTCGCGCTGCAGCGCCTCGCGGATCGTTTCGCCGAATTTCACCGGCTGCGCGGTCTCGAGCACGATCATCGGCACGCCGGGCTGCAGGTGCGCGCGCGCGACCTTCAGGCCGTCGGCCGTATGCGTGTCGATCATCGCGCCGTAGCGCTCGAACACGTCGCGGATCGTCGCGAGGCGATCGGCATGGCTGCTGCTGCCCGACACGAAGCCGAACTCGCCGACCCGCGCGAAATCGCCGCTCGCGGCGAGGTCGAAGCCACCCTTTTCCTCGACGTCGCGGAACAGTTGCAGCACCCGCGCCGGATCGCGGCCGAGCAGGTCGAACACGAAGCGCTCGAAGTTCGAGGCCTTCGAAATGTCCATGCTCGGGCTGCTCGTGTGGTACGTGTGCGCCGCGCTGCGCACCCGGTAGGCGCCCGTGCGGAAGAATTCGTCGAGCACGTCGTTCTCATTGGTCGCGACCACGAGCTTCTCGATCGGCAGGCCCATCATGCGGGCGATATGGCCCGCGCAGACATTGCCGAAATTGCCCGACGGCACCGTGAACGACACCCGCTCGCCGTTGTGCGAGGTCGCCGCGAAGTAGCCCTTGAAATAGTAGACGACCTGCGCCACCACCCGCGCCCAGTTGATCGAGTTGACCGTGCCGATCTTGTGGCGCGCCTTGAACGCGTGATCGTTCGACACCGCCTTCACGATGTCCTGGCAGTCGTCGAATACGCCCTCGACCGCGAGGTTGAAGATGTTCGGATCCTGCAGGCTGTACATCTGCGCGGTCTGGAACGCGCTCATCTTGCGATGCGGCGACAGCATGAACACGCGCACCCCGGCCTTGCCCCGCATCGCGTACTCGGCCGCGCTGCCGGTGTCGCCCGAGGTCGCGCCGAGGATGTTGAGCGTCTCGCCCTGCTTCGCGAGCGCGTACTCGAACAGGTTGCCGAGCAGCTGCATCGCCATGTCCTTGAACGCGAGCGTCGGACCGTTCGACAGCTCGAGCAGCGCAACCGGCGCGCCGCCCTCGACGCCGAGCGACTTGAGCGGCGTGATGTCGGCCGCGTTCTCGCCGTGGCGCGTATGGCGGTACACGTCGGCCGTGTAGGTGCGGCGCGTGATCGCGCGCAGGTCGTCGGCCGGGATGTCGTCGCTGAACTTCGAGAGGATCTCGAACGCGAGATCCGCGTACGACAGCGCGCGCCAGCGCGCCAGCTCGTCGGCCGAGACGCGCGGGTAGTCGGCGGGCAGGTACAGGCCGCCGTCCTTCGCGAGGCCGCCGAGCAGGATGTCGGAGAACGTGTGGCGCTCGCCGATGCCGGCGCCGCGGGTGGAGAGGTAATTCATGTCGTCCGCCTCAGTTGAGTGCTTCCATGCGCAGCTTCGTGACCTTCGACACGACCGTCGACAGCGCCTCGATGCCCGCGATCGCCGCATTGACGTTGCGCTCGACCGTCTCGTGCGTGATCAGGATGATGTCGGTCTCGCCCTTGGCGGCGTCGACCTGCTCCGATTCCTTCTGCAGCAGCGCATCGATCGAGATCCCCGACGCGGCGAGCAGGCGCGTGATGTCGGCGAGCACGCCCGTCTGGTCCGCGACGCGCAGGCGCAGGTAGTAGCCGCTCGTCACGTCCTCGATCGGCAGGATCGGCGTGTTCGACAGGCTTTCCGGCTGGAACGCGAGATGCGGCACGCGATGCTCCGGATCGGCCGTGTGCAGGCGCGTGACGTCGACCAGATCGGCCACCACGGCCGAGGCGGTGGGCTCGGCGCCCGCGCCCTTGCCATAGTAAAGCGTCGTGCCGACCGCGTCGCCGTGCACGACGACCGCGTTCATCGCGCCCTCGACGTTCGCGAGCAGGCGCTTCTCCGGAATCAGCGTCGGATGCACGCGCAGCTCGATGCCGCGCTCGGTGCGGCGCGTGATGCCGAGCAGCTTGATCCGGTAGCCGAGTTCCTCCGCGTAGCGGATGTCCGTCGCCGCGAGCTGGCTGATGCCCTCGACGTACGCGCGGTCGAACTGCACCGGCACGCCGAACGCGATCGCGCTCATGATGGTCGCCTTGTGCGCGGCGTCGACGCCCTCGATGTCGAAGGTCGGATCCGCCTCCGCATAGCCGAGCGCCTGCGCGGCCTTCAGCGCGGTCGCGAAATCGAGGCCGCGGTCGCGCATCTCGGACAGGATGTAGTTGGTCGTGCCGTTGATGATGCCCGCGATGTACTGGATGCGGTTCGCGGTAAGCCCTTCGCGCAGCGCCTTGATGATGGGGATGCCGCCCGCGACGGCCGCCTCGAACGCAACCATCACGCCGCGCGCGCTCGCCGCCGCGAAAATCTCGTTGCCGTGCACCGCGAGCAGCGCCTTGTTCGCGGTCACGACGTGCTTGCCGTTCGCGATCGCGCGCAGCACCAGCTCGCGCGCGAGCCCCGTGCCGCCTATCATCTCGGCGACGATCGCGATCGACGGATCGTCGACCACCGCGTTGAAGTCGTCGGTCAGCTGCGCCGCGCCGACGCTGCCGCCCGCGGCGGCGAGCGCCTTGGCCGGATTGCGGACAGCGATGCGCGTGACCTCGATGCCCCGTCCCGCGCGACGCTTGATTTCTTCCTGGTTGCGGCCCAGTACCGTGAAGGTGCCGCTGCCCACCGTGCCGAAGCCCAACAGGCCAACTTTGATCGGTTCCATGCTGCGTGTGATCTGTGATGAAAAAGGGAAAAACGCGTGCCGCTCAGGCCGCGTGACGTTTGCGATAGCCGTCGAGGAAGCGCGCGATCCGGTTGATCGAATCCGCCAGGTCCTCGAGGTTCGGCAGGAACACCACCCGGAAATGATCCGGGGTCGGCCAGTTGAAGCCCGTGCCCTGCACGAGGAGCACGCGCTCCTTGAGCAGCAGGTCGAGAATGAATTGCTGGTCGTTCTCGATCGGATACAGCTTCGGGTCGAGACGCGGGAACATGTAGAGCGCGGCCTCCGGCTTCACGCACGACACGCCCGGAATCGCCGTGAGCATCTCGTAGGCCAGCTCGCGCTGCTTGTACAGGCGCCCGGACGGCACGATCAGCTCGTTGATGCTCTGGTAGCCGCCGAGCGCGGTCTGGACCGCGAACTGGCCGGGCACGTTCGCGCACAGCCGCATCGACGACAGGATCCCGAGCCCTTCCAGGTAGTCCTTCGCGCGCGCGCGGTTCGAGCCCGCGAGGCCCGACACGAACATCCAGCCGGCCCGGTAGCCGCACGAACGATAGCTCTTCGACAGGCTGTTGAAGGTGACGATCACCACGTCCTCGGCGAGCGACGCGAGCGCCGTGTGCGACTTGCCGTCGTAGACGATCTTGTCGTACACCTCGTCCGCGAAGATCACGAGGCCGTGCTGGCGCGCGATCGCGAGCAGCTCGCGCAGCAGTTCGTCGGAATACAGCGCGCCCGTCGGATTGTTCGGATTGATCACGACGAGCGCCTTCGTGTTCGGCGTGATCTTGCGGCGGATGTCGTCGAGGTCCGGCATCCAGCGGTTCGACTCGTCGCACACGTAATGCACGGGCGTGCCGCCCGACAGGCTCACCGCCGCGGTCCACAGCGGATAGTCGGGCGCCGGCAGCAGCACTTCGTCGCCGTCGTTCAGCAGGCCCTGGGTCGCCATCACGATCAGCTCGGACGCGCCGTTGCCGATGTAGATGTCGTCCAGCTCCACGCCCTTCACGCCCTTCTGCTGCGTGTAGTGCATGACCGCCTTGCGCGCGGCGAACACGCCCTTCGAGTCGGAATAGCCGGACGCGCCCGGCAGGTTGCGGATCATGTCCTGGATGATTTCGTCGGGCGCCTCGAAACCGAACGGGGCCAGATTGCCGATGTTCAGCTTGATGATGCGGTGCCCCTCGTCTTCGAGGCGCTTCGCGTGCTCGAGCACCGGGCCACGAATGTCGTAGCACACGTTGAGCAGCTTGTTCGATTTCTGAATCGGTTTCACGGCGGACATGTTCCTGGATAACGCCTGCGGGCCTGGAGGGGACGGGGATCGAGACTGGAAAGCGGCCGGTCGTGCACGCTGCCTAGGACAGATCTGAAGCGGTGTTCGCGCGCGACTTGTGGCGGCGCACGAGACAATCGCCGCCCGGGGGCGGCTAAAAAGCTATAATTTAGCGGATTTTGGCTGACTTTCGCAATGCACCATTCCGGGTCAGGCTCTCGCGCCGGCCCGACCGGCCGGGGGCCGGCGCGTTGCGGAAGCCGCCCGGGCCCGTTACCGGGCCTCTTGTCAGTCCCTTTCGGAATCGCGGAACACCAATTTGAAACTGCACCAGGATACGAGCGCCGCGCTCAATACCGTCACCGGCTATGGCCCCGATTACGTCGAGATCAACCTCGCACGCCACGACGGCAGCGTGATCGTGCTGCCCAGCGGGCCCGTGATCGCGTGGCCGGTCGCGTCCTTCGACGCGCTGTCGGCCGAACATTTCGAACTGCTGGTGGCCCCCGCGCCCGAAGTGGTCATCTTCGGTAGCGGCGCGACGCTGCGCTTCCCGCACCCGCGCCTCACCGCCCAGCTGACCGCACGGCGGATCGGCGTCGAAACCATGGACTTCCAGGCCGCCTGCCGGACCTACAACATCCTGATGGCGGAAGGCCGCAAGGTGGCGGCCGCGTTGCTGATTGAACGCTGACCCGGCCCTTCCGGTCACACGCTCCGGCCCGCTCGCGGGCCCGCGGGTCGCGCGCTGCGCCGCCCGCGACTTCCCTACTCCGATCTACAGGCTATTTTCATGAACGATACGCCGTCGAGGCTACCGCTCAACCGCGCCGCGCTGCTGCTCCTGCTCGCCGCGCTCGCCGTCATCTGGTTCGCGCCGCTCGGCCTGCGCCACCTGATTCCCAGCGACGAAGGCCGCTACGCCGAAATGGCGCGCGAAATGTTCGCGACGGGCGACTGGATCACGCCGCGCTACAACGGCTACAAGTACTTCGAGAAGCCGCCGCTGCAGACCTGGCTGAACGCGCTGACCTTCGCCTGGTTCGGCCTCGGTGAATGGCAGGCCCGCCTGTACACGGCGCTCGCGAGCTTCGCGGGCGTGCTGGTGGTCGGCTACACCGGCGCGCGAGTGTTCAATCCGCTCGCCGGCTTCTGCGCCGCGATGGTGCTCGCGACCGCGCCGTACTGGAACCTGATGGGCCACTTCAACGCACTCGACATGGGCCTGTCGTTCTGGATGGCGCTCTCGCTGTGCGCGCTGCTGCTCGCGCAGCGGCCCGCCCTGCCGGCGCGCGCCGCGCGCGGCTGGATGTGGCTCTGCTGGGCGGCGATGGCCTTCGCCGTGCTGTCGAAGGGGCTCGTCGGGCTGATCCTGCCCGGCGCGGTGCTGGTGCTGTACACGCTCGTCACCCGCGACTGGGCGCTGTGGAAACGCCTGTACCTCGTGAGCGGCCTCGTGATCTTCTTCGCGATCGTGACGCCGTGGTTCGTGCTGGTCCAGCAGCGCAACCCCGAGTTCTTCAATTTCTTCTTCATCGTCCAGCAGTTCCGCCGCTACCTGACGCCCGAACAGAACCGGCCCGGCCCGTTCTACTACTTCATCCCCGTGCTGCTCGTCGGCTTCCTGCCGTGGCTGTCGATCAGCTTCCAGAGCCTGCGCCATGCGCTGCGGATGCCGCGCCAGCCGAACGGCTTCGCGCCGATGACCCTGCTGCTGATCTGGAGCGCCTTCATCTTCCTGTTCTTCAGCGCGTCGCACTCGAAGCTGATCTCGTACGTGCTGCCGATCGCGCCCGCGCTCGCGCTCGTGATCGGCGCGTACCTGCCGCTCGTGACCCGCGAACAGTTCCGCCGCCACCTGCTCGGCTACCTGCTGTTCCTCGTCGCCGCAGCCGTCGGCACGCTCTCGCTCGGCCACCTCGGCGACCCGCGGACGCCGAACTTCCAGTACGTCGCGTTCCAGAAATGGGTGTATGCGGCGCTCGTCGCCGCGTTCGTGCTGACGCTCGTCGCGGTCCGCCTGAACCGCCTCGGCCGCGCCGGCGTCGCCGCCGCGGCCACCGCGTTCGGCGCGGGCTGGCTGCTGCTCGGCACGATCGGCGGCACCGGCCACGACCAGTTCGGCCGCTACAGCTCGGGCGCCCTCATCGCGCCCGCGATCCGCGCGGAACTGGCGAAACTGCCGCCCGACACGCCGTTCTATTCGGTCGAGGCGCTCGACCACACGCTGCCGTTCTACGTGCGTCACACGACCATCATGGTCGCGCGCGAGGACGAGCTGTCGTTCGGCATCTCGGTCGAGCCGAGCAAGTGGATCCCCACCGTCGACCAGTGGATCGAACGCTGGAAGGCCGACCGCTACGCGCTCGCGCTGATGTCGCCCGAACGCTACCGGCAGCTCGCCGGACAAGGCCTGCCGATGCAGGTGATCGCCCAGGACAACCGGCGCGTCGTCGTCGCGAAGCCGCAACAACCGTAAGCGAGGCCCGATCGCCATGAACCCGGTTTCCCTCATCTGCATCGTCACCGGCGTGATGCTCAACGCGTGCGCGCAACTGCTGCTGAAGGCAGGCGTGAACGCGGTTGGACACTTCGAATTCACCCGTGCGAACATTATCCCCGTCGGCTTCAAGATCGCGACCCAGCTGCCGATCATCGGCGGCCTCGCCTGCTACGTGCTGAGCGTCGTGGTCTGGATCGTCGGCTTGTCCCGCGTGGACGTATCGATCGCCTACCCGATGCTGTCGCTCGGTTATGTCGTCAACGCCTTCGCCGCCTGGTATCTGTTCGGCGAGGTGCTGTCGGTGCAGCGCCTGGTCGGCATCGGCATCATCCTGATCGGCGTGCTGGTGCTCGCGCGCAGCTGACGCCGCGGGCCGCGCCGGCCGCCCGCCAACCGACAAAAAGAGACGTAGCATTTGCGTCAACCGGTGTTAAATGCGCGTTTCGGGCGCCCGTCCGATCCGTCCCTTTAACGCCATCACGATCACGAGCCAGGACTCCATGAGCCAGACCACCGTTCCGTTTTTGCCGTTCGTCAAACCCGAGATCGACGAAGAGACCATCCAGGGCGTCGCCGAAGTGCTGCGTTCGGGCTGGATCACCACCGGCCCGCAGTGCGCCGCCTTCGAGGCCGCGCTGTCCGACTACGTCGGCGGCCGTCCGGTGCGGGTCTTCAACTCGGGCACCGCGACGCTCGAGATCGGCCTGCGGATCGCGAGCGTCGGCCCGGGCGACGAGGTGATCACGACCCCGGCGTCGTGGGTCGCCACCGCCAACGTGATCCTCGAGACCGGCGCGACGCCCGTCTTCGTCGACATCGACCCGGTCACGCGCAATCTCGACCTCGACCTGCTCGAACGGGCGATCACGCCGCGCACCAAGGCCGTGATCCCGGTCTATCTCGCGGGTCTGCCGGTCGACATGGACCGCCTGTACGCGATCGCGCGCGCGCACCAGCTGCGCGTGATCGAGGATGCCGCGCAGGCGCTCGGCGCGACCTGGAAGGGCCGCCGCATCGGCGCGTTGGGCGACATCGTGTCGTTCAGCTTCCATCCGAACAAGAACCTGACCTCGATCGAAGGCGGCGCGCTCGTGCTGAACGACGCGGACGAGGCCCGCCTCGCGGAGAAGTACCGGCTGCAGGGCATCACCCGCACCGGTCCCGACGGCATGGACTGCGACGTGCTCGGCGGCAAGTACAATCTCACCGACGTCGCCGCCCGGGTCGGGCTCGGCCAGCTGCCGCACCTCGAACGCTTCAACGCGCAGCGCCGCGTGCTCGCGCGCGCGTATTTCGACGCGTTCGCCGGCGGCAGCGCGCTCGGGCTCGGCGTCGGCCTGCCGGTCGAGGATTTCGAGCACGGCAACTGGCACATGTTCCAGATCACGCTGCCGCTCGAACGCCTGTCGATCACGCGCGGCGAATTCATGGCGCAGCTGAAGCAACGCGGGATCGGCTCGGGCATGCACTACCCGGCGATCCACCTGTTTACGCTGTACCGCGCGCTCGGTTTCAAGGAAGGCATGTTCCCGCACGCCGAGCGCTTCGGCGCGAGCACCGTCACGCTGCCGCTGTTCACTCAGATGAACGGCGACGATGTGCGGCGCGTGGTCGAGGCCGTCAACCAGATTTGCGATCAATACGGAAAATAAGCGGAAATATGAGTCAGCTTGAAGCACGCGCCGGACAACCGGGCGCGGCGAACCCCGAAGTCTCGGTCGTCATCCCCGTGTACAACGAGGAAGACGGCCTCGCCGCGCTCTTCGCGCGCCTGTACCCGGCGCTCGACGCGCTCGGCACCGCCTACGAAGTGATCCTCGTCAACGACGGCAGCCGCGACCGCTCGGCCGCCATGTTGGCGGACCAGTTCCGGGTGCGTCCCGACACCACGCGCGTCGTGTTGCTGAACGGCAATTACGGCCAGCACATGGCGATCCTCGCCGGCTTCGAGCAGTCGCGCGGCGATATCGTCGTGACGCTCGACGCCGACCTGCAGAATCCGCCCGAGGAAATCCGCAAGCTGGTCGAACAGATCCGCGCCGGCCACGACTACGTCGGCTCGATCCGCATGCAGCGCCAGGACAGCCTGTTCCGCCGCAAGGCGTCGGCCGCGATGAACCGGCTGCGCGAACGCATCACGCGGATCAAGATGACCGACCAGGGCTGCATGCTGCGCGCGTACAGCCGCCACGTGATCGACACGATCAACCGCTGCGGCGAGGTGAACACCTTCATCCCGGCGCTCGCGTACACGTTCGCGCAGAACCCGACGGAAATCGAGGTCGCGCACGAGGAACGCTTCGCGGGCGAATCGAAGTACTCGATGTACAGCCTGATCCGCCTCAACTTCGACCTCGTGACCGGCTTCTCGGTCGTGCCGCTGCAATGGCTGTCGTTCATCGGCGTGATCCTGTCGCTCGGCTCCGCCGCGCTGTTCGTGCTGCTGCTCGTGCGCCGCTTCATCGTCGGGGCGGAAGTCCAGGGCGTCTTCACGCTGTTCGCGATCACGTTCTTCCTGCTCGGCGTGATCATCTTCGCGCTCGGCCTGCTCGGCGAATACATCGGCCGCATCTACCAGCAGGTGCGCGCGCGGCCGCGCTACCTGATCCAGACCGTGCTGGAAACGCGCGACGGCCAGCCCGGCGTCACGCTGCCCGGCCGCCGGGATCTCGCGCAATGAAACCGCGCGCCGTCGTCTTCGCGTACCACAACGTCGGGGTCCGCTGCCTGCAGGTGCTGCTCGCGCGCGGCGTCGAGGTCTCGCTCGTCGTCACCCACGAGGACAGCCCGACCGAGAACATCTGGTTCGGCAGCGTCGCGTCGCTCGCGGCCGAGCACGGGATCCCCGTGATCACGCCCGCCGATCCGCGCGACCCCGCGCTGCGCGACGCGGTCGCGGCCGCGCGGCCGGACTTCATCTTCTCGTTCTACTACCGGCACATGCTGCCGCTCGCGCTGCTCGCGCTCGCGCCGCGCGGCGCCTACAACATGCACGGCTCGCTGCTGCCGAAGTATCGCGGCCGCGTGCCGACCAACTGGGCGGTGCTGAACGGCGAGACCGAAACCGGCGCGACCCTGCACGAGATGGCCGAGAAGCCGGACGCGGGCGCGCTGCTCGGCCAGACGGCCGTGCCGATCCTGCCCGACGACACCGCCGCGCAGGTCTTCGACAAGGTCACCGTCGCGGCCGAACAGACGCTCTGGCGCGTGCTGCCCGCGCTGCTCGCCGGCGAGGCGCCACACCTGCCGAACGACCTGTCGCAGGGCAGCTACTACGGCGGGCGCAAGCCCGAGGACGGGCGGATCGACTGGTCGCAGCCGGCCGCGCGCGTCTACAACCTGATCCGGGCGGTCGCGCCCCCTTATCCGGGCGCGTTTACCGACCTGCACGGCAGCCGTTTCGTGATCGCCCGGGCCCGGCTCGCGGCGCCCGGCTCGCCCGCCGCGCGGGCCGCGGCCGATTTGCCGGCGGGCCTGCACGTAAGCGATAATGCGCTATTCGGCGTTTGCGGCGACAGCCGCGCCGTCTCCATTCTGGAACTGCGGCACGCGCGCGACGACGGCGAGGCCGTCGTATCCCCCGCGGCGTTCGCGCAGTTCATTCACTCTTCCCGTCATTCATGAAAGCGAAAAAAGTCCTGATCCTGGGTGTGAACGGCTTCATCGGCCACCACCTGTCGAAGCGCATCCTCGAGACCACCGATTGGGAAGTCTTCGGCATGGACATGCAGACCGACCGGCTCGGCGACCTCGTCAAGCACGAACGCATGCATTTCTTCGAGGGTGACATCACGATCAACAAGGAGTGGGTCGAGTATCACGTGAAGAAGTGCGACGTGATCCTGCCGCTGGTCGCGATCGCGACGCCCGCGACCTACGTGCAGCAGCCGCTGCGCGTGTTCGAGCTCGACTTCGAGGCGAACCTGCCGATCGTGCGTTCGGCCGTCAAGTACGGCAAGCACCTGGTGTTCCCGTCGACCTCCGAGGTCTACGGCATGTGCGCGGACGAGCAGTTCGACCCGGATGCCTCCGCCCTCACCTACGGCCCGATCAACAAGCCGCGCTGGATCTACGCGTGCTCGAAGCAGTTGATGGACCGCGTGATCTGGGGCTACGGCATGGAAGGCCTGAACTTCACGCTGTTCCGCCCGTTCAACTGGATCGGCCCGGGCCTCGACTCGATCTACACGCCGAAGGAAGGCAGCTCGCGCGTGGTGACGCAGTTCCTCGGCCACATCGTGCGCGGCGAGAACATCAGCCTCGTCGACGGCGGCTCGCAAAAGCGCGCGTTCACCGATATCGACGACGGCATCAGCGCGCTGATGAAGATCATCGACAACGCGAACGGCGTCGCGTCGGGCAAGATCTACAACATCGGCAACCCGGGCAACAACTACTCGGTGCGCGAACTCGCGCACAAGATGCTCGAACTGGCCGCCGAATATCCCGAGTACGCCGACTCCGCGAAGCACGTGAAGCTCGTCGAGACCACCTCGGGCGCCTACTACGGCAACGGCTACCAGGACGTGCAGAACCGCGTGCCGAAGATCGAGAACACGATGCAGGAACTCGGCTGGGCGCCGCAGTCGTCGTTCGACGACGCGCTGCGCAAGATCTTCGAAGCGTACCGCGGCCACGTCGGCGAAGCACGCGCGCTCGTCGAGCAGCAAGGCTGAGGACCGCCCCGCTTGGCCCGCATCGTTCTCAAGATCGACGTCGACACGCTGCGCGGCACCCGCGAAGGCGTGCCGAACCTCGCCCGCATCTTCGACCGCTACGCCGCCCGCGCGACCTTCCTGTTCAGCCTCGGCCCGGATCACACCGGCTGGGCGATGCGGCGGGTGCTGCGGCCGGGCTTCCTGAAGAAAGTCTCACGCACCTCGGTGGTCGAGCACTACGGCATCAAGCAGCTGATGTACGGCGTGCTGCTGCCGGGTCCTGACATCGGCCGGCGCGCGCGCGCGGACATGCGCGCGATCCACGAGGCCGGCTTCGAGTGCGGCATCCACACCTGGGACCACGTGTACTGGCAGGACAACGTCCGGCACCGTCCGCCCGAGTGGACCGCGCGCGAGATGCAGAAAAGCCACGCGCGCTTCGTCGACATCTTCGGCGCGCCGCCCGTCACCCACGGCGCGGCCGGCTGGCAGATGAACGACGCGGCGTTCGAGCAGATCGACGCGTGGGGCATGCGCTACGCCTCCGACGGGCGCGGCCACTCGCCGTACCTGCCGGTGGTCGGCGGCCGCACGCTCGGTCACGTGCAGATGCCGACCACGCTGCCGACGCTCGACGAAGTGCTCGGCATCGACGGCATCGACACCGGCAACGTCGCCGCCCACCTGTTGAAGCACACCGAGCGCAATCCGCACGACCAGGTCTTCACGCTGCACGCGGAGCTGGAAGGGCAGAAGCTCGCGCCGGTGTTCGAGCAGCTGCTCGCCGGCTGGCGCGCGCAAGGCCACACGTTCGCCACGATGGGCGACTACCATGCGACGCTGGACCGCGCCACGCTGCCATCGTACCCTGTCGTATGGGGCGAGATCCCCGGCCGCTCCGGCGAGCTGATCGTCCAGCCCGACTAGGTCGGGCCGCGGGCCGGCCGCCTCGGCCGGCCCTCGCCTGGCGCGTCCGCGCCGTTTCCATAACAACAGGAGAATCACGTGTCCGTCGAAGTCGACCGTCAAGTTCCCGATTTCACCGCGCCGGCCACGGGCGGCGATTTTTCGCTGTCCGGACTGAACGGCAGGAAGCTCGTGCTGTATTTCTATCCGAAGGACAACACGCCCGGCTGCACGACCGAAGGCCTGCAGTTCCGCGATCTCTATCCGAAGTTCAAGAAGGCCGGCGCCGAAGTGGTCGGCGTGTCGCGCGACAGCCTGCGCTCGCACGAGAACTTCAAGGCCAAGCTCGAACTGCCGTTCCCGCTGATTTCCGATCCCGACGAGACGCTGTGCGCGCTCTTCGATGTCATGAAATTGAAGAAAATGTATGGCAAGGAAGTGCGCGGCATCGAGCGCTCGACCTTCCTGATCGACGCCGACGGAGTCCTGCGCCAGGCATGGCGTGGCGTGAAAGTACCAGGTCATGTCGACGACGTGCTGAGTGCTGTACAAGCGCTTTGAGCCGCGCTATATTGGGCTTCAATGAATGCCAGTCCGCACCATTTTTCTCGTAGCTGCGCCGGTGGTCGAAGCAACGCAGGTTCGCATCTGACGCGCAGCACGACGGTTGAAGCCGAGCCGCTCGCCCCGTTCGGGGCAGCGGCTTTTTTCATGGTTTTCGCGCCGGGCGCCCTTGCCTGGCGGTCCATCCCGTCAAGGAGCTGACCGAAATCTAGGCGAACCGGCGTTTCGAAACCCCAGGTGCGCCACTGCGCGCAAACTGCCCCCGCGGGCAGGATGCGATCGGCGGCGCACTCCATGCGACACGATTCCTCCCGAGGGACACCATGCCTTTGCCTACTCCCCCCAGCAAGCTCGGCAGTCTGCTGCCACCCGACGACTACAAGGCGAAAGCGCGGCCCGCGAAAGCCGCCAAATCGGCCGCCGCAGGGGATCCCGCGCAGGCGTCCGAATTCGGCGCGGCAAGCGTCGCCGACCCGATGGCGCCCGCCGCCAACACCGCCGCGCCGCTGCGCTCGGTCGCCGCGCCCGAGGCCGCCGAGCCCGCGCCGCGCGCCCGCAAGTCCCGCCAGACCGCGGCGCTGCTGCAGCCCGTGCCGGCGCCCGCCGCCGCGCCCGCCGTCGCGCGCGAGGACAAGCCCGCCGCCGCCAAACCGGCCGCGCCGGTCGCCGCCGCGCCGCGCGAGGCCGCCAAGCCGCGCGGCCGCAAGAACGCGACGACCGAATTGCAGAAGCTGTTCGTGCTCGACACGAACGTGCTCATGCACGACCCGAGCAGCCTGTTCCGTTTCGAGGAGCACGACGTCTATCTGCCGATGATGACGCTCGAGGAACTCGACAACCACAAGAAAGGCATGTCGGAAGTCGCGCGCAACGCGCGCCAGGTCAGCCGCACGCTCGACGCGCTCGTCGCGAACGCCGGCCCGATCTCGGCCGGCATCCCGCTCTCGCGTCTGGGCAGCCGCGAGGCGCTCGGCCGCCTGTATTTCCAGACCACGCTCACCCGGATCGAGCCGGTCGACGGCCTGCCGGAAGGCAAGGCGGACAACCAGATCCTCGGCGTGGTGCGCGCGCTGCAGCGCGAACGCGCGGACCGCCAGGTCGTGCTGGTGTCGAAAGACATCAACATGCGGATCAAGGCGCACGCACTCGGCCTGCCCGCGGAAGACTACTTCAACGACCAGGTGCTCGAGGACAAGGATCTGCTGTACTCGGGCGTGCGCGAGCTGCCGCAGGACTTCTGGACCAAGCATGCGAAGGGCATGGAGAGCTGGCAGGACACCAAGACCGGCACCACCTACTACCGCGTGACGGGGCCGCTCGTCGCCTCGCTGCTCGTCAATGAGTTCGTCCACCTGGAGCCGCAGAACGGCGAGCCCACGTTCCATGCGATCGTGCGCGAGCTGAACGGCAAGACCGCGCTCCTGCAGACGCTGCGCGACTACAGCCACCACAAGAACAACGTGTGGGGCATCACCGCGCGCAACCGCGAGCAGAATTTCGCGCTCAATCTCCTGATGAATCCGGAGATCGACTTCGTCACGCTGCTCGGCCAGGCCGGCACCGGCAAGACGCTCGTCGCGCTCGCGGCGGGCCTCGCGCAGGTGCTCGACGACAAGCGCTACAACGAGATCATCGTCACGCGCGCGACCGTGCCGGTCGGCGAGGACATCGGCTTCCTGCCCGGCACCGAGGAAGAAAAGATGCAGCCCTGGATGGGCGCGTTCGACGACAACCTCGAAGTGCTGCAGAAGACCGACGACGCAGCGGGCGAATGGGGCCGCGCGGCCACCCAGGAGCTGATCCGCTCGCGCCTCAAGGTCAAGAGCATGAACTTCATGCGCGGCCGCACCTTCGTCGACAAGTACGTGATCATCGACGAGGCGCAGAACCTCACGCCCAAGCAGATGAAGACGCTCGTCACGCGCGCCGGCCCCGGCACGAAGATCATCTGCCTCGGCAACATCGCGCAGATCGATACGCCCTACCTGACGGAAGGCAGCTCCGGCCTGACCTACGTCGTCGACCGCTTCAAGGGTTGGGGCCACAGCGGCCACGTGACGCTCGCGCGCGGCGAGCGCTCGCGCCTCGCCGACTACGCGTCCGACATCCTCTGATCCGCCCGTCGCGTCGCCAGACGCGGCACGACATGGCGCCCGGGCTTGCCCCGGGCGCCATTTTTATTTATAGGGTCGAATCTCGCGCAATCCGGGCGCCGGCAAGCGACGGTTACAACAGTTACGCGCGAAACTTCAAGTCGTTTCTCAAGTTTTCTTGCGAAAGCCCCGCCGGACGGACTACTATCGCCTCTATCTCCGTTGGTCATACGATCGGCGAACGCGCCGCGTTCGCCCTCCCCTGATGCTGCGAATCTGGCTGTCCGTCTTCGTCCTATTCCTGCTTGCGGCCTGCTCAAGCGTGCCGCAAAAGACCGCGCGCACCGGTTCGTCGGGGATGACGATCACGACGCCCCGCGCCTTTCCGCCGCCGCGCGGCTTCCCGAACTTCGTCGACCACAGCGTCGGGCGCGAGGAAATCTCGATCCAGGCGATGAGCCTCGTCGGCGTGCCGTACCGCTGGGGCGGCAACACGCCCGACAGCGGCTTCGATTGCAGCGGGCTCGTGCGCTACGTGGTCGGCCGCGCAGCCAGCGTCACGCTGCCGCGCACCACGGCCGACATGAGCCAGCGCGGCGATACGATCGAGCCGGACGGCATCGCGCCCGGCGACCTGATCTTCTTCAACACGACCGGGCGAGCCCATTCGCACGTCGGCATCTATGTCGGCAAGCTGCGCTTCGTCAACGCGCCCTCGACGGGCGGCACGGTGCGGCTCGACTATCTGACGAATCCCTACTGGGCAAAGCGCTTCGACGGCATCCGCCGGGTCGCGCCGCCGCGGGACAAGGCCGCGCCGTTCGACACGCCGACCTATGAGGCCAGCCGTCCGCCCGAGCCGGCGCCCGCGCCGCGCGTCGCGCCGGTGCAGCCCGCGTATGCGGCCGCGCCGGCCGCGGCGGCCGCCGGACCCGCACCGGCACCGGCGGCGCCTGTGCCTGCACCGGTCCGGCCGGCAGCGATGGCGACCGCGCAGCCGGATCCGTTCGAACCGCCGCCTCCGGGCCTGAGCGCCGCGCAACAGCAGGCGCGCGCGGCCGGCGCAGTCGCACCCGCTCCCGTGCTCACGGTCGCACCGGCCAACGAGATCCCCACGACGGCCGTCGTGCCGTCGGATCCGATCACAGCCGCAGCCGACGCCTTCGAACCGCCGCCGCCCACCGCGCGCGCGGCGGCACGCCAGGCGCAACTCGCGGCCCCGGGCGGCGTCCAGGTTCTGCCGGCCTCCACTGCGCCCGGCAACGCCGCGCCCGCCGCCACCAGCACCAACGACGACCCGATCGCCCGCTTCGCGACGGGCGGCGGCGACTGAGCGTCGCGCACGCCACGCGAAACGGTCGGCGGCGTTCCGTCCAGCGCCCGCCCGGAATCCAGAACCCCGGGGGCCGTCCCGATCCGGAATCAGTCGTCCATACGACAAAGGCGTCGCTGACTCACGACTCGCGGCACCTCGCACGGCTTGCGATGAAGTCTTGCGCCAGAGCACCGGGGGCCCGCGACGGCGATCTGCGCCGAGCCGGACCTCATCCGCTCCCGGTCCCGCGCGACAAAGACGCAGGAGCCTCCCGATTCGCCGCATCTTGCACGGCTTACGATGAAACGCGGTGTCGGAACACCGGGTGCCCCATCCAGCGGCCCATGGCAATAATCCGCGCCGAGGCGGGAATCGTCAGCCCCCCAGCCCACACGATCCGAAATCATCCGCCCAAACAAAAGGCGCCGGGGCCTCTCGGCCCACGGCGCCTTGCGCGCTTGCGGTGAAATCCGGTGTCAGAACACCTGGTGACCGATCCACCATCCCGCGGCGGCGATCAGCGCCGATGCGGGAATCGTCAGCACCCAGGCCCACACGATGTTGCCGGCCACGCCCCAGCGCACCGCCGACAGCTTGCGGGTCGCGCCCACGCCGACGATCGCGCCGGTGATCGTGTGTGTGGTCGACACGGGAATGCCGAGCCAGGAGGCGATGAACAGCGTGATCGCCCCGCCGCTCTCCGCGCAGAAACCACCGACCGGCTTCAGCTTGGTGATCTTCTGGCCCATCGTGCGGACGATCCGCCAGCCGCCGAACAGCGTGCCGAGGCCCATCGACAGGTAGCAGCCCGCGATCACCCAGGCGGGCGGCGCGTCGGCCGTGGCCGATGCGTAGCCCGACGCGATCAGCAGCATCCAGATGATGCCGATCGTCTTCTGCGCGTCGTTGCCGCCGTGGCCGAGGCTGTAGAGCCCGGCGGACAGCAGCTGCAGGCGCCTGAACCTGCGGTCGACCTTGCTCGGCGCCGTGCGGAAGTACAGCCACGACACCCCGAGCATGAACAGCGAGCCGAGGACGAAGCCGAGCAGCGGCGAAATGAAGATGAACGCCACCGTCTTCATCAGGCCGTCGACGTTGAGCGAGCCCCAGCCCGACTTCGCGACCGCCGCGCCGACGAGACCGCCGATCAGCGCATGGGACGAACTGGACGGAATGCCGTAGTACCAGGTGATGATGTTCCAGCCGATCGCCCCGATGAGCGCGCCGAACACCACGTAGTGGTCGACGATGCTCGCATCGATCGTGCCCTTTCCGACGGTCTGGGCGACCTTCAGGTGGAACACGAAATAGGCGATGACGTTGAACGCGGCGGCAAACACGACCGCCTGCTGCGGCTTCAGCACGCCGGTCGACACGACGGTCGCGATCGAATTGGCGGCGTCGTGGAAGCCGTTCATGAAGTCAAACAGGAGCGCGACGAGCACCAGCGTCGCGACCACCCACAGGGCGAGTTGGATCGAATGCATCGTCGTCGGCTCAGGCGTTTTCCAGCACGATGCCTTCGATGATGTTCGCGACGTCCTCGCACTTGTCGGTGATCTGCTCGAGCAATTCGTAGATCGCCTTGAGCTTGATCAGGTTCTTGACGTCCTCTTCCTCGCGGAACAGCTTCGACAGCGCCGAGCGCAGCACGCGGTCCGCCTCGGATTCCCAGCGGTCGATGTCCTCGCAGGCCTTCAGGATCTGTCCGGACTGCTTCATGTCGGACAACAGCGCCACGGCCTGCTGCACGTGCTGCGCGGACTGCGTGACCATGTGCGCGAGCTGGCTCGCCTCCGACGTGACGGCGCGCACGTCATACAGCGACACGGCCGTCGCGACGTCCTCCATCAGGTCGAGGATGTCGTCCATCGTCGTGATCAGCTTGTGGATCTCGTCGCGATCGAGCGGCGTGATGAAGGTCTTGTGCAACAAGTCGATCGCTTCGTGCGTCAGCTTGTCGGCGGCCTTTTCGGCCGATTGAACGTTTTGCTTGTGAATCTCGGCATCCGCGAGATTGTCGATCAGCAGTTCCAGCTCGCGGCCACCGGAGACGATGTAGTTCGCGTGCGCGTTGAAGATTTCGAAGAACTTGCCTTCGGTGGGCATGAATCGACCGAACATGGGATCCCTGGAAAATGGTCAAACAACTGTCATAAAAAACGGCGACATTGTACCGTTTCGCAGTTTGAGGCGAAGCGCTCGATCACGTCATCGGCGACGAGATACAACGTTTCGGAAATTAGGGGTTTACAACCAGCTTTACTCGCCGTAGAAGTTCTGCGCCCCGGCAAAGTTGTCGAACTTCGTAAATTGACCATGGAACGTGAGCCGAACAGGTCCGATCGGGCCGTTACGCTGCTTGCCGATGATGATTTCCGCGGTGCCCTTGTCGGGGCTGTCCGGGTTGTAGACCTCGTCGCGGTAGATGAACAGGATCACGTCCGCATCCTGCTCGATTGCGCCCGATTCCCGCAGGTCCGACATCACCGGCCGCTTGTTCGGCCGCTGCTCGAGGCCGCGGTTCAGCTGCGACAGCGCGATCACCGGCACGTCCAGTTCCTTCGCGAGACTCTTCAGCGAGCGCGAGATTTCCGAGATTTCGGTCGCGCGGTTCTCGCCCTGCGACGAGCCCGACATCAGCTGCAGGTAGTCGACGATGATGAGGCCGAGCTTGCCGCACTGGCGCGAAAGCCGGCGCGCGCGCGAGCGCAGCTCCATCGGGTTCAGGCCGCCCGTCTCGTCGATGAACAGCTGCGCCTCGCTCATCTTCTGCACGGCGTGCGTGAGCTTCGGCCAATCCTCGTCGCTCAGGCGCCCGGTGCGCATGCGATGCTGGTCGAGCCGGCCGACCGAGCCCAGCATCCGCATCACGAGCTGCGTGCCCGGCATTTCCATCGAGAACACGGCCACCGGCAGCCCGTACTCGACCGCGACGTACTCGCCGATGTTCATCGAGAGCGCGGTCTTGCCCATCGACGGCCGCCCGGCCACGATGATCAGCTCGCCGCCGTGCATGCCCGAGGTCATCCGGTCGAGATCGACGAAGCCCGTCGGCGTGCCCGTCACGTCGCTCGGATTCGCGGTGTGGTACAGCGTATCGATGCGCTCGACCACCTGGGTCAGGAGCGGCCCGACCTCGAGGAAGCCCTGGGTGCCGCGCGCACCGTCCTCGGCGATCGAGAACACCTTCGACTCCGCCTCGTCCAGCAGCTGGCGCACTTCCTTGCCTTGCGGATTGAAGGCGTCGGCGGAAATCTCGTCGGCGACCGACACCAGCCGGCGCAGCACGGCGCGGTCGCGCACGATCTCGGCGTAGCGGCGGATGTTGGCCGCGCTCGGCGTGTTCTGCGCGAGGGCGTTCAGGTAGGCCAATCCGCCCACCTCCTCGGCCTTGCCCGAGGTGCCGAGCGATTCGTAGACCGTGACCACGTCGGCCGGACGGGTCGACGCGATCAGGCGGCCGATGTGCTCGTAGATGATCCGGTGGTCGTACCGGTAGAAGTCGCCCTGCGTCAGGAAATCGGCAATCCGATCCCAGGCTGCGTTGTCGAGCAACAGGCCGCCCAGCACCGATTGCTCGGCTTCGAGCGAGTGCGGCGGGACTTTCAACGATTCGATTTGAGGATCTTGCGGCGCATTCATGGCTTGGGATTATCGCGAAATGAGCGTGGCTTCGCCAGCGCGGCGTCGTCTTCTCCAGACGACAAAAAAGGCAGGACCCGGTTGCCCGGGCTCCTGCCCTTTTTTATGGACAGCCTGCCGGCCGTCCGAAAGCATTGTACGCCTTACGCGTGATCGCCAACCACGGCAACCGTGATATCGACCACGACGTCGGTGTGCAGCGCCACTTGAACCGAGTGCTCGCCCACCATCTTCAGCGGGCCTTCCGGCAGACGCACTTGCGCCTTCTCGACGTCGTAACCTGCCTTCTTCAGCAGTTCGGCGATGTCGCCGTTCGTGACCGAGCCGAACAGACGGCCGTCGACGCCCGACTTCTGCGTGATCTGGAACGATTGGCCGTTCAGCTTTTCGCCGACGCCCTGCGCCGCGACCAGCTTCTCGGCGGCGACCTTTTCGAGTTCCGCGCGGCGGACTTCGAATTCGGCGATCGCGTCCTTCGTTGCACGGCGAGCCTTGCGGTTCGGGATCAGGAAGTTGCGGGCGTAGCCGTCCTTGACCTTGACGATGTCACCGAGGTTGCCCAGATTGGCGACTTTTTCCAACAGAATGATTTGCATTCGAATTCTCCTTATCGCGTCGCCTGATTACGCCTTGTGCTGGTCGGTGTACGGCATCAGCGCGAGGAAACGCGCGCGCTTGATGGCCGTGTCCAGCTGACGCTGATAGTGGGCTTTGGTGCCCGTCAGACGCGCCGGCGTGATCTTGCCGTTCTCGCCGATGAAGTCCTTCAGCGTTTCCGTGTCCTTGTAGTCGATCTGCTCGACGCCGGCTGCCGTGAAACGGCAGAACTTCTTACGCTTGAAGAGCGGGTTTTGTTGCTGACGACGCTTGTCGAATTTCTTACCAGTCGGGCGGGGCATGATTCAGTCCTTTCCAATGTCCTGCAATGATGTGATGTGAAACACCAAGGTTCTCGCGTTGCGGCTTTTCTTCGCCAGGAAACCGCTGAAGAGCGTCTCGACGCCCATCGCGCAGCGTTCCAGCCTGCCGCTCGCCTCGCCTGCCGCCACGGCCGGCATGGTCAACTCGACCTGCCGCGCGACACCTGCTTCGACGACCTCCGTGCGGTGTTGCAACGTACAGCTCGCGATCGGAACGCCGGCGGGGGTATACCGCAGCGGTTCTCGCTCGACGACGCTCGCCGTCAGTTGCAGCCTGTTCACGTCGGGTACGCGCTCCTTGATGGCTTAATGACTAAAACTTAAGCCTGCGCTTCGGTCGGCTGAGCTGCAGCCGCCTTCTTGGCTTCTTCGCGCTGAACTTCCTTCATCATCGGCGACGGGCCGGTTTCGGCCTTCTTCATCTTGACGATGAGGTGACGCAGCACGGCGTCGTTGAACTTGAACGCGTGTTCGAGTTCGTCGAGCGTCGCCTGGTCGCACTCGATGTTCATGCAGACGTAGTGAGCCTTCGCGAGTTTCTCGATCATGTAGGCCAGTTGGCGACGGCCCCAGTCTTCGACACGGTGGATCTGGCCGCCGTGCGAGGTGATCGTGGTCTTGTAACGCTCGATCATCGCGGGCACTTGCTCGCTCTGATCGGGGTGCACGATGAATACGATTTCGTAATGACGCATTACACACTCCTTGTGGATTAAAGCCACCCGGGCGTCTGAACCGGTGTGGCAAGTGAGAAGCCAGAGAGTGTAACCCGCCGGCAGTCCGCATGCAAGGTTTTCCAGTGGCCGGCACTGCAAATCGACCGTGTTTTCAACCACTTGGCCCGTTTTTCGTCCCGCCTAAAGCGCCTGCGCCCCTCTTTCCCGTCCATGTCGGGCCGCCGGATGATCCGGCCCCGGTCATTCCGCGCGCGCGGGCAGCCGCGTCGCGAGCGCCGTCCGGAATGCCGCCAGCGCGGGCGCCTCGGCATCGGTCACCGCCCACCAGGTCATGCCGGCGGCCGGCCAGCGCGCGAGCGCGTAGCCCTGGTCGACGGTCACGAACGGCGTGGTCGCGCCGGGCAGCACGTACACGTCGATCACATGCTTGCGGTAGCGGTAGATCAGCACCGCCACCCGCCGGTGCGCCACGTAGTCGAGACGGCCGCCCACCAGCGCGAAGCCGTCCGCCGCCAGATCGACGACGGGCGGCGCATAGTCGAGCCGGCCGTTGAACCAGGGCTTGACCGTATGCTGATCGGTCGAGATCACGTCGATGTCGCGCCCGGACAGCCCCGCGCGCACATGGCTCGCGACCAGTTCGTCGACCTGCGCGGCCGTGTCGCCGCGGCGGGCGTTGAGCGCTGTCACGGCCACCGCCACGGCCAGCGCCAGCGCGAAACCGCCCAGCCAGCCGACGCCGGGCGCCGCGTACGCGCGGCCGCGAGCGGGGCCCGCGGATCCGCCGTTCGCTGCGCCGCCCTGGCCGAACCAGCGTGCACGCCACCCGGGGCGCGACAGCGGAGGCTTCGCCGCATCGGCCGCATCGGCCGCATCGGCCGTGCCTGCCGTGCCTGCCGTGCCTGCCGTGCCTGCCGTACCTGCCGTACCTGCCGTACCTGCCGTACCTGCCGTGCCTGCCGTGCCTGCCGTGCCTGCCGTGCCTGCCGTGCCTGCCGTGCCTGCCGTGCCTGCCGTACCTGCCGTACCTGCCGTGCCTGCCGTGCCTGCCGTGCCTGCCGTGCCTGCCGTGCCTGCCGTACCTGCCGTACCTGCCGTACCTGCCGTACCTGCCGTGCCTGCCGTGCCTGCCGTGCCTGCCGTGCCTGCCGTGCCTGCCGTACCTGCCGTACTTGCCGTACCTGCCGTACCTGCCGTACCTGCCGTACCTGCCGTACCTGCCGTACCTGCCGTACCTGCCGTACCTGCCGTACCTGCCGTACCTGCCGCCCCCATCGCGCCAGCCGCCCCCGCCGCCGCAACTAGCGGCAACCCCGCCACGATGCGCGCCCGCAACGCCTCCGGCGCGCGGTGGTAATCCGCCTGACGCACCGCGCGGCCGGCCGCCGCCAGCGTCGCGCGCACGCGTCGACACTCGGCGCAGCCGTCGAGATGCCGTCCGACCCGCAGCACGTCGGACGGCGACAGTTCACGGTCAAGGTCCGCATCGAGCAGCGGACGCGCGTCCTCACAGTTCATCGCCAGCCTCCGGTTTCGCTTCCTCCGCCGCCACGGACGCCCCCGCCGGCACGCTGCCCCGCTGCGCCGCCAGCAGCGTCGCGAGCCGGCGCCGGGCCCGGGCGAGCCGCGACATCACGGTGCCGAGCGGCACGTCCGCGATCGCCGCGATCTCGCGATAGCTCAGGTCCTCCATTTCACGCAGCACGAGCACCTCGCGGTACTCGGCCGGCAGCCGCGCGAGCGCCTCGTGCACGCGGCGCGCATCCTCCGCGCGGATCAGCAAGGCCTGTGGATCCGCCCCCACGTCCCAGCCGTCGGGCTCGGCCGCGTCCAGCTCGCCCTCCGCCTCGGCCAGCGCCGCCGTCTCGCGCGCCTGCGCGCGCCGTCGCCATTCCGTGTACCAGGTGCGCCGCACGATCGTCAGCAGCCAGGCCCGCGCGCTGTCGCCATGAAAGGCGTCGAAGAAACGGTACGCGCGCAGGCAGGCCTCCTGAACCACGTCCTCGGCATCCGATGCGTTGCCGCACAGCCAGCGCGCGAGGTTGTAGGCCGCATCGAGATGCGGCAGCGCCAGCTGCTGGAATCGCAGGCTGCGCGCCGCCGCATCGCCCGACGCCCCGGTGCCGCCGTTCCGGCCATGTTCGTCCACGTGTCGCCCCCTAGTTCGTCACGCCGATGCCGTCGCCCGGCGCAGCGCGTCCTGCGCGCCGCGCGCCCCGTTGCCTCACCTACCGGTCAAGCGGCCAGTTTATTCCCGCCCGCCCCCCGCGCCGGTGAAAAATAAATCTGGAATAAGCGGCGCGGCCCGGCGGTTTGACAGGTATCCGTCCCGTCACCAGGAGCCGCCATGTCCCCCTCATCCCGCGCCGTCGGACGGCGCGATTTTCTTCGCCTCGCCGCCTGCGGCGCGGGCGCCGCGTTCGCGTCGGCGCTGCCCGGCTGGAGCGCCGCCCGCGACGCCGATTTCTTCTTCGTCCAACTGTCCGACTCGCACTGGGGATTCGAGGGGCCGGCCATCAACCCCGATGCGAAGGGCACGCTGCCGAAGGCCGTGGCCGCGGTCAACGCGCTGCCCGTCGCGCCCGACTTCGTGATCTTCACGGGCGACCTCACGCATACGACCGACGATGCCGACGAACGCCACGCCCGCATGCGCGGGTTCCAGTCGATCATCGCGCGCCTCGACGCGAAGCCGCTGCACCTGATGCCCGGCGAGCACGACGCGAGCCTCGACAACGGCGCCGCCTACCGCGAGCACTTCGGCGACACGCACTACACGTTCGATCACAAGGGCGTGCACTTCATCACGCTCGACAACGTCTCCGATCCGGCCGGCCGGGTCGGAGACGCGCAGCGCGCCTGGCTCGCCGACGATCTCGCGCGCCAGCCGAAGGATGCGCGGATCGTGCTCTTCACGCACCGCCCGCTGTTCGACCTCGCGCCGCAATGGGATTGGGCGACGCGCGACGGCGCGCAGGTGCTGGACCTGCTGATGCCCTATTCCAACGTCACCGTGTTCTACGGGCACATCCATCAGGCGCTGCATACGATGACGGGCCATATCGCGCATCACTCGGCCCGCTCGCTGATGTTCCCGCTGCCCGCGCCCGGCTCGCAGGCCAAGCGTCTGCCGGTGCCGTGGGACCCCGCCGCGCCGTATCGCGGGCTCGGCTGGCGCGACGCGCGGGTCGGCGACGCGCCCGGCGCGTTCGCGCTGACCGAGCGCCCGATCGACGCCGGCGCATCCGGCGACCATTCATGACATGAGGAGAACCGATATGCCCCGCCTTTCTTCCCTCGACCGCCGCACGCCGCCCTCCGCCTCGCGCCGCCGCTGGCTGCTCGGCGTCGCCGGCGCCGCCGCCGCGCTCGGCGGCCTCGGCGTGCGCGCGGCCGGGCCGCGCGTGATCACGGTCAGCGCGCGGCGCTTCGTGTTCACGCCGAACCGCATCACGCTCGCGCCGCACGAAACCGTGATCTTCGCGCTGACCGCGCTGGACACCGTGATGGGCTTCTCGATCCCCGAGTTCGGCGTGCGCGCCGACGTGCCGCCCGGCTCGGTCGTCAAGGTGGCCGCGCAAGCCGGCGCGGCCGGCACGGTCGAGTTCCTGTGCGACATCTTCTGCGGCTCCGGCCACGAGACGATGAACGGCACGATCGTCGTCGGCTGAGCGCGTCACATGAACGGGCCCCATCCCGAACCGGGCCGCCGCGCGACGTCGGCGACCGGCGCGCACGGCCGGCGCAAGCCGCCGCGCCACGCGCTCAGGCCGCGCCGCTCCAGTATCCGGGCCGTGCGTAGACGTCGCGCAGATAGTCGATGAAGTAGCGCACCCGCGCCGGCACGTAGCGCTGCTGCGGATAGACGGCCAGGATGTCGTAGTCGGGCAGCGCGAACTCGTCGAGCACGGTCTCCAGCTCGCCGCGCTCGAGCTGGCGCGCGATCTCCCAGGTCGAGCGCCAGCCGAGCCCGAGCCCTTCGGACACCCAGCGGTGCAGCAGTTCGCCGTCGTTGCAGTCGAGCGTGCCCGCCACCCGCATCGTCACCAGCTTGCCGTTGCGCCGGAAGTACCAGCCGCGGTTCTGGCCGCCTTGCAGGTTGAACGCGAGGCAATTGTGCGCGAGCAGATCGTCGAGCGTCCTGGGCCGGCCATGCCGGCGGAAGTACTCGGGCGTGCCGCACACCACGCGCCGGTTCGACGCGAGCTTCACCGCGACGAAGTTCGGATCCACCGCGCCGCCGATCCGGATCGACAGGTCGTAGCCTTCGCGGACCAGATCGACCACGCGGTCGGTGAGATTGAACGACAGCTGCAGTCCCGGTTTGTCGGCCGCGAACGCGGGCGCGAGCGGCGCGACGTGCTTGCGGCCGAACGCGGCGGGCGCCGATACGATCAGGTGCCCGCTCACCGCGCGCCGCCCGGCGGCCAGCTCGTTCTCCGCCTGCTCCCATTCGCCGAGCAGCCCGCGGCACCGTTCGAGAAAGGCGCCGCCCTCCTCGCTGATCACCAGCCGCCGCGTCGAGCGGTACATGAGCTTGACGCCCAGCCGCTTCTCGAGCGCGTCGATGCGCCGCCCGAGCACGACGGGCGACACACCCTCCTCCAGCGCCGCCGCGGCCAGGCTGCCCGCATCGGCCACCCGCACGAAAGTCTCGATCTGCTTGAAGCGATCCATGCCGTGTCTCCTCCGGCGCCGGCCCACGCGGTGCGTGCCGGCCGCCATTCCATACTTTTAGTTTCGAAATAAGCGACTCGACCGGATCTTATCAAAGCTTTTAGTCAGCCCTAAAGTTGCCCCACATCCAGCATCCGCTAATCAAGGAGACATCCCATGGCCAAGATGAGAGCCGTCGACGCCGCCGTGCTCGTGCTCGAAAAGGAAGGCATCCAGACCGCCTTCGGCGTGCCGGGCGCGGCGATCAACCCGTTCTACTCGGCGCTGCGCCGCTCGGGCGGCATCAGCCACGTGCTCGCGCGCCACGTGGAGGGCGCGTCGCACATGGCCGAGGGATATACGCGGGCCGCGCCCGGCAATATCGGCGTGTGCATCGGCACCTCGGGCCCGGCCGGCACCGACATGATCACGGGGCTGTATTCGGCGTCCGCCGATTCGATTCCGATCCTCGCGATCACCGGCCAGGCGCCGCGCGCGCGCCTCTACAAGGAAGACTTCCAGGCCGTCGACATCGAGTCGATCGCCAAGCCCGTGACCAAGTGGGCGGTCACCGTGCGCGAACCGGCGCTGGTGCCGCGCGTGTTCCAGCAGGCCTTCCACCTGATGCGCTCGGGCCGCCCCGGGCCGGTGCTGATCGACCTGCCGATCGACGTCCAGCTCGCCGAGATCGAGTTCGACATCGACACCTACTCGCCGCTGCCGCTCTACAAGCCCGCCGCGACGCGCGTGCAGATCGAGGCCGCGCTCACGCTGCTCAACGAGGCCGAGCGGCCGCTGATCGTCTCGGGCGGCGGCGTGCTGAACGCGGCGGCCGAGGACCTGCTCGTGAGCTTCGCCGAAACGGTCGGCGTGCCCGTGATTCCGACGCTGATGTCGTGGGGCGCGATTCCCGACGACCATCCGCTGATGGCCGGCATGGTCGGCCTGCAAACCGCGCACCGCTACGGCAACGCGACGCTGCTCGCCTCCGACTTCGTGCTCGGCATCGGCAATCGCTGGGCCAACCGCCATACCGGCAGCATCGAGGTGTACACCAAGGGTCGCAAGTTCGTGCACGTCGACATCGAGCCGACCCAGATCGGCCGCGTGTTCGGCCCGGACCTCGGCATCGTGTCGGACGCGAAGGCCGCGCTCGAGCTGTTCGTCGCGGTGGCGCGCGAATGGCGCGAGGCGGGCCGACTCAAGGACCGCAGCGCCTGGGTCGACGACTGCCAGGCGCGCAAGCGCACCCTGCAGCGCAAGACCCACTTCGACAACGTGCCGATCAAGCCGCAGCGCGTCTACGAGGAAATGAACCGGGTGTTCGGCCGCGACACCTGCTACGTGAGCACGATCGGCCTGTCGCAGATCGCGGGCGCGCAGTTCCTGCACGTGTACAAGGCGCGCAACTGGATCAACTGCGGCCAGGCCGGCCCGCTCGGCTGGACCATCCCCGCCGCGCTCGGCGTGCGCGCGGCCGATCCGGCCCGGCCGATCGTCGCGCTGTCCGGCGACTACGACTTCCAGTTCATGATCGAGGAGTTGGCCGCGGGCGCGCAGTTCAAGCTGCCGTACGTGCACGTGGTGGTCAACAACTCGTATCTCGGCCTGATCCGCCAGGCGCAGCGCGCGTTCGACATGGACTACTGCGTGCAGCTCGCGTTCGACAACATCAACGCGCCCGAAGTGAACGGCTACGGCGTCGATCACGTCGCCGTCGCGGAGGGCCTCGGCTGCAAGGCGCTGCGCGTGTTCAAGCCGGACGACCTCGCGCCGGCGCTGCGCCGGGCGCAGGCGATGCTCGCCGAGTTCAACGTGCCGGTGATCGTCGAGGTGATTCTCGAACGCGTGACGAACATTTCGATGGGCGCCGAGATCGACGCGATCAACGAGTTCGAGGATCTCGCGGACAAGCCCGAGCACGCCCCGACCGCGATCACCCTGCTCGACTGAGGCCATCCGGCCGCTTCCTGCCTGACCGACCCTGGAGATTCCTCGCACCATGCCGAAATTCGCCGCCAACCTGACCATGCTGTTCAACGAGACGCCGTTCCTCGACCGCTTCCAGGCGGCCGCGGAAGCGGGCTTCGACGCCGTCGAGTTCCTGTTCCCGTATCCCTATGCGAAAGAGGAGCTGGCCGAGCAGCTCGCGCGCCACCACCTGCGTCTCGTGCTGCACAACCTGCCCGCCGGCAACTGGGACCAGGGCGAGCGCGGGATCGCCTGCCTGCCCGACCGCGTCGGCGAATTCCAGGACGGCGTCGGGCGCGCGCTCGACTATGCGAAGGCGCTCGGCGTGCCGCAGTTGAACTGCCTAGTCGGCATCCCGGCCGCGGGCGCCGCGCGCGACACGACGCTCGTGACGATCGTCGAGAACCTGCGCTTCGCCGCCGCCGCGCTCAAGCGCGAAGGCATCCGGCTGCTGGTCGAGCCGTGCAACGCCTACGATATTCCCGGCTTCGCGCTGAACCGTTCGGCGGAGGCGCTCGACGTGATCCGCGCGGTCGGTTCCGACAACCTGTTCCTGCAGTACGACATCTACCACATGCAACGGATGGAGGGCGAACTCGCGGCGACGCTGCGCCGGCACCTCGCGTCGATCGCGCACATCCAGCTCGCCGACAATCCGGGCCGCCACGAGCCGGGCACGGGCGAGATCAACTACGCGTACCTGTTCGCGCTGCTCGACTCGCTCGGCTACGACGGCTACATCGGCTGCGAGTACAAGCCGCGCACGACGACCGTCGACGGCCTCGGCTGGCTGCGCGACGTCGCCGGCCTCGACGCGGCCGCCGCGCGCGCGCTCGCCTGAGCCGCGCCCCGCATCCTCCCCCTGCCCAACCAGGAGACAACACATGGCAACCACGATCGGCTTCATCGGACTCGGCATCATGGGCGCGCACATGGCGCGCAACCTGCTCAAGGGCGGCCATCGGCTCGTCGTCAACGGCGCCTATCCGGTGCCGGACGACCTGCGCGCAGCCGCGCAGGTCGTCGCGCACTCGACCGCGGTCGCGCAAGCCGCCGACGTGATCATCTCGATCGTCCCGGACACCCCCGACGTGCGCAACGCGCTGTTCGCCGACGACGGCGTCGCGAAGGGCCTGTCCGCCGGCAAGCTCGTGATCGACATGAGCTCGATCTCGCCGCTCGACACCCAGGCCTTCGCCAAGGAGATCAACGCGCTCGGCTGCGACTACCTCGACGCGCCGGTGTCGGGCGGCGAAGTCGGCGCGCGCGACGCCACGCTGACGATCATGGTCGGCGGCCCGCAGCGCGCGTTCGACCGCGCCCGTCCGCTGTTCGAACTGATGGGCAGGAACATCTCGCTGATCGGCGACAACGGCGCGGGCCAGACCACCAAGGTCGCGAACCAGATCATCGTCGCGCTCAACCTCGAGGCGGTCGCCGAAGCGCTGTTGTTCGCCGCGCGCTCGGGCGCCGATCCGGAACGTGTGCGGCAGGCGCTGATGGGCGGCTTCGCGGCGTCGCGCATACTCGAACTGCATGGCGAACGGATGACAAAACGCACCTTCGATCCCGGTTTCCGCATCGAGCTGCACCAGAAGGATCTGAACCTCGCGCTCGACGGCGCGCGCCGCCTCGGCGTCGCACTGCCGCACACGGCGAGCGCGCAGCAGCTGTTCAGCGTATGCGCCGCGCACGGCGGCCGCAGCTGGGATCATTCCGCCATCGTGCGCGCGCTCGAGATCATGTCGAACTACGAAATAGCCGAGCCGCAGCGCGACGCCAAGGTCGCATGACAGCCCGGCGCGCGAGGCGCGCCGGCATGTGGGGCGCCCGTCGCGTGCGCAAGCATGCGGCGGGCATTTAAGGCCGCTCTGGGCTGAGAGCGGCTGGTGGGGTCCGCAGCGGCACCCGGCGATGCCGGGGAAGCCTTGGTCGGTCAGACGTCATCGTCGGGTGTCCGTCTGTCGGATCTCACGCCTGCCTGGCTTATTACATTTCTTGACGTTCGCGCGTGGGATTTATCATGCAATTTCGCGCGCGAACGCCTACACTTTCGCCACGCCTTTCGAAAAAGTCACCGCGCTCGCCGCGGTGTTTTTTTCGCC
Source organism: Burkholderia sp. FERM BP-3421 (assembly GCF_028657905.1). NCBI lineage: Bacteria > Pseudomonadati > Pseudomonadota > Betaproteobacteria > Burkholderiales > Burkholderiaceae > Burkholderia > Burkholderia sp. FERM BP-3421. The sequence continues at coordinate 933,585 of NZ_CP117782.1, read as the reverse complement.
ACTTCACGGCGCGTTTTTTATCAACCACCTGAAGGAGTGTTGCGATGGGTCTTCTTTCGTTTATCAAGGAAGCGGGTGAGAAGCTGCTCGGCAAGAGCGACGAGCAGGCCGCGAGCGATCCGGCCTCCGCCAACCAGACCGCGGCCGACGCCATCAAGAACTACATCGCCGCGCAGGGCCTCGACACCTCGAACCTGCAAGTCGCCTTCGACGGCGCGTCGCGCACCGTCACGCTGTCGGGCAGCGTCGGCGATCTCGACACCAAGGCCAAGGTCAAGGTCGCGGCCGGCAACGTGCAAGGCGTCGCGGGCGTCAACGACGACGACCTGCAGCCGGACGATCCGCAAGTGCAGTATCACGACGTCGTGTCCGGCGACAACCTGTGGAAGATCGCCGAGAAGTACTACGGCAACGGCGCGAAGAACGACGTGATCTTCCAGGCCAACCGTCCGATGCTGTCGAGCCCGGACAAGATCTATCCGGGCCAGAAGCTCGTGATTCCGCCGCAGGACTGAGCCGCGGCAGCCGAAAAAAAAGCGAACCCGCGGGTTCGCTTTTTTTCTGCGCGCGATGCCGCGCTCAATACGTGTCGAACACCTGCTGCAGGTCGGCCGCACCGCTTACACCGTGCGCGAGCGCAAGCATCAGCAGTACGCGCGCCTTGAACGGATTCAACGAGCCCGCGCTGACGAACCCGAGCGCGTCGTCGTTCGCCGCGCCGTTGCGCATCACGTGGCCGGCCCCCACCCGCGATGCGCGCACCACCGCGATGCCGCGCGCGGCCGCCTCCGCGAGCCCGGCCTGCAATTCCGCATGGAGCGAGCCGTTGCCGGTGCCCGCGACGACGAGACCGCGCGCGCCGGCCGCCACGCATGCGTCGACCGCGAGCCGCGACACGCCCGCGTAGCTCGTCACCACCTCGACGCGCGGCCACTCGGCCGGCGCCGCGAAGCGCGCGGCGAGCGTATGCGGCCGCGTCGCGCGGCGCGCGAACTCGATGCGGCCGTCCTGCACCCAGCCCAGCGCGCCCAGGTCCGGCGTGTGGAACGCGTCGACTGCATAGGTGCTCGTCTTGACCACATCGCGCGCGCAGTGAATCTTGTTGTTGAACGCAACGAGCACGCCCTGTCCGCGCGCGGCCTCGCTGCCGGCCACCGCGACCGCATTCAACAGGTTCAGCGGACCGTCCGACGACAACGCGGTCGCGGGCCGCATCGCGGCGGTCAGCACCACGGGTTTCTCGCTCTTCACGGTCAGGTGCAGCAGATAGGCCGTTTCTTCGAGCGTGTCGGTGCCGTGCGTGACGACGACGCCGTCGACCGACTCGTCCACGAGCAGCGCGTTGATCCGTTCGGCGAGCGCGGTCCAGAGCGGCAGCGCGAGATCCTTGCTGTCGATGCTCGCGATCTGCTCGCCCTCGATCCGGGCGACCTGCGCGAGCGCCGGCACCGCGTCGAGCAGGTACGCGACGCCCAGTGCGCCCGCCTGGTAGCCGGCCGTGCGCGCGGCGTCGGGCGCGGCGCCCGCGATCGTACCGCCGGTGGCGAGCACTGCGATGCGCGGCAAGGCGCGCCCGGACGGGGAGGAAGGGGAATTCGGTGTGGATGCGTTCATGGCCGCGATTGTACTGGCTGCGGCCCGGTTTCCTGCAATGTCGCGCGGTTCGGGCCGACGCGCGCGACCTGCGCGGTTCCACCCGGGGCCGCCCGGCTCTGCGCCGGCCTGCACTGCCGACGTGCCGGGGGCCGACGCCCGGAACAGACCATGCGGCGCTCAATTCGGCGCGTAGCCCCGCGCGGCCGCGCCCTCGGCCGCCCCGCCCAACGCCAACGCGCGACGCTCGCGGATCGAGGCGCGACGTCCGGTCCGGAACAGGCCACATGACACTCAACGCGGTGCATAGTCCCGCGCGCCTCCTCTCGCGGCCGCCCGACGCGCGCCGCTCGCAAATCGGGGCGCGGCGCCCGGAACAGACCATACGACACGCAACTCCGTGCACTGTCCCGCGCGGCTGCACCCTCAGCCGCCCCGCTCGACGCCGGCGCGCGCCACTCGCGGATCGAGATGCGACGTCCGAACAGATCACACGACGCTCAACTCAATGCACGGCTCGGCGCGACGCTCAATTCATCGCACTGCGCGAGAAAGGCGCGCAGCATCTCGACCGGCTCCCCGCCGCCGACCCGCGTGGTCGCGACCCGGATGCGCGCGTCGGCATACGACACGCCCAGTTGCACGCGCAGGCTCTCCTCCATCCGGATCAGATAGCCGTCCATCGTGCCGCCCCCCGTCAGCGGCATCAACGTGAGCACCATGTCGCCCGCTCCGCCCGGGCGCAACCATTGCGCATCGAGCGAACGGCGCATCCGCAGCACATGCTCGCGGCACATGCGGCCGACCCGGCTGCGCTCGAACACCAGCGCGACGAGCGACGATTCGATCCCGGTCGTGTCGTGCAGCCGCGTGAGCCGTGCGTAATCGAGCGCGAAATCGTACGGGCACGCGTCGCGCAGCGCGCGCGTCAGCGGCGCGTGGCGCAGCCCGTCGGCGTAGTAGCCGCACATCGTCAGCAGGAACTGCAGGTTGTCGCGCGTTTGCGCGAGGAACGGCATGTGTTCGATCACGAGCACGCCGACCGGCGCGCCCGTCGCGTCGATGAGCGGCGCGCAGGCGAAGTGACGCGAGCGCGCGCCCGGCTGGGAGCGCGCGAGCTTGCCGGACTCCAGCGCCTCGTGCGCGAGCGGCGCGGCCGGATCGAACTCGAAGGACTCGCCGATCGCCGCCATCGGCGTGCGGCCCAGCACGCCGTCGCGCCAGGCGTACAGCGCCGCGCGTTCGAGCCGGCAGGCCTGCGCGACTGTATCGAGAAAGCGCGCAGCGCCCGGCAAGGGCGCGGAGGCTGCCGCGGGCGCATCGTCGAGCGCGAGCGCGCGCAAGCGCGTGAACGCCTCGCGCAAGGTCGCGGGGCGCGCCACGCCGTCCTGTTCGAGCCGTTCGTGCGACAGGCGCAGCAGGAACGCATGCTTGGTCCGCACCGACTGACGCTCCGCGCGATCGACGCGCGCCGCGCGCGCCTGCCGCGCGCGCGACGCCCACAGGTCGCCGAACTGTCCGGCCACCAGCGTCAGCGCGCAACTGACCAGAAAGAAAGCGGCGGAAGGAAAGGCCGCGGCCACGCGCCCGTCGCCGAAGCACAGCGCGGCCAGCACCATCAGGCCCGCGCTGCCGACGCCCGCCAGCGTGCCGCGGCGCAGCGCGAACACCGCCGGCGCGAACCACAGCCAGGGAAAGTCGGCATGCGCCTGCAAGGGATCGCCGGGGCTGCGCAAATGGCCCACCATCACGAGCGCGAGCGTCGCGAACAGGGTCTCCAGCATCACCGCGGAGCCGCGCCGGACCGGCGCGAACCAGCCTGCGATGCCGCCGCGTGCATGCGGCGCGCCCAGCTCGGTCGAGATCGACTCAGCCATGCGGGGCCCCTCTGCCGAAGGCGGCCCGCACCGCGCCCGCCCGGGCGGCGGCAGGCGCGGCGCGTCGCAACCGGTCCCGGCGCACGCGCGCCGACGCCCGGCCCGCGCCGCCCGCACGCGCCCAGTGATGTGCCGGTGCGCGATGCCGGCAGGCGCATGGTTCCCCACACGACGCGCGTATCTGATCGAACGACAACATCAGTCAACAACCTGCCATCCCGCGTACCGGCCGGACAGCGTGAAATCGCCGCGTGCGATGCATCCCCGCCGCGTAACGAACGTTGGCCAGGCGCCGCGCAACCGCGGCGCCATCTTGGTATCGATGCCATTTCACGACGGCATCGCTGCTCTACACAGTACGCGGACGAACGCTCGCTGCTTCCCCTTCCGCAATATCTCAAAAAAGAGAGGTGCAACCACCGCGCAGCGAGGTTATAACCCGTCGCCCGGCTCCCCTCAACCCTGCGCGAGCGGCATCCGCCCGCCCGGCCGCGCGGCTTGGCGCGCGATACCGTCGTGCCAATCGTTTGCGTGTTAAAGATGTTCAAATCTGTACGTTTGCGAGGGAAATGCCGGACGTGGCTTTTTCGATCAGCGTTTTGTTGTTTTTAAGATGATTTGCCATAATGCAAACCGCACCCCATGCACTTCGCGCGGGGGCGGTCATGTCACAGAACATGCAATTCACCCACTGGGAGTGTCCAATGAAAATCCGATCGCTCATGGCTGCACTGCTCGTCGGCGGCATGCTGGCTTCGCCGGCCTTCGCCCAAAACAACCAGCAGGACAAGATGAAGGCGTGCAACGCGCAAGCAGCCGGAAAGTCGGGCGACGAGCGCAAGGCGTTCATGAAGGACTGCCTGTCGGCCAAGAAGAAGATGAGCCAGCAAGACAAGATGAAGGCCTGCAACAAGGATGCGGCAGGCAAGATGGGCGACGATCGCAAGGCGTTCATGAAGAGTTGCCTGTCGAGTCAGCCGGCCGCCTGACACCGCGCGCGCCGCCACAATGCCGCGGGCCGTTTCGACGGACGCGGCATTTTTTTGGGCGCGTCGAAGCAAGCTGACGAAGCCTTGATCCAACTGCGGCGATTCGCCGCGTTTTCTTCTATGATGGCTGCTACGCGGCCCTCCCCACGAACAAGAAGCGCCATCGGGCCGCCCCTCAACCCGCATCAAACGGAGAGGCAAGAGGATGGCATGGAGACAACACCGCTGGTTCAGGCGCTGGCTGATCGTGATCGTGTTTTGGGCCGTGCCCGTCGCGATCGTCGCGGTTCGGGAGATTCGCGAGGAAATGGCCTATAACTACGCCGACCTCCAGCAGGCACTGACCACCTGGCAACTGACCGACGCGCAGCGCGCGGCGGGCCTGGCCGCGCGCTGCCGCGGCGAGCCCGACGAGGCGCGCGCCGCCGGCTGCCCGGCCGAGGTGCTGACCGCGAACGCGGCGCGCCAGCAGGAAGCCCGCGACGAGTTCACGCTGCGCCGCAGCACGCTGTTCGGCTATCTATGGCATGCATTCGTCGGCTACTGGATCGTGCCTGCCGCGTTTCTGTTCGCATGCGGCGTCGTGATCGCGCTGATCCGCCGTGCGCTGCGGCGCCCGCCCATCAAGCCCCCCGTTTCGCATTGACGCGCCGGGTCGATGCTTCTCAACACGAACGATGCCCGAACGCGGGCCGCCCGAACGCGGGCCGCCGAAATGCCTTCGTAAGCCGCTGTGATATAACGTCTGACGTGACGCTCCGGCAGCACGGAAATCACTCTGAACGACTAACGATGGAGAACGACGATGCAGAAACGGAATCTCGTATTGAAAGCCGCCACCGCCCTCCTTGTCGGCAGCCTCGCGCTCGCCGGCTGCACGACCACGCCGGACAAGCCCGCTAGCGCCGCGACCAACGCGTCGAAGCGTCAGGCGATCGATGCGAGCGTCGATGCGACGCTGTCGCGCCTGTACTCGACCGTGCCGGGCTCGCGCGAGCTGGCCGGCAAGGCGCGCGGCGTGCTGGTGTTCCCCGACGTGATCCAGGCCGGCCTCATCATCGGCGGCCAGTCCGGCAACGGCGCGCTGCGCGTGGGCGGCAGCACCATCGGCTACTACAACACGTCGTCGGTGTCGGTCGGTCTGCAGGCCGGCGCGCAGTCGAAGGCCATCGTGTTCCTGTTCATGACCCAGGACGCGTTCGACAAATTCCGCAATTCGGAAGGCTGGTCGGCGGGCGGCGACGCTTCGGTGGCGCTCGTGAAGATGGGCGCGAACGGCGCGATCGACACCACCACCGCGACGGCCCCCGTCGAGGTGATCGTGCTCACCAACGCCGGCCTGATGGGCGACGTGTCGATCAACGGCACCAAGATCTCGAAGCTCGCGATCTGAGCGCCGCGCGCCCCGTGCCGGGGCGCGCCGCCGCCTTGCCCGGCGATGCACCTGCATCGCCGTTTTTTTGCGCGGCTCAGGACGCGGAATCGATCACCTTGAAGCGCGCCCGTTTCTGCGCGCGGATCATCGACTGGTACACGTCGACGTATTCCTGCGCCATCCGCCGCGACGTGAAGCGCGACTCGAAACGCGCGCGCACCCGCTCGCGCGACAGCGTGTCCAGCCGGTTCACGGCCGCCACCGCACCGATCTCGTCCTCGACGATGAAACCCGTCAAGCCTTCCTCCAGCACCTCCGGCACCGCGCCGCGATTGAACGCGATCACCGGCGTGCCGCACGCCATCGCCTCGATCATCACGAGGCCGAACGGCTCCGGCCAGTCGATCGGGAACAGCAGCGCATGCGCGCCCGACAGGAATTCCGCCTTCTGGTGATCGGCGATCTCGCCGATGAATTCGACATGCGGCAACGCGAACAGCGGCTTGATCTGGCGTTCGAAGTATTCCTCGTCCGCCGAATCGATCTTGGCGGCGATGCGGATCGGCATGCCGCAGCGCTGCGCAATGCGGATCGCGGTGTCGACGCGCTTCTCGGGCGAGATCCGGCCCAGGAACGCGAGGTATTTCTGCTCGACGGGCTGCGGCGTGTACAGCGTCTCCGGCAGCCCGTGATACACGGTCGTCAGCCACTTCGCCTGCGGCAGCGGCTGGCGCTGCGCGTTCGAGATCGAGATCACCGGCGCCGTATCGAAGGTGTCGAACACCGGCTGCTGCTCCGGCAGATCGAGGCGGCCGTGCAGGGTCGTCACGAACGGCGTGTCCTGCCGGTTGAACACCGAGAACGAGTAGTAATCCATGTGGAAGTGCAGCACGTCGAAATCCTTCGCGCGCCGCGCCACCGTTTCCATCAGCAGCATGTGCGGCGCGATCCGGTCGCGGATCGACACGTCGAGCCGCAGCGCGCGCGGCCACACGGCCTCCAGCTTCGCGCGGGTCTGTGAATCGCCGCTCGCGAACAGCGTCACGTCGTGGCCGAGGTCGACGAGCGCCTCGGTGATGTACGACACCACGCGCTCCGTGCCGCCGTACAGCTTGGGCGGCACCGATTCCGTCAACGGCGCGATCTGGGCAATTCTCATGGGCGTGATCTCCTGAGGCCGCCGGCTGTGCGGCCATGACGGCCGGACCGGCTGGAATATCTCGTTATTGTATCGAGTGCGGGGCCGCTCGCCGCCGCACTTGCATTTCCTGGGGTTTGTTACAGCGAGGATACATCGGGCGCGGGGGCGCCGGGGCCGCCGTTCAGCGCGTCGGCCACTTCCACGGCGGCCGGTCGAATGCGTCGACGTCGGCGAGCCGGGTCGCGCCCAGCTCCTTTTCCAGCACCAGCGAGTGGCTGCCCGGTTCGCGCTCGAGCGTCGCGATCAGGCGCGCCGCATGCGACACGACGATCACCTGCGAGCGCTCGGCCGCGCGCGCGATCAGGCGGCCGAGCGCCGGCAGCAGGTCCGGATGCAGGCTCGTCTCCGGTTCGTTCAGCACCATCAGCGCGGGCGGGCGCGGCGTCAGCAGCGCCGCGGCGAGCAACAGGTAGCGCAGCGTGCCGTCGGACAGCTCCGCCGCCGCCAGGGGCCGCAACAGGCCGGGCTGCCGCATCAGCACCTCGAAGCGGCCGCGCCCGCCGGGGTTGTCGATGTCGACCGCGGCGCCCGGAAACGCGTCGTCGATGGTCGCGGCGAGCGCCTCGCGATCGCCGATCTCGCGGATCGTCTGCAGCGCCGCGGCGAGATCCGTGCCGTCGTCCGCGAGCACCGGCGTGTGCGTGCCGATGTGCGACAGGCGCGCCGGGGCAGCCGCGTCGGTGCGGAAATGGTCGTAGAAGCGCCACGAGCGGATCCGCTCGCGCACCGAGATCATCTCGGGCGCGCTGGTCGGATCGACGAACTCGGTCAGCATCGAGTCGAAGCTCGCGACCGGCTGCGGCACGCTGCGCCAGGCGCCGGCGGCGTCGCGCGCGCGGATCAGCGCGCCGTGCCGGTCGACCAGCAGCGACGACGGGCGCGGCACCGCCCCGTTCCAGATGCATTCGCGCTTCACCACCGGATCGAAATTGAATTCCGTCTGACCCGGCACAGGCAGGCCGAGGTCGATCGCATAGCCGAAATCCTCGCTCGCGAAGCCGAGCCTGAGATTCACCGGGTCCCGGCGCGTCGTCCCCTGCACGGGCTCGTCGCCCGCCAGCATGCCGCGCGTGAAGCGCTCCGGCCCCGCCCACAGCGTCGACGGCAGCCCGCCTTCGCGCGCGAGCGATGGAATCACGCGCCCCTGCGCGGTGTCGGCAAGCAGGCGCAGCGCGCGGTAGACGCTCGACTTGCCGCTGCCGTTCGGGCCGGTGATCACGTTGAGCCCGGCGAGCGGCACGATCAGTTCGCGCAGCGAGCGGTAGTTGGCGATGGCGAGAACGGAAAGCGGCGACATGGCGTCCTGGGCGAGAGGCGTGGACCGGCGCGCGTCAGCGCGGCGCGGCGGAAGGTTCGGATGCGGTCGGATCCGCGGCCGTGCGGGCCGCCGTGCTCGCGGCCGACGGCGCCGCCGGCTGGCCGGCCGGCGCGGCGTCGCGCGCGTCGGTCGCCGCGTGCGGGAACAGCTCCGCGCGGGTGCGCGGCAGGCAGTCGGGATAGTGTTCCTGGATGAACGCGATCAGGCCTTCGCGCACCCGGCAGCGCAGGTCCCAGGCCAGCGACGAGTCGCGCGCGCTGACGAGCGCGCGCAGCTGCATCGCGCGCTCGGTCGCGTCGGTGACCTGCAGCACCTGCACGCGGCCGTCCCATTCGGGCGCGGCGGCGACGAGCCGCGCCAGCTCGGCGCGCACGGGCGCGAGCGGCAACCGGTAGTCGACGAACAGGAACACGGTGCCGATGATCTCCGCGCTGTTGCGGGTCCAGTTCGCGAACGGATTCTCGATGAACCACTGCAGCGGCACGACGAGCCGCCGCTGGTCCCACAGGCGCACCGACACGTAGGTGCCGGTGATCTCCTCGATGCGGCCCCACTCGCCCTGGATCACGACCACGTCGTCGAGCCGGATCGGCTGCGACAGCGCGATCTGCAGGCCCGCGATCAGGTTGCCGAGCACCGGCCGCGCCGCGATGCCGGCGACGAGCCCGGCCACGCCCGCCGAGGCGAGCAGGCTCGCCCCCACCTGGCGGACATTCGGAAACGTCATCAGCGCGGCGCCCACGCCGACGATCACGATGACCACCATCACGGTGCGCGCGAGCACCCGGGCCTGCGTGTGGATGCGGCGCGCCTGCAGGTTGTCGGGCGTGTCGAGTGGATGGGCCTGGACGATCGCCTCGGCGACGGCCGCCGCGACGCGCACCAGCAGCCAGGTCAGCGCGCCGATCAGCCCGACCGCCGCGAAGGTGCGCAGCCCGCCCGCGAACGGCAGCGCATCGGCGACCTGCAGCCAGAGGAATTCGAGCGCGAGGAACGCGAGCACGACGAGCGACGGCTTGTCGATATACCGCACCACCGCGCTCGTGATCGGATACGGCCGCGCGACGCGCCGCACGACGCGCGCGCCGAGCCCGTGCACGGCCGCGGCGACGAGCACCGCGAGCAGCGAGGTCAGCAACGTGCCGGGCCAGGAATGGAGCGGCGCATCGGCGATGCGCCGCAGGTCGTCTAGCGTGATCATGAGCGCCGTGGCGGGATCAGGGGGACGGGGCGCGCGCCCCGCGCGTCGGACAAGGGCCGGCCGCGCCGGCCCTGAAGCTCAGTTGGCCCGGCAGGGAAACGCCTTGCCGAGCCCGAGCGACACCGCGGTGCTCGCGTTGTAGTCGGCGAGCTTCGGATTCTCCGCGATGTACTTGCGCACCGCATCGGTCATCTGCTGCGCCTTGATGTCGGGCGGCAGGCAGAAATACTGGCCGACGCGCGGCCCGGTCGTGCCGCCGATCGCGTCGATCGTGTTGTAGACGCCATCCGCCGCGCCTTCGATATAGGCCGCGCACGAGGCCCGCGACTTCACGTCGGTCTTCGCGCACAGCTTGTCGAGATCGCCGCCGGTAAAGGCAGCCGCCGTCAACGGCACGGCGAGCGCGGCGGCGCAAAACATAGCCCGCAACATTGGGGGTTCCTTATGTCAAGGCGGCGTCGGGAGCCGCCGCTACTACGGACGGCGCGGCCTGACGCCGCGCCGAAAACCGTCATTTTGCACTTTTTTGCGCATCGCCCGGCGTTCCCGCGCCGATCCGCACGGTGCGCTTCGACAGAATCTCGATCGCGTCGGGCGCCTTGTAGTGCTGCGCGAAGTCGAGCGCGCTGATGCCAAGCTGGTTCTTCAGCGCCGGATCGGCGCCCTGGTCGAGCAGCAGCGTGACCGTGCTCGCATGGTTGCCGCGCGCGGCCATCATCAGCGGCGTGGTGCCGTTCGGCGAGCCGGCGTCGATGTACGCGGACTTGTCGAGCAGCAGCCTGACGACGGCGTCCTGGCCGTTGGTGGCCGCGTAATGCAGCGCGGTCCAACCCTTCTTGCTGACTTCCGCGCCCTTGTCGATCAGCAGCTTCGCGAGGCCCAGGTCGCCGTTCAGCGAGGCCAGCATCAGCGCGTTCTCGCCCGCCGCGTCGGTCTTCTCGAGGTCGACGTTCGGGGCCGCCGCGAGCGCCGCGGCGACCTTGTCGGACTTCTCGCGCGCCGCGATCACGAGGAGCGGATCGCCCTTGTCGTCGGTCGTGTTCGGGTCGAGCCCGCCCTTCAGCTGCTTCGCGATGTCGTCGATGTCGTCGAACTTGACCGCCTTCACGATGCCGGTCAGTGACTCCGCCTGGGCCGGCGCGGCCGCCGACAGGCCGCCCGCGACGCACAGCGCAGCCAGCGCCGCCAGCGCGCCCTGCTTCGACAAGTACTTGATCGATTTCATTTTTTTCACTCCTACCCCTGGGTTGAGACACGGCCCGAACCGTCCTCGGGGACGATCTTGAAGAGCCGGAAAAAATTCTGCGACGTCGCGGCGGCGAGCGCCTCGTCGGTCATCCCGCGTTCCGCCGCGATAAAGCGTCCGACATGGCTGACGTACGCAGGTTCATTCGGCTTGCCCCGATAAGGCACCGGCGCGAGGTACGGCGAGTCGGTCTCGATCAGCAGGCGCTCGAGCGGCACGCGCCGCGCGACGTCCTGCACCTCCTCGGCCTTCTTGAACGTGACGATCCCCGACAGGGAGATGTGGAAGCCCTGGGCGAGCGCCTGCTCGGCGACCGGCCAGGGCTCGGTGAAGCAGTGCATCACGCCGCCCGGCACCTCGGCGCGCTCCTCGGCCATGATCCGCAGCGTGTCGGCCGACGACGCGCGGGTGTGCACGATCAGCGGCTTCATCGTCGCGTGCGCGGCGCGGATGTGGGTGCGGAAGCGCTCGCGCTGCCACTCCATGTCCTCGATCGTGCGGCCGTCGAGCCGGTAGTAGTCGAGCCCGGTCTCGCCGATCGCGACCACCTTCGGGTGCGCGGCCAGCTCGATCAGCTCGGCGAGGCTCGGCTCGCGCGCGTCCTCGTGGTCCGGGTGCACGCCGACCGACGCGTACACGTTGTCGTGCTCGCGCGCGATCGCGAGCACGTCCGGCAGGGTCTCGAGATCGACCGACACGCACAGCGCATGGGTCACGTCGTGCCGACGCATATTCTCGAGCACCTCGGGCAGGCGGTCGCCGAGCCCTGCGAAATTGATATGGCAGTGTGAATCGACAAACATGATGCGTTCCTGATGCAGGTTCAGTGCGCGCCGTCGAGGCGCTTGCCGAGGATCACGAGATCGCGCTCGACGCCGTCGAGCACGGCGACGCGCGGCAGCGTCCCCCAGGTCGTGAAGCCGTGGCGGGCGAACAGTTTGAGGCTCGGCGCGTTGTGGCCGAAGATGAAGCCGAGCGCGGTATCGATGCGCAGCGCCGGCGCATGCGCGAGCGCTGCCGCGAGCAGTTGCCCGCCGAGCCCCCGGCCGCGCGCGGCCTCGTCGAGGTAGATGCTGATCTCGCTCGTATGACGATACGCGGGCCGGCCGTAGAAATCGGAAAAGCTGAGCCAGGCGATCACCCGGCCGCCCGCCTCGACCACCCACAACGGCCGGCCGGCCGGGCTGTGCGCGTCGAACCACGCGCGCCGGCTCTCGACCGTGACCGGCTCGGTGTCGGCCGTCACCTGGCGCGACGCGACGGTCGAATTGTAGATGGCGACGATCGCGGGCAGGTCGTCGGGGGTGGCGTCACGGTAGGCAAGCGTCATGGTGTCATCCGGGTGCGGGCGTGGCGGGGTCAGGCGAACAGGTCGCGATAGCCGAGAAAGAGTTCCTCGAACACGAGCCGCGCGTTGAGCGGGTGGTTCTCCACCGCGCGCTGCCGCGTGACCGTCTTCATGAAACGCGCGAAGGCGTTCGCGTCGAGCGCCTGCGCGCAGCGCGCGAGCGCCTTCGCCTGGCTCGGGAAATAGCGCGGCGCGCCCGCCATGCGCTGCGCGAGCAGGTCGTACAGCCAGCGCTGCAGCCAGCCCAGCACGAGCGGCACCGGCAGCTTCTGCAAGGTCTCGCCGCACGCGAACGGGTCGCAGCCCTCGCCCGCCGCGAGCTGAGCAAGCGTCCAGTCGCGCAGCGGCCGGTTCTCGTCGCTCGCGAGCGCGAGCGCGGCGAGCGGCGCGCCGCCCACCTCCGCGAGCAGCGCGGGCGCGTCGGCCACCCCCTGCGCGGCGAGCCAGTCGGCCGCCGCGGCCGGCGCGGGCACCGTCATCGGCCACTGCCGGCAGCGGCTGATGATGGTCGGCAACAGCCGGTCGACGCGCGCCGACACCAGCAGGAACACGACGCCCGCGGGCGGTTCCTCGAGCGTCTTCAGCAGCGCGTTGGCGGCCGCGACGTTGAGCGCCTCGGCCGGATACAGCACGACGACCCGCGCGCCGCCGCGGTGCGAGCCGATCCCGCAGAAATCGAGCAGCGCGCGCACCTGCTCGATCTTGATTTCCTTGCTGGGCGTGCGGGTTTTCTTGCCGCCCTCGTCGGCCTCGGCGGCCTTGGGCTCATCGGCCTGCGCGGCCGCGAACGCCTCGCCCGCGAGCGCCTCGGGCAGCACGATCCGGTAATCGGGGTGATTGCCCTGCTCGAACCAGTTGCACGCCGCGCAGGCGCCGCACGGCTCGCCGTTCTCGCGCGGCGATTCGCACAGAAAGCCTTGCGCCACGTGCTGCGCGAAGCGCAGCTTGCCGATGCCCGCCTGCCCGTGCAGCAGCAGCGCGTGCGGCCAGTGCGCGCGCAGCGCCTGCAGGCGGTTCCAGTCGTCGGTTTGCCACGGATAGATCATGGAGCGTCGTTCCTTCGTCACAGCGTCGCGAGCACGCCTTCGAGCCGCTTTTGGATCTGCGGGATGGTTTCGGTCGAATCGACGATCGCGAACCGATGCGGCGCCTCCTCCGCGCGCCGCAGGTACTCCGCGCGCGTGCGGGAAAAGAACGCATCGGATTCGCTCTCGAACTTGTCGGGCATGCGCGCCGCGCCGCGCCGCTCGCTCGCGATCTGCGGCGAGACGTCGAACAGCACGGTCAGATCGGGCTGGAAGCCGCCCTGCACCCAGCGCTCGAGCGCCTCGAGCTTGTCGCGCGGCAGCCCGCGGCCGCCGCCCTGGTAGGCGAAGGTCGCATCGGTGAAGCGGTCGGACACGACCCAGTCGCCGCGCGCGAGCGCGGGCTCGATCACGAGCGCGAGATGCTCGCGCCGGCCGGCGAACATCAGCAGCGCCTCGGTCTCGAGGTCCATCGGCTGGTTCAGCAGGATCTCGCGCAGGGTCTCGCCGAGCCGCGTGCCGCCCGGTTCGCGGGTGACGACGACCTGGCGCCCCGCCGTCGCGAGCTTCGCGCCCAGCTGCTCGCAGAACCACGGCAGATGCGTGGTCTTGCCCGCGCCATCGATGCCTTCGAACGTAATGAATTTTCCGCGCGCCATTGCTATTGACCTCGTATGTATTTGTCCACGGCCTTGTTGTGATCCCCGAGCGTGTCGGAGAAGACGCTCGTGCCGTCGCCCTTCGCGACGAAATAGAGCGCCGTCGTCGGCGCGGGATTCACGGCGGCCTGCAGGGCCGCCGCGCCGGGCAGCGCGATCGGCGTCGGGGGCAGTCCGCGGCGCGTATAGGTGTTGTAGGGCGTGTCGGCCAGCAGGTCGCGCTTGAGCAGATGGCCGTCGTAGGCGCCGCCGAGGCCGTAGATCACGGTCGGATCGGTCTGCAGCGGCATGCCGATGCGCAACCGGTTCGCGAACACCGCGGCGACGAACGCGCGGTCGGCCGCGTGGCCGGTTTCCTTCTCGATGATCGACGCGATCGTCAGCATATCGTAAGCGCTCCGGTACGGCAGCCCGGGCGCGCGCATCGCCCATGCCTCGGCGACGCGCGACTGCATGAGCCGGTACGCGCGCCGATAGATGTTCAGGTCGCTCGTGCCCTTGTCGAACAGGTAGGTATCCGGAAAGAACAGCCCCTCGCCGCTGCCGCGCGCGACCTCGGCGTCCGACGCACCGATCTGGCGCAGCAGATCGGCGTCGCTCAGGCCCGCGCTCGCGTGCTGCAGCGCCGGATTCGCGTCGAGTTCGGCGCGCATCCGCTTGAACGTCCATCCTTCGATCACGGTCGCGACGTATTCGTTCACGTCGCCGCGCGCGATCTTCTGCAGCACGTCGTAGGGCGTCACGCCCGTCTTGAACTCGTAGTTGCCCGATTTCAGCCGGCTCGACAGGCCGAGCACCCGGGTCAGCGCGACGAACAGGCGGGGCTCGACCGGCACGCCCCCGCGCTGGAGCTGGAGCGCGACGCCGCGCACGGTGCTGCGCGGCTTGATCGTGACGTCCAGCGCCGCCGCGGGCAGCAGCAGCGGCCGGGTGGCCCAGTAATAGCCGGCGCCCGTGAGCGCGACGGCCAGAACGACGGCCAGCGCCGCCAGGGCGGCGCATTTCTTCAATAGGGACATGGAAACGTGACTCAGATAGACCCCATATAATACAAGCTCGCTTCCGCCAAAGTCAGGATTGACTCCTCCCGCCTTCCATGAGCACACCGATTGCCTCACCCGCGTTGCCCGTTCCGTCCTCCGCCGATTTCGACGCCGCGCTGCGCAGCGGCGCGTATACGCTGCTGCCGCAGTTCGGCATCATCGACGTCGCGGGCGCCGATGCCGCGACCTTCCTGCACAGCCAGTTGACCAACGACATCGAGCATCTCGACCTCGGCGCCGCGCGGCTCGCCGGCTACTGCTCGCCGAAGGGCCGCCTGCTCGCGTCGTTCCTCGCGTGGCGCGCGGGCCATGACGTCCGCCTGCTGGTGTCGAAAGACCTGCAGCCCGCCGCGCAGAAGCGCCTGTCGATGTTCGTGCTGCGCGCCAAGGCGAAGCTCGCCGACGCCGGCGACGCGCTCGTCGCGGTCGGCTTCGCGGGCGACGTGCGCGACGCGCTCGCCGGCATGTTCGACGCGCTGCCGGACGGCGTGCACACCAAGGTCGACGGCCCCGCGGGCGCGCTGATCCGGCTGCCCGACGCGGCGGGCCGGCTGCGCTACCTGTGGATCGGCGCGCGCGCCGACGTCGAGGCGCGTCTCGCCGCGCTCGATGCGCGCCTCGCGCGCGTCTCGCCCGCCGTCTGGGACTGGCTCGACGTGCGCGCGGGCGAAGCACGCATCACGCAGCCCACGATCGAGCAGTTCGTCCCGCAGATGGTGAATTTCGACGTGATCGGCGCGGTCAATTTCCGCAAGGGCTGCTACCCGGGCCAGGAAATCGTCGCGCGCAGTCAGTATCGCGGCACCATCAAGCGCCGCACGGCCCTCGCGCACGTCGCGGGCGACACCGGCGCCGCGCGCGCGGGCGTCGAGCTGTTCCACTCGGACGACCCGGGCCAGCCGTGCGGCTTGATCGTCAACGCGGCGGCCGCGCCGAACGGCGGCGTCGACGCGCTGGTCGAGATCAAGCTGGTCGCGCTCGACACGGGCACGGTCCACCTCGCGACGGCCGACGGCCCGGCGCTGCAGTTCCTGTCGCTGCCCTACGCGCTACCCACCGAGAACTGATCCGGCGTGCTATCGTCTGCCGCAGGCCGCGCCGCGCGCGGCCGTCGCGCACTGCGTCATCCGAGCGAGGAATCCGTCTGATGTGCCTGATCGTATTCGACTGGCAGCCCACCGCCGACAACGGCCCGCTGCTGACCCTCACCGCGAATCGTGACGAGTTCTTTCGCCGCACGAGCGCGCCGCTGTCATGGTGGGAAGACGTGCCCGGCGTGCTCGCCGGCCGCGACCTCGAAGGCGGCGGCACCTGGCTCGGCGTATCGCGCGACGGCCGCTTCGCCGCGCTCACCAACTACCGCGCGCCGTTCGACATCCGCGCCGGCGCGCCCACCCGCGGCCGCCTCGTGTCCGATTTCCTCGGCGGCGCGGGCGTCGCGCCGCTCGACTACCTCGCGCACGTGGCCGAGACGGCCGCGCTGTACAACGGCTTCAACCTGATCGTCGGCGACGGCCGGCGCGGCGAGCTGGCCTGGTACTGCAATCGCCCGGCCGACGGCCAGACCGCGCCCGACGCGCCGGCGCTCGTCACGCCCGGCCTGCACGGCTTGTCCAACGCCCGGCTCGACACGCCGTGGCCGAAGCTCGTCCACAAGCGCAGCGAACTGGGCACCCTGCTCACCTACGAGACCGCGCCGCCGCTCGACGCGCTGATCGACATCATGCGCGACACGCGCACGGCCGATGACGACGCGCTGCCGCACACGGGCATTCCGCTCGAACGCGAACGCGCGCTGTCCGCCGCCTTCATCGAGACGCCCGAATACGGGTCGCGCGGCACCACCGCGCTGCGCATGATCGTGAAGGAAGGCGCGCGGCTCTCGGTCGAACTCAAGGAACGCTGCGACGACGACGGTTCGCACCGGCTCGTCCGCCCGGGCGCGTTCGAGCGCGCGTTCGTGTTCGATCTCGAACTGCCCGCCGCCCGCTGACGGGCCGCGCGCGGCGGCCGCGCTCAGGGCGCGCGCGCAAGCTCGACGTGCGCGATGCCCGCCGCCTCGAACGGCGCGCCGACCATGCTGAAACCCCGCTGCAAGTAGAACGACACGGCATCCTGCTGCGCATACAGGCGCACCCGCGCATCGCCGCGCGCGCGGGCCGCGGCCAGCAGCGCTTCCAGCACCCGCGAGCCCGCGCCGCGACCGCGCGCGTCGGCCAGCACGGCGAGCCGGCCGATCGCACCGTCCGGCAGCAGTCGGCCCGTCGCGATGGCGCGGCGGGCGAGCGTCGCGCCATCGACCAGATAGGCGACCACATGGTGCGCATCGAGGTCGTCGTCGTCGAGCGCCAGTTCGGCCGGAATCCGCTGCTCGCGCACGAACACCGCATCGCGGATCCGCGACGCATCGCCGCCGAGCCGGGACCAGCCGCCGCTTTCCACCTCGATCCGGTCCATTCGCCGTCTCCTCGGTCGCGCCGTCGTCAGTCGGGGTCGAATGCCGCACGCAGCGCCGCCGCCGCCGCCGCGTGCGCGACGCGCACCTCGGGCACGAAGCCCCCCATCTTGAAAAATTCGTGGATCATCCCCGCGTAGCAGACCAGCGTCACCGCATTGCCGGCCGCGCGCAGCTTGTCCGCGTAGGCCGCGCCTTCGTCCGCGAGCGGGTCGTATTCCGCGGTCGTGATCCACGCGGGGGCCACGCCCGCGAACGACGGCGCGTCGCGCATGCCGTCGAGCGGCGCGAAACGCCAGTCCTCGCGGTCGGACGCGTCGCGCAGGTATTGCGAGAAAAACCACTGGATCGTCTCGCCGGACAGCAGGTAACCGTTCGCGAGCCGCGCATGGGAAGCGGTCCGCTGGTGCGCGGTGACGCCCGGGTAGATCAGCAGTTGCAGCGCGAGCGCGATGCCGCGCGCGCGCGCGAGCACCGCGCAGACGGTCGCGAGCGTGCCGCCCGCGCTGTCGCCGCCGACCGCGAGCCGCGCGGGATCGAGGCCCAGGCCGGTCGCCCGCGCGTGCAGCCACGCCAGCGCATCGTCCGCGTCGTTCACCGCGGTCGGGAAGCGATGCTCGGGCGCGAGCCGGTAGTCGACCGACAGCACCGCGCAGTGCGCCTCGTGCGCGAACATCCTGCACAGCGCGTCGTGGGTCGCCACGCTGCCGACCGTGAAACCACCGCCGTGGTAGTACACCAGCGCCGGCAGCGGCTCGGCGAGGCTCGGCGCGACCGGTAGATAGAGCCGCGCGCCGAATTCGCCGCCGTCGCGCGCGGGAACGCGCAGGTCCTCGACCGCATGCATCGGCGCCGGCGCCAGATCGAGGATCGGCGCGCTGCGCGCGTAGGCGCTGCGCGCATCCTGCGGCGTCTGCGCGTGATAGGGAGGACGCTTCGCGCGCTCGATCATGTCGAGCACCTGGGCGATCTTGGGATTCAGGGGCATCTTGGGAAGCGGCGCCACGCGCGCCGCCGGCAGCGGAACACAAGCGCCGTATGATGCCACGCCGCCGTCAGGTCAGCGCGATCAGCAGCTTGCCGAAATTGTGGCCCTTGAGCAGGCCGAGCAGCGCCTCCGGCGCGCGGTCGAGCCCCTGGATGATCGTCTCGCGATAATGCAGGCGCTTTTGCGCGACCAGCCCGCCCAGCTCGCGCAGCGCGTCCGGCCAGACCTCCAGATGCTCCGACACGATGAAGCCCTCGACCCGCAGGCGGAACGTCAGGATCAGCTCGGGACGCGCGAGCGGCGACGGCGCGCCGTCGTAGCCGGCGATCATCCCGCACATCGCGATCCGGCCGAACGGATTCATCAGCGCGAGCGTCGCGTCGAGCCCGGCCCCGCCGACATTCTCGAAGCAGCCGTCGATCCCGCCGGGCGCCGCCGCGGCAAGATCGTCGAACAGCTGGCCGCGGCGATGATCGACGCAGGCGTCGAAGCCGAGCGTATCGACCACGTAGCGGCATTTGTCCGGCCCGCCCGCGATGCCGATCACGCGGCAGCCCGCCTGCTTCGCGAGCTGGCCGACCACGCTGCCCACCGCGCCGCTCGCCGCGCTCACCACCACGGTCTCGCCCGCGCGCGGCGCGATGATCCGGTTCAGGCCGTACCAGGCGGTCACGCCCGGCATCCCGACCGCGCCGAGATAGGCGGACAGCGGCACGTGGGTCGTGTCGACCTTGCGCAGCCCCGCGCCCGACGCGGTCGCGTACTCCTGCCAGCCCAGCATTCCGACCACCCGGTCGCCGACCGCGAAATCCGGATGCCGCGACTCGACGACCTCGCCCGCCGCGCCGCCCTGCATCACCGCGTCGAGCGGTTGCGGCGCCGCGTACGATTTCGCGTCGCTCATCCGGCCCCGCATGTACGGGTCCAGTGACAGGAAGTGGTTGCGTACGCGCAGTTCACCGTCGGCGAGCGGCGCGAACGGCGTGTGAACGAGCCGGAAATTGTCGACGCTGGCCTCGCCCCGCGGGCGCGACACGAGCAGAACCTGGCGATTGATCTCGGACATCGGGGGCTCCTGACAGGAAGGCGACGCGCGCGGGCAGGCGCCGCTAGGCGTCGCTCGGGCCCGGTTGCACGGCGGGGTCGGTGCGGCTGCGCTGGCGCGTGATGTCGCGCCCGACCGCGAGCCGCTTCATGTACTTGAAGGTGCCGAGCGCCTTCGCGACGAAATTGCCCGCGCTGTCGCGGACCTCGCCCTCGCAGTAGGCCATCGTGCTCGACCGGTGCAGTACGCGACCGTAGGCGCGCAGTTCGCCGCGCCCGGGCTGCATGAAATTCACCTTCATCTCGACCGTGACGACGCCGACGCCGTCCTCGGTCAGGCTGCGCGCGGCCATCGCGAGCGCGACGTCGGACAGCGTCATCGTCACGCCGCCATGCGCGATGTTCCAGGTGTTCATGTGCTGCGCGGCGAGCGGCAACACGACTTCGCTCGCGCCGTCGCGGGCGGACACGAGCCGCACGCCGAGCGTGTCGACGAACGGGCTTTCGATGGTCGGATCGGACGGCGCCGGCGGTTGCGGGGTGCTGCTCGTCATCATGCGCGATCGACGTGGTAGTCGACGCACTCGCGGCTTTCGCGCACGGTGCCGATGAATTGCTTGACCGCCTCGTGGAGCGGATGGACCTGGTAGGCGTCGAGCGCGGCCTTGTCGGCGAAGTCGGAAAGCAGCACGACGTCGTAGGTCGAATCGAGGTCCGGCGTCGCGAGGCCGACTTCGAGGTGCAGGATGCCCGGCACGATGTCGCGGCACGCCTCGAGGCGTTCCTTGAGCGTCGCGGCATTCTGCGCGCGGGTCGCGCCGTTGGCGTGCTCCTTCAGTTTCCACATCACGATATGTCTGATCACTGCGTTTCTCCGGTGCGTGCCGGCATGGGCCGGCCTGGACGACGTCGGGCGTCGAGAGGTGACAAGCGTACCAAATTAATCGCGCCTCTATGCATTGCCCAGATTCGCCGCGAGCGACTCGACCACCACCCGTGCGAGTCCGTCCAGCGCCGGACCGCCGCCGGTTCCCCGCGCGTGCAGGCACAGTTCGACCGAGGGCAGCGGCGGCAGCCCCTGCGCCTCGCCCAGCACGCGCAGCGTCGACGGCAGTCCGGCGGCCGTCCGCAACGTGATGCCGAGACCGCCCGCCACGCCCGCCCACAGGCTCTGCAAGCTGCCCGTCGTGTACGCGACGCGCCAGCGGATGCCCGCGCGGTCGAGCGCCTCGGCGCCCGCGCGGCGGAACAGGCACGGCAGCGGGTACAGCGCGAGATCGAGCGGCTCGCCGTGCGACGCGCGCAGATCGGGTTCGGAAGGCCCTGACCCGGATGGCCCTGACCCGGGCGGCCCTATCCCGGGCGGCCCTATCCACACCATCGGCAAGTGCGCAACCCGCTGCGCATCCGGCCGCTGCCCGTGCCCCATCGCGAGCACCAGGTCGAGTTCTCCAGCGTCGAGCCGTTCGAGCAGCAGTCCGTTGCGTTCGACGGCGATTTCGACGCGCACCCCCGGATGCGCGCGCTTGAAACGGCCCAGCGCGGCCGGCAGCCAGGTCTCGGCGAAGTCGCCCGGCAAGCCGAACCGGACCGCGCCGCCGAGCGACGCTCCGCGGATCGCGGTCACCGCCTCGTCGTTCAGTTCGAGCAGGCGGCGCGCATAGCCCAGCGCCATCTCGCCGGCTTCGGTCAGCACCAGGCCCCGTCCCTGGCGGCGAAACAGCGGCCGACCCAGCTGCGTCTCGAGCTTGCGCAGCTGCTGGCTGACCGCCGACTGCGAACGGCCGATCCGGTCGGCCGCGCGGTTCAGGCTGCCCAGCTGCTGCGCGATCGCCAGCGTCCGCAGCGCATCCATGTCGAGGTTCGGCATCGCCATCCTTCGGTTTTGCTTATAGGTTTGATCTGAATTATCGAATTTATAGCGCAGACAAACCGCTAGTATCAAATGGCGTCGCGACCCGCCCCGCCGGGCGGCGGATGCCCACCCCACCCTTTCACCACGGTGACCCATGAAGATCGGAACCTGTTTCAAGCCGGGCCGCCTGCCCGGTCTGCTGCTCGCCGTATCGATCGTGTCGTCGGGGGCCGCCGCGGCCGCCGACGCCCCCGCCGCGTCGCCGCTCGCGGGCACCTGGACGCTGGTCGCGGCCGACGTCGAGCACCCGGACGGCACGCGCGGCCGCGACTACGGCTCGGATCCGCGCGGCCTGCTGCTGATCGACGCGCACGGCAATTACTCGCTGCAGATCTTCAAGGCCGAGCGCGAGCGCTTCGCGTCGAACGACAAGGCCGCCGGCACCGCGGCCGAGTACCGTGACGCGCTTCTCGGCGCGAGCACCCATTACGGCACGATCACGGTGAATCCCGTCGAGCACACGCTGACGTTCAGCATTCGCGACGCGGTCTTCCCGAACTGGCAGGGGCAGCAGCAGACCCGCACGTACGAGCTGATCGGCAAGGAGCTGAGCTATCGCGTGACGCCGCGCCCGAACGGCGACGTCCCGATCTCGGTATGGAAGCGGCTCGATTGACGCCGCGCGCGTGAGGCCGCCGGACGTCCGGATAGAAGCCGAGGGCGCGGTGCGCCCGACCGGCGCGGAGGTCCGCGCCGTCACCGCGTGCAATATCCGACGGACTCGGGCGGCCATACGCATGCCGCCGCGCGCCCGCTGCCGACGCGTCCGACCCGCGGTCGCGCAAGCTGCGCTCGCCCGCCCGGGGCGCCTTCCCCGCCGCCCCCGCCCCCTTTGCCGGCACGGTCGCGCGCATTATTCAGACAGTTGCCTATTGCCGCCGAAACTCAGCATAATGCGCGAGCACCGACCCCGCCCCACCCGGCGCTGCCATTGGCCCAGGGCGTTCCGGCCGGCGCATCCGCTGATACCCGGCATCTCGACCAGGAGGCGTTTGTGCCCTATCTTTCCAGCAACTACCAGAACAACAGCGCCGCACCGGTCGGCAAATGGACCTGCGCACCCACCACCAACCTCGCCCCGTTCGACACCGTGCCAACCGGCAGCGACACCCAGGGCACCAAGCTGTGCGGCCAGTGCGTGTCGTACGTGAAGAAGGTTTGCCCGACGCTGCCGCCGACCTTCAACTGGCACAAGGGCGAGGCGGTCAAGGACAATGCCGAGATCCAGCCCGGCACCGTGATCGCGACCTTCAACGCCGCCGGCCACTACCAGGGGCACGCGGCGATCTATGTGAGCCAGAGCACGGCCGGCATCCTCGTCTACGACCAGTTCGTGACGCCGCCGAGCCCGCAGGCCGTCGGCCGGCGCATGCTGCGCTGGGGCGCGCATGGCAACTCGAACAACGGTGACAACTTCTATGTCGTGGAATAGGCGCGTCGCCGTGCTGTCCTTCGCCGCGCTGCTTGGCTGCGCGATCGAGCCCGCAAGCTCCGCGCCCGTCTGCCCGGTGCGCGACGGCGCACCGCTGCGCTTCGTCGACGTATTCGACGGCGCGCCGGACGAGCAGGCGACCCTGGTTCCCGACCAGGCCGGCGCGACGGCGGGCAACTGGCAGCTCGGCTATGTCTACGATGCCGGCCGCTTCGTCACGGTGCGCTGCAAGTACGCGGACGGGCAGGCCTCGGACGTGAAGCTCGCCAAGCGCATCGCGCGCTGCGATTACCGAATTGGCGCGGACAAGACGCTCGGGCTGAACTGCCGGTAAGCCCCGCCTTGCCTGTGAATGGCCGAGCCGGATGCGCACGGCCGTCATGCGACGCGCTTCCCGAGCCCCGGTTCGTTGATCGGGGGCCGGCGACGTCGCGTCGCCGGCCGTTCCGCGTCCTCCGCCGGGCCGTCCTCCGGCTCTATTTCGATCAGCCGTGTGATGGCCGTGCGCAGCCGGTTGCTGAGTGCCGGCTGGTGCAACTGTCGCCACTCGCCCGCCAGCACCTCGCGCAGGCGCTCCGCCGCCGTGTCGTCTGAATCGCGTCGACAGCCCCCCGCGACATCGAGCCGCCAACCACCTTGCCCTTCGCCCAACCTTTCCCCGGCTCCATCACGATCGGCCGGGTGATAACCGGGCGCAGCTGGTTGTTTAGTGCGAATTGGTGCAACTGCCGTCACTCGCCCGCCGGCACCTCGCGCAGACGCTTCGCCGCCGCGTCGCCCGAGTCGCGTTGACTGCAGGCCCCGCGCCGCCAACCGCCTCGCCTTCCGCCCAACCTTTCTCCGGCTCCATCACGATCGGCCGGGTGATAACCGGGCGCAGCCGGCTGCTCGACACCGGCTGATATAACAACCGCCACTCGTCAGCCAGCACCTCGGCAGGCGCGTCGCCTGAGTCGCGTTGACAGCCTCCGCGACGTCACGCCGCCAAGCGCCTACCCCTCCTCCGGCTCCATCACGATCAGCCTCGCAATGGCCGTGCGCAATCGGTCGTTCGGCACCGGCTTGTGCAACAGCAGCAACTCGCTCGCCTGCACCTCGCGCAGGCGCTCCGCCGCCGTGTCGCCCGAGATCAGCATTGCCGGAATCGGCTCGTTGTATTCGGTCCGCAGCCGCTGGATCGCATCGATCCCGGTCTCGCCGCCGCGCAGCCGGAAATCGCACAGCAACAGGCCGGGCCGCCGCGCATGCGCGGCGAGCCGCTCGATCGCCTCGTCGACCGAGCCCGCCGCGACCACGTCGTAGCCCCAGCCCGACAGCAGGATCGACATGCCCAGGCGGATCGCCGCCTCGTCGTCGATCACGACCACGAGGCCCGCGCCGTGCACGTCGGACTCGTTGGCCGCGTCGAGCGATTCCGCGGGCCGCTCCGGCGCGCGCGCGAACCCCACCTCGAAGCACGAGCCCCAGCCCGGCGCCGAACGCAGCCGCACCGTCGCGCCGATCAAGTGCGTGAGCCGGCGCACGATCGCGAGCCCGAGTCCCAACCCCTGGCTGCGGTCGCGCTCGGGATTGCCGAGCTGGTAGTACTCGTGGAACACCCGTTCGTGCTGCGCCGCCGGAATGCCGCGCCCGGTATCCCAGACCTGCAGCGCGATCCGGCCGCCGCGCCGACGCCGGCAGCCGACCACGATGCGCCCGGCGTCGGTATAGCGCACGGCGTTGGCGACCAGATTGCGCGCGATCCGCTCGACCAGCGTCGGATCGGAGTCGATCCACGCGCGGCAGCGCACGTGCGACAGCGCGATGCCCTTGGCCCGCGCGTCGTCCCGATGATCGCGGCACACGCGTTCGAGCACCGTGTCGATCGGGAACGCGCGGCGGTCGACCGCGACGACGCCCGCGTCGATCTTCGAGATGTCCAGGAGCGCCGCGAACAGGATGTCCATCGCGCTCGTCGAGGCGTCGATCTGTTCGACGAGCCGCCGGCCCTCGGGCGGCATCGGCACGCTGTGCAGCGCGCCGACGAACAGGCTCAGCGCGTGGACGGGCTGGCGCAGATCGTGGCTCGCCGCCGCGAGAAAACGCGACTTCGCCTGGCTCGCCTGCTCGGCGATCTCCTTCTGGCAGCGCAGATCCACCGCCAACTGTTCGGCAAGCCGCCGCTCGCGCGCCGATTCGAGTTCGGCCCGCACGCGGCCGACGAACATCCGCGAGATCAGCAGGAAGGCCGACGCGAGCATCCCCGCGTACAACAGCAGGAACGCGATGCCGACGCCGTGGCGCACGTAATCGAGTTGAAGCGCCGTGAGGCACGCGGCCACCGTCAGCGTGCCGAGCCAGGCCGCCGACACGAGGGGCACCGTGATGCTCGCGAGCACGCCCGTGGCGATCAGCCCGGGGACGAAGGCGACGATGAGGAGCCGGTCGGCTTCGTCGACGATGCGCGGCGTGCTCAGGTACAACCCGAGGCCGCACCACAGCGCGGTCAGGCCGCACAGCAGCGCGGCAAGCGCGAGATCGCCGCGCGTGTGGTCGGCGCGGCGGCCGGACCGCCTGGCGGCGAGCCGGGTCAGCGCATGCGCGGACCACGCCGCCTCGCACAGCACGAAGCCGATACTCCACGCGACGACATCCGCCGGCGCGAGCGCGGCGCCCAGCGCGGCGATCAGCCAGATCGCGGCCAGGCAATGAGTCAACGAGAGAATCGGAACGATCAGGAACAGCGGACGCAGCTGACGGTTCAGCAAACGCCGGCGCGTCTCTCCGTCGGCCTCGGGAATCGACCAGCACGCACTGAGGAAAGTCCGGGTGGCAGGCATCGGGCGGTCCGCGTCATCAACTGGTGGACAAGCAGCATCGCGCGCGGCCGCTGCGCGCCGCGCAGCGGCATCTTAGCGCGTTCCCCCCCGTCCGGGACAGCCCCCAACCCGGCCGGCGTGTGCCGCGCGCAACGCTCCGCCGACCGACCGACCGCTCAAACGATCTCGAACAACCCCGCCGCGCCCTGGCCGCCGCCGATGCACATCGTCACGACCACGTATTTCGCGCCGCGCCGCTTGCCTTCGAGCAGCGCATGGCCGGTCAGGCGCGCGCCGGACACGCCGTACGGATGCCCGACCGCGATCGCGCCGCCGTTCACGTTCAGGCGTTCGTCGGGAATCCCAAGCGTGTCGCGACAATAGAGCACCTGCACCGCGAACGCCTCGTTCAGCTCCCACAGATCGATGTCGCCGACCTTTAGGCCCGCCTTCGCGAGCAGCTTCGGCACCGCGAACACCGGCCCGATGCCCATCTCGTCGGGCTCGCAGCCGGCCACCGCGAAACCGCGGAAGATCCCGAGCGGTTGCAGCCCCTCGCGCTCCGCGCGTTTCGCATTCATCACGACGCAGGCCGCCGCGCCATCGGAAAACTGGCTCGCATTGCCGGCCGTGATCACGCCGCCCGGCACCGCGGAGCGGATCTTCGACACGCCGTCGAGCGTCGTGTCAGGACGGATGCCCTCGTCCGCGGACAACGTGACCTCCTTCGTGTACAGGCGGCCCGTGGCCTTGTCGGCCACGCCGGCGCGCACGGTGATCGACACGATCTCCGCGTCGAACAGCCCGGCCGCCTGCGCGGCCGCCGCGCGCTGCTGCGAACGCACGCCGTATTCGTCCTGGCGCGCTTTCTCGATGCCGTAGCGCTTCGCGACGGTCTCGGCGGTCTGCAACATGCTCCAGTAGATCTCCGGCTTATGCTCGGTGAGCCAGCCTTCCATCATCATGTGGCGGTTCATCTCGTTCTGCACGCACGAGATCGACTCGACCCCGCCCGCGACATACACCTCGCCCTCGCCCGCGATCACGCGCTGCGCGGCCAGCGCGATGGTCTGCAGACCCGACGAGCAGAACCGGTTCACGGTCATGCCCGGCACGCCGACCGGCAAGCCCGCGCGCAGCGCGATCTGACGCGCGATGTTGCCGCCCGTCGCGCCCTCGGGGTTCGCGCAGCCGATCAGCACATCCTCGACGCTGTCCGGGTCGATCTGCGCGCGGGCGACGGCGGCCGCGACCACGTGGCCGCCCAGCGTCGCGCCATGCGTCATGTTGAGCGCGCCGCGCCAGGATTTCGCGAGCCCGGTGCGGGCGGTCGATACGATTACGGCTTCAGTCATGCCTGTCTCCTGAAAACGTGTTCCGGCAAATGGGAAGGGGCCGCGTCATGCGAGCGCATCCGCGGACGTGACGCGCGCCACCCCCGCGTCGCGCAGGTTGCGCCAGGCGCGTTCGAGCGAGCCGTCGCGATCGATCGCGCGGCAGGCGTCCTCGATCACGAGGGCGTCGAAGCCCGCCTTGCGCGCGTCCTGCGCGGACCACGCGACGCAATAGTCGGTCGCGAGGCCGCAGCACCACACGCGTTTCACGCCCAGCTCGCGCAGATAGCCGGCCAACCCGGTCGGCGTCCGGCCGTCGGCCTCGACGAAGGCCGAGTAGCTGTCGACGTCCGCGTGGTGCCCCTTGCGGATCACGAGGCGCGCGTGCGGGATCGCGAGGTCGCGATGCAGCGCCGCGCCGTCCGTGTCCTGCACGCAGTGCGTGGGCCACAGCACCTGCTCGCCGTAAGGCAGGGCGATCGTCGAGAAAGCCTCGCGGCCCGGATGATTGGCCGCGAACGACACGTGGCCGGCCGGATGCCAGTCCTGCGTCAGCACCACGTGCCCGAAGGCCGCGGCGAGCCGGTTCACGACCGGCACCACCGCGTCGCCGTCGGCGACCGCGAGCGGGCCGCCCGGCATGAAGTCGTTCTGCACGTCGATCACGAGCAGAACCTCGTCACTGCGTTTCATCATGCGTCTCCTTGCGGATGGATCGCGCGGCCGCGTCAGGCGTTGAAACCGCGCCCGTCCTGCGCGAGCGCGGCGATCGACGGCGCGATCCGCCACGCGTCGCCGTTCGGGGCCGCCGCGTAGCGGCGGATCGCCCGCTCGACGTTGTAGAGGCCGACCGTGTCCGCGTACAGCATCGGGCCGCCGCGCCACAGCGGAAAGCCGTAGCCGGTCAGGTACACCATGTCGATGTCGGAGGCCTTCGACGCGATCTTCTCCTCGAGGATCTTCGCGCCCTCGTTGACGAGCGCATAGACGAGCCGCTCGACGATCTCGTCGTCGCCGATGCGGCGCCGCTCGACGCCGCGCTCCTTCGAATAGCCGACCACCAGCTCGTCGACGAGCGCCGACGGTTTCGCCTGGCGCGCGCCCGGCACGTAGTCGTACCAGCCCGCGCCGGTCTTCTGCCCGAAGCGGCCCAGCTCGCACAGGCGATCCGCGATCTTCGAGTACTGGAAATCCGGCTGCTCGACATAGCGGCGCTTGCGGATCGCCCAGCCGATGTCGTTGCCGGCCAGGTCACTCATCCGGAACGGCCCCATCGCGAAACCGAACTTCTCGATCGCGCGGTCGACCTGCGCCGGCAGCGCGCCCTCCTCCAGCATGAACAGCGCCTGCCGCAGATACTGCTCGATCATCCGGTTGCCGATGAAGCCGTCGCACACGCCCGACACCACGGCGGTCTTGCGGATCTTCTTGGCGAGCTGCATCACGGTGGCGAGCACGTCCTTCGCGGTCGCGTCGCCGCGCACCACCTCCAGCAGCTTCATCACGTTCGCCGGGCTGAAGAAGTGCAGCCCGATCACGTCCTGCGGCCGCTTCGTGAACGCGGCGATCTTGTTGACGTCGAGCGTCGAGGTGTTCGAGGCGAGGATCGCGCCCGGCTTCGCGACTTCGTCGAGCCGGCGGAACACCTGTTCCTTCACGCCCAGCTCCTCGAACACCGCCTCGATGATCAGGTCCGCCTGCGCGAGATCCGCATACGACAGCGTCGGCCGGATCAGCGCGAGCCGCGCGTCGCGCTTCGCCTCGGTCAGCTTGCCCTTCTGCACCTGCGCGTCGTAGTTGCGGCGGATCGTCGCGAGCCCGCGGTCGAGCGCCTCCTGGCTGGTTTCGAGCAGCGTGACCGGCAGCCCCGCGTTGAGGAAATTCATCGTGATGCCGCCGCCCATCGTGCCGGCGCCGATCACCGCGACCGTCTCGATCGCGCGCGTCGGCGTGGCCGCCGACACGTCGGGGATCTTCGCGGCCGCGCGCTCGCCGAAGAACGCGTGGCGCAGCGCGCGGCTCTCGGGCGTCATGATCAGCGCGAGGAAGCCTGCCCGTTCCGCCGCGAGCCCCTTGTCGAAACCGAGCTGCACGCCGGCCTCGATCGCGTCGATGCAGCGGTGCGGTGCCGGGAAATGTGGCGCGGCGGCTTTCGCGCTGTTGCGCGCGAACTGGATGAAACCGGCCGCGTTGTCGTGCACGATCGGCCGGTCGCGCACGCGCGGATGCGGCCCGACCACCGCGCCGACCTTGCGCGCGAACGCGAGCGCGGCGGCCGCGAGATCACCTTCCGCGAGTTCGTCGAACAGGCCGCTTTTCGCGAGCTGCTCGGACGGCACCGGCGCGCCCGACACGATCATGTTGAGCGCGGTTTCGAGGCCGACCGCGCGCGGCAGGCGCTGGGTGCCGCCCGCGCCCGGCAGGAGGCCGAGCTTGACCTCGGGCAGCGCGATCTGCGCGCCGCCCGCCGCGATCCGGTAGTGCGCGGCGAGCGCGAGTTCGAGGCCGCCGCCCATCACCACGCTGTGCAGCGCGGCCACCACGGGCTTCGGGCTCGACTCCACCGCGTCGATCACGGTGTGCAGCGTCGGCTCCTGGAGCACCTTCGGCGTGTTGAATTCGGTGATGTCCGCGCCGCCCGAGAAGGCCCGGCCCGCGCCCGTCAGCACGATCGCGGCCACCGCCGGATCGCGCTGCGCGCGTTCGAGCCCCTCCATGACGCCGAGCCGGGTCGACAGGCCGAGCCCGTTGACGGGCGGATTGTCGAGCGTGATGACGGCGACGCCGTCGCGAGTCGTGTAGTCCACTGCCATCTGTCTGCCTCCATGCGGTTGCGCGCGCCGTGGCAGCGCGCCTGCTATGCGGCGATCGTGCGTCCATGAGCGGCCGGGGGCGCCGCTCGCGGCCAAGCGCCGCGCGTCGGAATACAGGAGGCAGGATACATCAAAAAAGAACGATCGTTCAATTCACCTCGGGCTGTCCATCGCGTCCCGGGGCGGACCGCCGCCGGGCCTAGGCGGCGCCCTGTGTCGTCGGCAGCACGTGGTCGCGGAAGCGCTCGCGCAGCTTGAGCTTCTGCAGCTTGCCGGTGGCGGTATGCGGCAGCTCGTCGACGAATACGACGTCGTCGGGAACCCACCATTTCGCGACCTTGCCGTCGAAGAACGCGAGCAGCTCCTCGCGCGACACCGTCGCGCCCGGCCGCGGCACCACGACCAGCAAAGGCCGCTCGGTCCACTTCGGATGCGCGCACGCGATGCACGCGGCCTCGGCCACGGCGGGGTGCGCGATCGCGACGTTCTCCAGGTCGATCGAGCTGATCCACTCGCCGCCCGACTTGATCACGTCCTTGCTGCGGTCGGTGATCTGCAGGAAGCCGTCCGCGTCGATGGTCGCGACGTCGCCGGTCGGGAACCAGCCGTCGACGAGCGGCGACGCATCCACCCCGAAATAGCGGTCGATCACCCACGGCCCGCGCACCTGCAGCTCGCCGAACGCGACGCCGTCGTGCGGCAGCTCGCGGCCCGCGTCGTCGACGATCCGCATGTCGATGCCGTAGATCACCCGCCCCTGCTTCTCCAGCAGACGCCGCTGCGCCTCGCGCGGCCGCTGCGACTGCGCCCAGTCGAGCGTCGCGAGCGTGCCGAGCGGCGACAGTTCGGTCATCCCCCACGCGTGGATCACGCGGACGCCGTATTCGTCCTGGAACGTGTTCAGCATCGCGGGCGGGCACGCGGAGCCGCCGATCACCGTGCGATCGAGCGACGAAAAGCGCACGCCGGCCTCGCGCATGTAGTTGAGCAGGCCGAGCCACACCGTCGGCACGCCCGCCGAGTAGGTCACGCGCTCCCCCTCGATCAGCGCGTACAGCGACTTGCCGTCGAGATCCTTGCCCGGGAACACGAGCTTGCTGCCCGCGAGCGGGCAGGCATACGGCAGCCCCCACGCATTCACGTGGAACATCGGCACGACCGGCATCACCGCGTCGCGCGCCGACAGCGCCATCGCGTTGGGCAGCGCCGCGCCCCACGCGTGCAGCACGGTCGAGCGGTGCGAGTACAGCGCGCCCTTCGGATTGCCGGTCGTGCCCGAGGTGTAGCAGAGCCCGACCGCCTGCCGCTCGTCGAGCAGCGGCCACGCGTAGTCGCCGTCCTCGGCCGCGAGCAGCGTTTCGTAGCAGAGGAAAGGGGTCGCCCCGCCCGGCAGGTGCGCGGCGTCGGTCAGCGCGATCCAGCCTTCCACCTGCGGGCACTGCGGCGCGAGCGCGTCGACCAGCGGCGCGAAGTTGAGATCGAACAGCACGTAGCGATCGGCCGCGTGGTTGATGATGTAGGCGATCTGCTCGGGAAACAGGCGCGGGTTGATCGTGTGGCAGACCGCGCCCATCCCGCCGACGCCGTAATAGGCTTCGAGGTGCCGGTAGCCGTTCCAGGCCAGCGTTCCAATCCGGTCGCCCTGGCCCGCGCCGAGGCGGGTCAGCGCCTGGGCGAGCTGTTTGGAACGCCGTTCGCAGTCGCGATAGGTATAGCGGTGCAGGTCGCCCTCGATGCGCCGCGACACGATCTCGACGTCGCCCGCGTGGCGCGCGGCGTGCGCGATCAGCGACGACACCAGCAGCGGCATTTCCATCATCTGGCCCAGCAACGGCTTGCCCATCGTCTTGTTCTCCCAGGAGGATCCGGCGAATCGGTCGGCTGCATGCGGCGCGCCGCGCGGCCAAGCAGCCCGCGCGGCGCGGAATTACAATATCGGCTTACTTTCATATGATCAACATGTCGTTTTCCAGAAGCGAGGCCGCGCTGTCGGCCACCCTCCCCGATCTCGCCGCGTCGCTCGCGGCGCCGCGCGACGACGCGTTCCTCGCGCTCGGCGCCGAGTTCCTGACGCGCCTGCCCGCCGCACCGCTGCCCGCGCCCTACGTGGTCGGCTTCTCCGACGACGCCGCGCGCATGCTCGGGCTCGACCCCGCGGTGTGCCGCGACCCCGGCTTCGCCGAGCTGTTCTGCGGCAACCCGACGCGCGCCTGGCCCGCCGCGTCGCAGCCGTACGCGACCGTCTACTCGGGCCACCAGTTCGGCGTCTGGGCGGGGCAGCTCGGCGACGGCCGGGCGATCGGGCTCGGCGAGATCGGGCACGACGGCCGCCGCTACGAGCTGCAGCTCAAGGGGGCGGGCCGCACCCCGTACTCGCGGATGGGCGACGGCCGCGCGGTGCTGCGTTCGTCGATCCGCGAATTCCTCGGTTCGGAGGCGCTGCACCATCTCGGCATCCCGACGACCCGCGCGCTGACCGTGATCGGCTCCGACCATCCCGTGGCGCGCGAGGAAATCGAGACCGCGGCGGTGGTCACGCGGGTCGCGGAGAGCTTCGTGCGCTTCGGGCATTTCGAGCACTTCTTCTCGAACGACCGCCCCGACCTGCTGCGCGCGCTCGCCGACCACGTGATCGCGCGCTTCTACCCGGCCTGCCGAGACGCCGACGACCCGTACCTCGCGCTGCTCGACGCGGTGATGCAGCGCACGGCCGCGCTGGTCGCGCAGTGGCAGGCGGTCGGCTTCTGCCACGGCGTGCTGAACACCGACAACATGTCGATTCTCGGCGTCACGCTCGACTACGGCCCGTTCGGCTTCATCGACGCGTTCGACGCGAACCACATCTGCAACCACTCCGATTCGCAGGGCCGCTACGCGTACCGGATGCAGCCGCGCATCGCGCACTGGAACTGCTTCTGCCTCGCGCAGGCGCTGCTGCCGCTGATCGGCCTGCAGCACGACGCATCGGACGAGGACGCGCGCGCCGAGCGCGCGGTCGACGACGCGCAGGCCGTGCTCGCCCGCTTCCCGGAACACTTCGGCCCCGCGCTAGAACGCGCGATGCGCGCCAAGCTCGGGCTCGAACACGCGCACGACGACGACGCCGCGCTCTCGAACCAGCTGCTCGAGGTGATGCACGCGGGCCGCGCCGATTTCACGCTGACGTTCCGCCGGCTCGCGCATGTGTCGAAGCACGACCCGCATGCCGATGCGGCGGTGCGCGACCTGTTCATCGACCGCGAGGCGTTCGACCAGTGGGCCGGGCGCTACCGCGCGCGCCTCGCGCTCGAAACGCGCGACGACGCGGCGCGCGCCGCCGCGATGAACCGCGTGAACCCGAAGTACGTGCTGCGCAACCATCTCGCGGAGACGGCGATCCGCCGCGCGCAGGAACGCGATTTCTCGGAACTCGAGCGCCTCGCCCAGGTGCTGAGCCGCCCGTTCGACGAACAGCCGGAATACGACGCGTATGCCGCGCTGCCGCCGGACTGGGCCGGCTCGCTCGCGGTGAGCTGCTCGTCGTGACCCCGGGGCGCGCGCTCGCGCGCCCAGCCCCTTCCCCAGGAGAGACGAACCATGTCCCATGATCGAGACGACCAGGCCTACCCCTACCAGAAGGACGACGCCGAGCTGCGCCGCCGGCTCACGCCGATGCAGTACGAGGTGACCCAGCACGCGGCCACCGAGCGCGCGTTCACGGGCGAATACACGGATACCGAAGACACGGGCATCTACCATTGCGTCGTCTGCGGCACCGCGCTGTTCGAATCCGGCGCGAAGTACCACTCGGGCTGCGGCTGGCCCAGCTACTTCAAGCCGCTCGACGGCGAGGTGATCGAGGAAAAGATGGACCACACGCACGGCATGACGCGCGTCGAGGTGCGCTGCAACCAGTGCGGCGCGCATCTGGGCCACGTCTTCGAGGACGGCCCGCGCGACAAGACCGGCCTGCGTTACTGTATTAACTCGGCTGCGTTAAACTTCGAGCCTCAACCCGGGCAGAAGTAAGCGGGCGGCAACCGCCCGCGCGCGGGGTCCCTACAACGGTGGCGGGCCGCCCAGGCCCGTCACGCAGCTGCGATCGCCATGAAATTTCTGTTCGACCTGTTCCCGATCATCCTGTTTTTCGCCGCCTTCAAGCTATGGGGCATCTTCACGGCCACCGCCGTCGCGATTGTCGCCACGCTCGCCCAGGTCGCCTGGGTGGCGTTCCGCCACAAGAAAGTCGACACGATGCTGTGGGTGAGCCTCGGCGTGATCGTCGTGTTCGGCGGCGCGACCCTCGTGCTGCATGACGAGAAATTCATTCAATGGAAACCCACGGTGCTTTACTGGCTTTTCGCGGTCGGCCTGCTCGCCGCCCGCTATGCATTCAACAAGAACCTGATCGAGAAAATGATGGGCAAGCAGCTCACGCTGCCGCACCCGGTATGGGACAAGCTCAACCTCGCCTGGGCGCTGTTCTTCGCCGTGCTCGGCGTCGCCAACCTGTACGTGGTGCACAACTTCACCGAATCGCAGTGGGTCAACTTCAAGCTGTTCGGCACGACGGGCGCGATGATCGTGTTCATCATCCTGCAGAGCCTGTGGCTCGCGAAATACCTGAAGGAAGAATGACATGAGCGATGCTTTCCTGAACGCCTCTCCCGCCGAACGGATCGCGCTGATCGAGGCGCGCCTCGCGGCCGCGCTCGCGCCCGCCTCGC
Source organism: Burkholderia sp. FERM BP-3421 (assembly GCF_028657905.1). Classification (NCBI taxonomy): domain Bacteria; kingdom Pseudomonadati; phylum Pseudomonadota; class Betaproteobacteria; order Burkholderiales; family Burkholderiaceae; genus Burkholderia; species Burkholderia sp. FERM BP-3421. Next base: position 899,225 of record NZ_CP117782.1, on the reverse strand, counting down.
TCGACGTGCGCGACGACAGCGCGCAGCACGCGGGCCACGCGGGGGCCGCCGCGGGCGGCCATTACACGGTAACGATCGTGTCCGCCGCGTTCGCCGGCAAGGCGCGCGTCGCACGCCATCGGCTGGTGTATGATGCGCTCGCCGAGGCAATGCAGCGCGGTATTCACGCGCTCGCGATCGTTGCTTACACCCCCGAAGAATTCAACGTGTCTTCTCATTAAGTCAAATCGTCTCATTAGGAATCCCCGATGATCCTGAAATCCCCCCGCCTGTGGGCCCTGGTGGCCGCTCTCGCAGCCGCTCCGGCTTTCGCCCAGAACATCGCCGTGGTCAACGGCACGCCGATTCCGAAATCGCGCGCCGACGCGATGGTCGCGCAGCTCGTCCAGCAAGGTCAGCAGGACTCGCCGCAGCTGCAGCAGGCCGTGCGCCAGGAACTCGTCAACCGCGAGATCCTGATGCAGGAAGCGATCCGGGAAGGGATCCCGACCCGCGCCGACGTGAAGGCGCAGATCGTCGTCGCGCAGCAGACCGCCGTGCTGCGCGCGATGATCGAGGATTTCCTGAAGAAGAACCAGCCGACCGACGCCGAGGTGAAGGCGCGCTACGACGACCTCGTGAAAGGCGCGGGCGGCCGTGAGTATCACCTGCACCACATCCTCGTCGACAACGAGCAGCAGGCGAAGGACCTGATCGCGAAGATCAAGGCCGGCGCGAAGTTCGAGGACCTCGCGAAGCAATATTCGAAGGATCCGGGCTCCGCGAAAAACGGCGGCGACCTCGACTGGTCCGATCCGAAGGCCTACGTGCCCGAGTTCGCCTCGGCCGCGCAGCAGCTGCAGAAAGGCCAGATGACCAATACACCGGTGAAGACCCAGTTCGGCTGGCACATCATCCGCGTCGACGACATCCGCAGCATCGCGCCGCCGCCGCTCGAGCAGGTCAAGCAGCAGATCGCGCAGCAACTGGTCCAGCAGAAGCTGCAGTCGTTCGAGGAAGGTCTGCGCCAGAAAGCGAAGGTCGAGTAAGACCGCACCCGTCCGCGTTCGCGCGGACAGCAAAAAGCCGCTCCCCGGAGCGGCTTTTTTTTGGTTCATCGCGGATTACCGGGGAAGGCAGCGCGGATCTTGAGGAAGAAGTATTCCTCATCCCGGTAGCCGTAGGCCCGACGCTTGATGACCTTGATGGTGTTGTTGATGCCTTCGACGACGCTGGTATTGAGCGGGTGTTTGCAGCGAGCCAGAATGCCGTGCCAGTAGCTTTGCAGGCGTTCAGCGAACAGTTTGAGCGGCGTAATGCCGCTCTGCTGAGCCTGCCTGATCCATTGTCCCCATGCCTTCTGAGCCCAGGCGGGTCTCTGGTAGAACCAGAGTCGCTTGAGTTCATCGCGTAGCAGATAGACGCACAGCAACGGCTGGTTGGCTTCCAGCAGTTCATTCAGATGTACCGCCTGATCTGCCCGCAAGTTCTGGCGATTGCGCAGCAGCAGCCAGCGGCTCGACTTCAGTACTTTGCGCGCAGGACGGTCATGCCGAAGCTGATTGGCCTGATCGACTCGTACCCGGTCAATGACTTCACGTCCGTACTTGGCCACCACGTGGAACAAGTCATAGACGACTTCCGCCTGCGGGCAGTTCGCCTTGATTTCCAGCTCATAGGCGGTCGTCATATCGATGGCGACCGCCTCGATGCGCTCGGCAACGCCTTCGGGAAGCTGCTCGAAGAAGGCTCGGGCGGTTTCGCGTGAGCGGCCCTGGCCGATCCATAGCACTTGCCGGCTGATCGGCTCAACAACCACGGTGGCATAGCGATGGCCCTTGTGGAGCGCAAACTCGTCCATGGCCAGATACCGCACCTGTTCCCAATCCGGCTCAACAATGCTGGCTTGCAAACTGGCTTTGTCGATCGATTTGACAGTGTGCCAATTCAGACCATAGAACGCAGCAACAGCCTGTACGCTGGCGGACTTCAGCAAGATCTCGCAGGCCTTGGCAAAGCGGGCAGTGACCCGTTGGTAACGCCCCAGCCAATCCAGCCTCTCCAACCGAGGGCCGCCGCAGTGGTCGCACCAGACTCGTCGGCGCGGCACATGGAGCACCACCCGGTATTCAAATAAGGGCAGATCCCGCACCCGCCGAACGGTCGTCTCGTGAATCTGCTGGCACCGTTTGCCGCATTGCTCGCAGACCATCACTTTGCTGACCGGCTTGAGATACAGCGACAGGGTTCGGCTTGCCTCCGACGGCCATTCCACTCGCTCAACCCGGTAGCCCGTCCAGCATCCCAATGCCTGTAGTGCTTTGCGATCCAGCAATTTGGCCTCCAACGCCCGTTTCCACTGGCGTCAGATTACCAACTGCACCCAAAGCTTCCACGGTTTCCCGCGATGAACCTTTTTTTTATTGGCCTGCGCGGGCCGCCGCCGCACGCGGCGACAGCGACGGCATGGACATCAGCCGAGCCAGCGACGCGCGTTGCGGAACACGCGCAGCCACGGGCTCGCCTCGCTCCAGTCGTCCGGGTGCCAGCTCATCTGCAACGTGCGATGCACGCGCTCCATGTGCGGCATCAGCACCGTGAAACGGCCGTCCGCGGTCGTCACCGAGGTCATCCCGTCCGGCGAACCGTTCGGGTTGAACGGATACGCCTCGGTCGCCGCGCCGCGATGGTCGACATAGCGCATCGCGACCGCGACGCGGCTCGCGTCGCCCTGCTGCGAGAAGTCCGCATAGCCTTCGCCGTGCGCAACCGCGACCGGGATCCGCGAGCCTTCCATGCCCGCGAAGAAGATCGACGGCGACGGCTGCACCTCGACCAGCGACAACCGCGCCTCGAACTGCTCGGACTTGTTGCGCGTGAACTTCGGCCAGGCTTCCGCGCCCGGAATCATCGACGCGATGCTCGACAGCATCTGACAGCCGTTGCAAATGCCGAGCGCGAAGGTGTCCTGGCGCGCGAAGAAGGCCGCGAACATGTCCGCCAGCTGCGGATTGAAGCGGATCGTCTTCGCCCAGCCCTCGCCCGCGCCCAGCACGTCGCCGTACGAGAAGCCGCCGCAGGCGACCGCGCCCGCGAAGTCCGCCAGCGTCGCGCGGCCGGCGAGCAGGTCGCTCATGTGCACGTCGTGCGCGTCGAAGCCCGCGCGATCGAACGCGTAGGCGGTTTCCAGATGCGAATTGACGCCCTGCTCGCGCAGGATCGCGACGCGCGGCCGCGCGCCCGTGGCGATGAACGGCGCGGCGATGTCCTCTTGCGCGTCGAACGTCAGCACCGGCGACAGGCCCGGATCCGCGGTGTCGAGCAGCGTGTCGTATTCGGCGTCCGCGCAGGCCGGGTTGTCGCGCAGGCGCGCGATGCGCCAGCTGACCTCGCCCCACGCGCGATGCAGCTCGGCGCGCGGCGCGTCGTAGATCTTCCTGGCGTCGCGGAACACTTCGATCGCGTCGCGCTCGTTCACGCTGCCGATCACGTGCGAGCAGGTCGACAGCCCGTGCTCGCGCAGCACCGCGAGCACCGCGTCGCGTTCCGCCGCGCGCACCTGCACCACCGCGCCGAGTTCCTCGGCAAACAGCGCGCGCAGCGTGCGGTCGTCGCGCCGGCCGCTGGTCTGCTTCGCCCAGTCCTTCGCATCGCCGTAGTCCGACGCGTGATCGGCGTCGAGCGTGAGCATGTCGACGTTGAGCGACACGCCCGCGTGGCCGGCGAACGCCATCTCGCACACGGTCGCCCACAGCCCGCCGTCCGAGCGGTCGTGGTAGGCGAGCAGCCTGCCCTGCGCGTTGAGCGCCTGGACCGCCGTGAAGAAGCGCTTCAGGTCTTCCGCGTCGTCGACGTCCGGCGTGTCGTTGCCGACCTGCTGCGTGACCTGCGCGAAGATGCTGCCGCCCAGCCGGTTGCGGCCGCGGCCGAGGTCGATCAGGATCAGCACGCTGTCGCCCGCGTCGGCGACGCGGCGCAGTTGCGGCGTCAGGTGGCGGCGCACGTCCTCGACCGGCGCGAACGCCGAGATGATCAGCGACACCGGCGCGACCACTTCCTTCGCGACGCCCGCCTCGTCCCACTTGGTCTTCATCGACAGGGAATCCTTGCCGACCGGGATGCCGATCCCGAGCGCCGGGCACAGCTCCATGCCGATCGCCTTCACCGTGTCGAACAGCGCGGCGTCCTCGCCCGCGGTGCCGCACGCGGCCATCCAGTTGGCCGACAGCTTCAGCTTGTCCAGCGACGCGATCGGCGCCGCCGCGATGTTCGTGATGGCCTCGCCGACCGCCATGCGGCCCGACGCCGGCGCGTCGATCACGGCAAGCGGCGTGCGCTCGGCCATCGTCATCGCCTCGCCGTGGAAACCGGCGTAGTCCATCGCGGTGATCGCGCAGTCCGCGACCGGCACCTGCCACGGGCCGACCAGCTGGTCGCGCACCGAGGTGCCGCCGACCGTGCGGTCGCCGATCGTGATCAGGAACGACTTGCTCGCGACGGTCGGGTGACGCAGCACGCTCGCGGCGACGTCGGCGAGCGCGATGCCCGTGACCTCGACCGGCGCGCGCTCGACCGCGACGCGCGTCACGTCGCGGTGCATGCGCGGCGGCTTGCCGAGCAGCACTTCCATCGGCATGTCGACCGGGTACGCATGCGCGCCCTGCGCATCGTCGTCGACGAGCTGCAGCTGGCGCACGTCGGTCGCGACGCCCACCACCGCGAACGGGCAGCGCTCGCGCACGCAGATCGCCTCGAAGCGCGCCAGGTCGGCCGGCGCGATCGCCAGCACGTAGCGCTCCTGCGCCTCGTTCGACCAGATCTCGCGCGGCGACAGGCCGCTCTCCTCGAGCTGCACCTTGCGCAGTTCGAAGCGCGCGCCCTTGTCGGCGCCGTCGACGAGCTCGGGGAACGCGTTCGACAGGCCGCCCGCGCCAACGTCGTGGATGCTCAGGATCGGGTTCGTGTCGCCGAGCTGCCAGCAGCCGTTGATCACTTCCTGCGCGCGCCGCTCGATTTCCGGGTTGCCGCGCTGCACCGAATCGAAGTCCAGCTCGGCCGTGTTCGCGCCCGTCGCCATCGAGCTGGCCGCGCTGCCGCCCATGCCGATCCGCATCCCCGGGCCGCCGATCTGGATCAACAGCGAGCCGGCCGGCAGGTCGTGCTTGTGGGTGTGCTGATCGGAGATGTTGCCGATGCCGCCCGCGATCATGATCGGCTTGTGATAGCCGCGCCTCTGGCCGCCGACGTTCTGCTCGTACACGCGGAAATAGCCGCCGAGGTTCGGGCGGCCGAATTCATTGTTGAACGCGGCGCCGCCGAGCGGGCCGTCGATCATGATCTGCAGCGGCGACGCGATGCGGTCCGGGCGGCCGTACTGGCCGTGGGCCGCGTCCGGATTGCGCCCGGCCGGCGGCTGCGCGGCGTCGCGGTCGTTTTCCCAGCCTTCGCGCGCGCCCGGCAGATCGAGGTTCGACACCGTGAAGCCGACGAGGCCCGCCTTCGGGCGCGCGCCGCGCCCCGTCGCACCCTCGTCGCGGATTTCGCCGCCCGCGCCGGTCGCGGCGCCCGGGAACGGCGAGATCGCGGTCGGGTGGTTGTGCGTCTCCACCTTCATCAGCGTGTGGCTCATCTCGGTGTGGCGGCCATAGCGCTCGGCCGGACCGTTCTGCGACGCGCCGCGCGGGAACCAGCGCTCGGCCTGCGCGCCCACCATGATCGAGGAGTTGTCCGAATAGGCGACGATCGTGCCCTGCGGGTTCAGCTTCTCGGTGTTGCGGATCATCTGGAACAGCGACAGGTCCTGCGCGTCGCCGTCGATCGTCCACTGCGCGTTGAAAATCTTGTGGCGGCAGTGCTCGCTGTTCGCCTGCGCGAACATCATCAGTTCGACGTCGGTCGGGTTGCGCTCGAGCTTGCGGAACGCGTCGACCAGGTAGTCGATCTCGTCGGCGGCGAGCGCAAGGCCCAGTTCGGCGTTGGCCGCTTCGAGCGCGGCGTGCCCGCTGCCCAGCACGTCGACCGTCGCGAGCGGCTTCGCGGGCAGTTCGTCGAACAGGTGGCGCGCGTCGTCGCGCGCCGCGATCGCGTTTTCCGTCATGCGGTCGTGCAGCGCCGCGATCACCGCGACGCGCGCCTCGGCGGACAGCGCCTTCTTGCCGCCGACGCCGAGCAGGCCGCTCTTGAGCGTGACCGTGAACTCGATGCCGCGCTCGATGCGGCGCACCCGCGACAGCCCGCAGTGCAGCGCGATGTCGGTCGCCTTGCTCGCCCACGGCGACACCGTGCCGAACCGCGGCACCACCACGAAGGTCTCGGTCGCCCCGCGCTCGGCCGCCGGTTCGAACGGCGCGCCGTAGTGCATCAGCGCCTCGACGCGGGCCGCGTCGTCGGCCGGCAGCGGCTCATGCGCATTGACGAAGTGCAGGAACTGACCGCGGATCGCGACGATATCGCCGTCGATTTGCTTGAGCGTGTCGAGCAGGCGGGTTTGACGGAAATCGGAAAGGGCCGAAGCGCCGGGAAAACACGAGAAGTGAGCCATGGGCTGGACTGACGTCGATGAGTCGCGCAAGCTGGCGACGTGGGGCGAAAAGAAGACCGCAATTATACCCGGAAGTGCCGCCCTCCAGACCCGCTTCGCGACGGTGCGCGACCCCGCCCGCGCCGTCGGCGGCGACATTTGGCGCTATCATGCGCGCTTCACCGGGTCGTTCGCGGCCCGCCTCGAAGCTTACCCATCGGGCCGCATGCGCGCCCGTCATCGAATCAAGCATGGATGTCATCGTCATTGGCGGCGGGATCGGCGGCGTCGCCACCGCCTATCAGTTACGCGCGGCCGGCCATCGCGTGTGCGTCGTCGACCGTCACGCGACGGTCGCGCAGGGCGCCACCTACGGCCACGGCGGCGCACTGCTGCCGACGCCGCTCGACGTCTGGTTCGGGCCGACCTTCATGCGGCAGCGCCGCCCGCTGAAGAGCGGCATCGTCTACAAGCCCGGCCTGAACGGCCCGCTGCGGCGCTTCGTGCGCCGCCTCGGCGAATTCAACGAGCCGGACGCGTTCGCCGCCCATTACGCGAAGCTGCGGCCGCTCGTCGACGCGTCGCGCGACGCGATCGCGGACATCGAGGCCCGTTTCCAGCTCGACTTCGAACAGAAGAGCGGCGTTCTGCACGTGGTGCGCGACGCGCGCGAATGGACGCACGCGCAGCCCGTGCTCGAGCTGCTGCGCACGCTCGGGATGCCGCACCAGGTGCTGAGCCCCGAGGAATGCGCGGCGCTCGAACCCTCGATGCCGCTCGATCCGCCGTTCGCGGGCGGCGTGCTGTTCGAGGGCGAGCGCACCGCGAACTGCCCCCTTTTCGTGAAACTGGTCAAGCAGGTGCTCGACGAACACGACGTGCAGTTCCGGCTCGGCCGCGCCGTCACCGCGATCCGCACCGACACGGCCCGCGCGGCCGTCGAACTCGCGCCCGAGCCCGGCGACCCGCGCGCCACGCGCGGCAAGGAGGTCGACGTGATCTCGGCCGACGCGATCGTGGTCGCCGCGGGCGTCGGCAGCCTCGCGCTGCTCGAAAGGCTCGGCGTGCATCTGCCGCTCCATCCGGTGCGGCTGCACACGCTGACCGCGCCGATCGCCTACGAGGAACACGCGCCGCGCCTCGCGATCGTCGATTCGATCAAGCGCATCACGATGACGCGCATGAGCCAGCGGCTCAGGATCGGCGGCGGCGCGGTGCTGCAAAGCATGAAGGACACGAGCCGCCCGCTCGCCGAACCGCTGTCGGAAGCGGCGCTCGCGCTGCTCGGCCAGGCCACCCACGACTGGATCCCCGGCGCGGCGCGGATCTCCGCCGCGCGCGCGTGGCAAGGCATCCGGCTGCTGTCGCCGGACGGGTTGCCGGTCGTGGGTCCGACCCCGCATCCACGCGTGTACGTGAACCTGGGCCACGGCCCCGCCGGCTGGGGGCTCGCATGCGGCTCTGCTAAAGTGGTGGCGGATTATCTCGGCGGCGACGCGCACCGCGTGCCGGCCGAGACGCTCGCCGCGCTTCGCGTGGAACGCTTCGCCGCCTGACGCCGGGCGGCCCTGACCGTCCTCTGCCGCCATGCCGCCCGACTCCCCGCCCGACCTGCCCGTTTCGCCCCCGCCCCGCCGATCCGTTGGCCGCGCCGCCCGCCCCGTTGCTGGCGGTCGCGGAACTGCGCGCGATCGAGGCCTGGGCCGACGCCGCGCTGCCGCCGCATGCGCTGATGCAGCGCGCGGGCGACGCCGCCGCGCACTGGCTCGCGGCGCGGGTCGGCGACGATCCCCGCCCCGTCTGGTTCGCGGCCGGCCCCGGCAACAACGGCGGCGACGCGCTGATCGCGGCCGCGCAGTTGCAGCGGCTCGGCATCGACACCGAGGTCTGCATGCCGGTCGAGGTGCGTCCCGCCGACGCGCGCTGGGCGCTCGCATGCGCGCGCGACGCGGGCGTCGCGCTCGGCGCGACGCCGCCCGCCTCGTTCGACGCCTATGGCTGGCTCGTCGACGGGCTGTTCGGCATCGGCCTCGCACGGCCGCTCGACGGCGGGTTCGCCGCGCTCGCCGAGCGGCTCGCGGCCCGCGCGCGACGCGACGGCCGGGTGCTCGCGCTCGACACGCCGAGCGGCCTCGACAGCGACACCGGGATGCGCGTGGGCGACGGGCCCGCGGTCGCGGCCACGCATACGCTGTCGCTCATCGCCGCCAAGCCGGGGCTCTACATGGGCGAAGGCCGCGATCTCGCCGGCCTGATCGAGGTCGCGTCGCTTGGTCTCGACGCGCCGGCCGCGCCCGCGACGCGCCTGAATGCGCCGGCGCTGTTCGCCGATGCGCTGCCCGCGCGCGCGTTCGCCTCGCACAAGGGCAGCTACGGCAGCGTCGCGATCGTCGGCGGCGACACCGGGATGGCCGGCGCGCCGATCCTCGCCGCGCGCGCCGCCCTGTACGCGGGCGCGGGCAAGGTGCATGTCGGCTTCGTCGGCGCGGGCGCGCCGGCCTACGATCCGCCGCACCCCGAATTGATGCTGCATCCGGCCGACGCGCTGCCGACCGCCGCGTTGAGCGCGCTCGCGATCGGCTGCGGGCTCGGCACCGGCGTGCACGGCGCGGCGGCGCTGCGCGCGGCGCTCGCGCTCGACCTGCCGCTGCTGCTCGACGCGGACGCCCTGAACCTGATCGCCGCCGACGCCGACCTGGCCGCGACGCTCGTCGCGCGCGGCGAGGCCGGCGAGGCCGACGGCGCGACCCATCGCGCGGCGATCCTGACGCCCCATCCGCTCGAGGCCGCGCGCCTGCTCGGCGTCGACACCGCGACCGTGCAGCGCGACCGCATCGCGGCGGCGCGCGCGCTCGCGCGGCGCTTCGGCGCGGTCGTCGTGCTGAAGGGCGCCGGCACGGTGATCTGCGCGCCGGACGGCGAAACCACGATCAATCCGACCGGCAGCGCGGCGCTCGCGACGGGCGGCACGGGCGACGTGCTGGGCGGCCTGATCGCCGCGCTCGCCGCACAGCGGCTGCCGTGCCTCGCGGCCGCGCGCGCCGGGGTGTATCTGCACGGGCTCGCGGCCGACTGCCTCGTCGCGCGCGGCGCGGGCCCCGCCGGCCTGACCGCGGGCGAGCTCGCGCCGATGGTGCGCAGCCTGCTCAACCGGCGCTTTTACGCGCACGCGATCGCGGCCGCGCCGCTATACTGACTGACCCGCCGCGCCGGCGGCCCGCTCGCGCGCCGCCGGCGCGCGACTCCCATCGATTCGCTGCTTCGCCACGACTGCCATGACGCTGAACACGCTCCCCGCCTGGAACGCCCTGCAATCGCACTATGCCGAGATCCGCGACGCGCACCTGCGCGACTGGTTCGCGCCGGCCAACGATCCCGCCCCGACCCGCGCCGAGCGCTTCACGTTCTCGGGCGGCGGACTCGCCGCCGATTTCTCGAAGAATCGCATCACCGATGCAACGCTGGGCCTGCTCGTGCAACTGGCCCGCGAGGCGGGCGTCGAGGCGCGCCGCGACGCGATGTTCGCGGGCCAGGTCGTGAACCCGACCGAAGGCCGCGCGGCGCTGCATACCGCGCTGCGCGCGACCGCGTCCGACGCGCCGTTCCACGCGCAGATCGCGGCCGAGCGCGCGAAGATGGCGCGCTTCGCCGACGCGGTGCGCGACGGCGCCTGGACCGGCTACACCGGACGGCGGATCCGCCACGTCGTGAATATCGGCATCGGCGGTTCCGATCTCGGCCCGAAGATGGTCGTGCACGCGCTGCATCACCTCGCCACGCCCGAGATCACCAGCCATTTCGTGTCGAACGTCGACGGCGCGGATCTCGCGCGCGTGCTCGAACGAATCGACCCGGAAGAAACGCTCGCGATCATCGTGTCGAAGACCTTCACGACGCTCGAGACCATGACCAACGCGCGCTCGCTGCGCGACTGGTTCATCGCGAAGGGCTGTCCGGAGACGGCGCTCGCGAAGCACTTCGTCGGCGTGTCGGCGAACCCGGCCGAGGTCGTTCGTTTCGGCATCGCCGGACAGAACGTATTCGAAATGTGGGATTGGGTCGGCGGCCGCTACTCGCTGTGGTCGGCGGTCGGGCTGTCGATCATGATCGCGATCGGCCCGCGCGGATTCGACGCGCTGCTCGCCGGCGCGCACGAGATGGACGAGCATTTCCGTCACGCGCCGCTCGAACGGAACCTGCCGGTGCTGCTCGGCATGATCGGGATCTGGTATCGCAACTTCTTCGGCGCGCAAAGCTACCTGGTCGCACCGTATTCGGAAGCACTGCACTTCCTGCCCGCCTACCTGCAGCAGCTGGAAATGGAAAGCAACGGCAAGTCGGCGCGCCTCGACGGCGCCTTCGTCGACTACCCGACCTCCGCCGTCACCTGGGGCGAGCCGGGCACCAACGGCCAGCACGCGTTCTTCCAGATGCTGCACCAGGGGCCGACGATCGTGCCGATCGATTTCATCGCGGTGCTGACGCCCGAGCATGCGCTCGCGAGCCATCATCCGAAGCTGCTCGCGAACTGCTTCGCGCAGAGCGAGGCGCTGATGCTCGGCCGCACGCTCGACGAGGCGCGCCGCATCGCGGGCGACAAGCCCGAGCTGGCGCCGCACCTGACCTTCCCCGGCAACCGGCCGACCACGACGCTGCTCGTCGAGGCCTTGACCGCGGGTGCGCTCGGCGCGCTGATCGCGCTGTACGAGCACAAGGTGCTGGTGCAGGCCGCGGTGTGGAACATCAATCCGTTCGACCAGTGGGGCGTCGAGCTGGGCAAGATCCTCGGCAAGGTCGTGGAAGCCGATCTCGACGCGGCGCAGGCCGATCCGGGCAAGCACGATTCGTCGACCTCCGCGCTGATCGCGCGGGCCCGCGCCGCGCTCGCGCGCTGACGGGCGCCGTGCCGGCGGCGCGGCTCGCCTCCACGCGAGCCGCGCGGCACCCGGCGCGAGGGGCCGAGCCCGCGCTACCGGGGCCGAAACCCTCAGGTGCCGCTACGCTGCCGCGATGCGGCCGGCTCGACGAGCCGGCCCGCGTCGAGCGTCACGGTGGCGTCGCAGCGGCGCGCGAGTTCGGGATCGTGCGTGACCAGCACGAGGGTCGCGCCATACGCGCGATTGAGATCGAACATCAGGTCGATCACCGCATGCCCGGTGGCGGCGTCGAGGCTGCCGGTCGGCTCGTCGGCGAACAGGACCGATGGGCGCGTGACGAACGCGCGGGCCAGCGCGACGCGCTGCTGCTCACCGCCCGACAGCAGTTTCGGATAGTGGCCGGTGCGCGCGCCGAGCCCGACCTGATCGAGCAGTTCGCGGGCCTGCGCCGCCGCCTCGCGCGCGCTCACGCCGCCGCGCAATTCGAGCGGCAGCATCACGTTCTCGAGCGCGGTCAGATGCGGCATCAGCTGGAACGACTGGAACACGAAGCCGACCGCGCCGTTGCGCAACGCCGCGCGCGCATCCTCGTCGAGCGCGCCGAGTTCGTGACCGAGCAGGCGAACCGTGCCATCCGTCGCGCTGTCCAAGCCGGCAAGCAGCCCGAGCAGCGTCGACTTGCCCGATCCGGACGCGCCGACGATCGCGACGCTGCTGCCCGGCCGCACCGTCAGGTCGATCCCGTCGAGGATCGTCAGTTCCCCGGCGGCGTCGGCCACGCGTTTCGACACATTGCGAACTTCGATGATCGGATCGGTATTCTTGAGCATGAACAAGACACTTCACTGGAAAGCCGGCGCGATCGCCGCGTGGCTCGGATGGGCCGTCGTCACGACGGGCGGCGCGCTGGCCGCCACGCCGGGCGCGGGAGGCGACGCCGGCAAGCCGGTCGTCGTGGTGCTCGGCGACAGCCTGTCGGCCGAGTACGGGCTGCCGCGCGACACCGGCTGGGTGGCGCTGATGCGCCAGCGCCTCGCGACGGAACGCATCGATTATAGCGTCGCGAACGCCAGCATCAGCGGCGACACCACGAGCGGCGGCCGCGCACGCCTGCCGGCCGTGCTCGCGCGCCTCAAGCCCACGGTCGTGATCGTCGAGCTGGGCGGCAACGACGCGCTGCGCGGCGTGCCGCTCGCGACCACCGAGCGCAACCTGCGCGACATCGTCACGCAGGCCCGCGCCGCGCAGGCGAAGGTGCTGCTCGTCGGCATGTACGTGCCGCCCAATTACGGGCCGGACTACACGCAGAAATTCCAGGGCGTCTACCGCACGCTGTCGCAAGAGCTGCGCGTGCCGCTCGTGCCGTTCCTGCTGGCCGGCATCGAGAACCGGCCCGAGCTGTTCCAGGCCGACCAGATCCACCCGACCCAGCAGGCGCAGGGCCAGTTGCTCGACAACGTGTGGCCCGCGCTCAAGCCGCTGCTGCGGACCACCACGCGCTGAGCCACCCTCGCGTGCGAGGCGAGGCTTCGATAGGGCCTTCGTCCGGAAGCGTCCGGGAAACCGGCGCGCGCCATGTTTCAGCGTCCCAGGAAACGCAACCGGATGAACAGCCATGAGCAGGCAAATTCGACGCCGCGAGATCGAGCCCTGATGCCGAGTCGCCGCGCGCTGAGTCGCCGCGCGCCGTAAACGCAACAAGGCCCCGCGCGTGCGGGGCCTTGTGTCGGATGCGCAAGCCCGGCAAGCCGGGCGCGCGGCTTACTCGCCGCCGTCCTGGGACGCGTCCGCGATCGAGCCGTAGTGCTTGACCTTCGAGCGGTCGCGCAGCCCCGCCATCACCGCCTCGACCTCGCTTTGCGCGTACACCTGCGCAAGCTGCTGCTGCGCGGCGGCCAGGCGCTGCGCGTCGACCGGCGCGGCCGGCACCAGCGCGTTGACGCGGAAGACCGCGTAGCCCGCCTCGCCAAGATCGACACCGACATAGGCCGGCAGCGACTTCGGATCCACCTTGTAGATCGCGCTCACCGCCGCGGGCGGCAAGCCGTGCGCCTGCGCGCGCGAGATCTTGTCGGCCGGCGTGAAGCCCGTGGTCGACTTCGACTTCTGCAGCGCCGCGAGCTTCGCCGCGCCATCCTGCTTCGCGAGCGCCAGTTCCTGCTCGGCCACCACCTTCTCGCGCACCGCGGCCTTGATCGCATCGAGCGTCGGCACGACGGACGGCTTGTGCTCGGTCACGTGCGCGGAGATCAGCGTGTTGTTGCCGACGTCGATCGCCTGCGTGTTGTTGCCGACCTTGGTCGCATCGGCCGAGAACACCGCCGCGAGGAACTTCGCGTTGTTGAGCGGGCTGTCGGGCGGCAGCGCCGGATTCAGCTGCGGCGAGACCGTCGCGGTCTGGATCGTCAGCTTGTACTTGTCGGCAGCCGGCTGCAGGCTCTTGGACTTCTCATAGACGGTCGACGAGAACCCCTCGGCGTTGTCCGCGTAGGCCTTCGCCGCGTACTGCTGGCGCAGCTCGGTCGCGATCGCATCCTTGACCTCGGCGAACGGCTTCTGCGTCGCCGCCTTGACCTCGGTCGCCTTCAGGATGTGGAAGCCCAGATCCGATTCCACGACAGTGCTCACCTCGCCCTGCTTGAGCGCGAACGCGGCGTTGTCGAACGCCGGGCCGCCTGCCGTCGAACCGCGCGCGATGAAACCGAGGTCGCCGCCCTTGGCCGCCGACGGCGCGTCCTGCGACTGCTTCGCGGCGATCTGCGCGAACTGGTCTGGATGCGCCTTGACGTCGGCGAGCAGTTGCTCCGCCTTCGACTTCGCCGCGCTCTTGTCGGCCGCGCTCGCATCCTTCGCGGCCGCGATGAAGATATGGCTCACGCGCACCTGTGCGTCGGTGCGGAAACGCGCGGCGTTGTCGTCGTAGTACTTCTTGAGATCGGCGTCGGTCAACTGCGCGCTCGCCGCCGCGGCGGCCGGCGAATAGACGAGGTACTGGATCGTCGCCGACTCGGGCGTCGCGAACGACGCCTTGTGCGCATCGTAGTAGGCGCCGATCTGCGCGCCGGTCGGCTGCACCTTCGACGCGTAGTCGGCCGGCTTCAGGACCAGGGCCTGCACTTCACGCTGCTGTTCCGCGAGTTCGGTCAGGTGCTGCGCGAGGCTCTTCGGCGTGAAGGCGGTCGTGATCACGCTGTTCGGGATCTGCTGCAACGCGAGGTTGTAGCGCACGCGCTCCTGGTACTGGTCGGGCGTCATCCCCTGCATCGCCAGCAACTGCGTGTAGCGCTCACCGTCGAACGAACCATCCGGCTTCTTCAGCGAGGCAATCACCGGATCGCTGAGCAGCGTCTGGCGCACTTCCGCGTCCGAGGCGGTCAGGTGCAGGCGGCGCGTCTCGTCGGCGAGCGCGCGCTGCTGGATCAGATTGTCGAGCAGCTGCTGGCGGCGCTCGGGCGAATCGAAGGTCTTCGCATCGAACTGGGCGCCGAGCATCTGGCGCGCCTGGTCGACCTGCTGGCGCAGCGCGGTGTTGAACTCGGCGCGCGTGATCTTGTGCCCGTTGACTTCCGCAACATTCGCGGTCTCGTCGAAGAAGCCGCGGAAACCCTGAATCCCGACGATCCCCAACCCCGGCAGCACGATCAGGAGCAGGAGGAACATCATCAGGCGCTGGTGATTACGGAAGAAATCGAGCATGCGTGACGATTGAGAAGGACAAAACGCCCGATATTACCTCAGCGGGCAAGAAAAAAGGCGAACCGGAGTTCGCCTTTCGGAATGATGGCGGAGCGGACGGGACTCGAACCCGCGACCCCCGGCGTGACAGGCCGGTATTCTAACCGACTGAACTACCGCTCCTTGGTCTTGGGCAATCGGAACTGGTGGGTGCTGAGAGGCTCGAACTCCCGACCTACGCCTTGTAAGGGCGCCGCTCTACCAACTGAGCTAAGCACCCGCTCCGCATTGCCGCCTGCCCGGAGTCTTGCAACCCTCAAGCAGCGAGCCCGCAACTATAGCGCAACCGCGCCCTGTTTGCCAAGCCCATTCGCATCGCTTCCGTACGCAATATAGCCCAGGCGCGATCCGATCCCAAGCACCCATAAAAAACCCGCGGCGCACGCGCCGCGGGTTTCGGGAGCGCGCGCCGCACGGCGCGCCGCTCATGCTCAGTGCTTGACGAAATCGGACGCGCCCGCATCCTTGGCGGCATCCGCGACCGGCGCGGCGGCTTTCGCCTCCTCTTCCGGCAGCGCCTCCGGCAAACGCTCGAGCGCCAGTTCGAGCACCTTGTCGATCCAGCGGACCGGCACGATCTCGATCGCGTTCTTCACGTTGTCGGGGATCTCGGCGAGATCCTTGACGTTCTCTTCCGGGATCAGCACGAGCTTGATGCCGCCGCGATGCGCAGCCAGCAGCTTCTCCTTGAGCCCGCCGATCGGCAGCACTTCGCCGCGCAGCGTGATCTCGCCCGTCATCGCGACATCGGCGCGCACCGGGATGCCCGTCAGCACGGACACCAGCGCGGTCGTCATCGCAATGCCGGCGGACGGACCGTCCTTCGGCGTCGCGCCTTCCGGCACGTGAATGTGGATGTCCTGCTTCTCGAATGCCTCGTCCTTCACGCCGAGCCGGCGCGAACGCGAACGCACGACCGAACGCGCCGCCTCGACCGACTCCTTCATCACGTCGCCGAGCGAACCGGTGCGGATCACGTTGCCCTTGCCGGGCATCACGGCCGCTTCGATCGTCAGCAGATCGCCGCCGACTTCCGTCCACGCGAGGCCGGTGACCTGGCCGACCTGGTTTTCCTTCGCGGCCAGACCGAAGTCGTACTTGCGCACGCCGAGGAAGGTGTCGAGGTTCTCGCCGTCGACCTTGATCGCGCCCGTCGCCTTCTTGAGCAGCAGCATCTTCACGACCTTGCGGCAGATCTTCGACACTTCGCGCTCGAGCGAACGCACGCCCGCTTCACGCGTGTAGTAGCGGATGATGTCGCGGATCGCCTGCTCGGTGACCTCGATCTCGCCTTCCTTCAGGCCGTTGTTCTTCTTCTGCTTCGGCAGCAGGTAACGCTGCGCGATGCTGACCTTCTCGTCTTCCGTGTAGCCGGACAGGCGGATCACTTCCATCCGGTCGAGCAGCGGCGGCGGGATGTTCAGCGAGTTCGAGGTCGCGACGAACATCACGTCCGACAGGTCGAAGTCGACCTCGACGTAGTGGTCGGCGAATGTGTGGTTCTGCTCCGGATCGAGCACCTCGAGCAGCGCCGACGACGGATCACCGCGGAAATCCATGCCCATCTTGTCGACTTCGTCGAGCAGGAACAGCGGATTGCGCACGGCGACCTTCGACAGGCTCTGCAGGATCTTGCCCGGCATCGAGCCGATGTAGGTCCGGCGGTGACCGCGGATCTCCGCCTCGTCACGCACCCCGCCGAGCGCCATGCGGACGAACTTGCGGTTCGTCGCGCGGGCGATCGACTGGCCGAGCGAGGTCTTGCCGACGCCCGGAGGCCCGACGAGGCACAGGATCGGCGCCTTCACCTTGTCGACGCGCTGCTGGACCGCGAGATACTCGAGGATCCGTTCCTTGACCTTCTCGAGGCCGTAGTGATCCTCGTCGAGCACGCGCTCGGCGTTCGACAGGTCGTTGTTGACCTTGCTCTTCTTGCGCCACGGCAACGCGATCAGCGTGTCGATGTAGTTGCGCACGACGGTCGCCTCGGCCGACATCGGCGACATCAGCTTGAGCTTCTTCAGCTCCGCATCGGCCTTCTTCTTGGCTTCCTTCGGCATGCGCGCGGCGTTGATGCGCTTCTCGAGCTCCTCGAGATCCGCGCCTTCCTCGCCCTCGCCCAGTTCCTTCTGGATCGCCTTGACCTGCTCGTTCAGGTAGTACTCGCGCTGGCTCTTCTCCATCTGGCGCTTCACGCGCCCGCGGATGCGCTTCTCGACCTGCAGGATGTCGATCTCGGCTTCGAGCTGCGCGAGCAGGTGCTCGAGGCGCTCGATCACCGGGAACATCTCGAGGATGTGCTGCTTCTGGTCGAGCTTGAGCGGCAGGTGCGCGGCGATGGTGTCGGCAAGACGGCCCGCCTCGTCGATGCCCGACAGCGAGGTCAGGATCTCCGGCGGGATCTTCTTGTTCAGCTTCACGTACTGGTCGAACTGCGACACGATCGCGCGACGCAGCGCCTCGGTTTCCGCGCTGTCCGCGTGATCCGGTTCGAGCGGCATCACCTCGCAGGAGAACTGCGTCTCCTGCTCTTCGATCGACAGCGCCTGCGCGCGCTGCAAGCCCTCGACGAGCACCTTCACGGTGCCGTCGGGCAGCTTCAGCATCTGCAGGATGTTGGCGATGCAGCCAACCTCGTACATGTCTTTTTCGGTCGGCTCATCCTTGGCCGCGGTTTTCTGCGCGACGAGCATGATGTGCTTGCCGCCTTCCATCGCGACTTCGAGGGCCTTGATCGATTTCGGTCGACCCACGAAGAGCGGGATCACCATATGCGGGAAAACGACGACATCCCGCAGCGGCAGCAGCGGGAGCGTGATGCGTTCCGGCGGAAGAAGTTGGGTGCCTGACATTTCATTTCCCCATGAGTGGAATCAATTGTTCGGTAATTGAGGCCGGCACAGCAGATTGCAAGCCTTCAGCGCGTGGGAAATATTCGGTAAAAATTCAACCGTGGCGGTTCGAGTCAGAGTTACCCACAAAGATAAACGAAAAAAAGCCGCTCACGACGCCATGAACGGCTTTTTTGCTTACCACACCTTAAAGCCGATCAATTCGAACCCGCCACCTTGGGCGCGTCCTCATAGATCAATAACGGTTTACCATCGCCGTCGATGACATTGTCGTCGATGATGACTTTGCTGACCCCTTTCATCGTCGGCAATTCGTACATCACGTCGAGCAGCGCCTGTTCGATGATCGAGCGCAGGCCGCGCGCGCCGGTCTTGCGGCGGATCGCCTTGCGGGCGACGGCCTGCAGCGCGCCCGGACGGATTTCGAGTTCGACCCGTTCCATCGCGAACAGCTTGTGGTACTGCTTGACGAGCGCATTCTTCGGCTCGATCAGGATTTTCACCAGGGCGGCCTCGTCGAGCTTGCCGAGCGTCGCGACCACCGGCAGACGACCGATCAGTTCGGGGATCAACCCGAATTTGATCAGATCCTCCGGCTCGACCTCGCGCAGCACCTCGCCCGCGTCACGCTCCTGCTTGCTCTTCACGGTCGCGCCGAAACCGATGCCGGTCTTCTCGGTGCGATCGGTGATGACCTTCTCCAGGCCGTCGAACGCGCCGCCGCAGATGAACAGGATGTTGGTCGTGTCGACCTGGATGAAATCCTGGTTCGGGTGCTTGCGGCCGCCCTGCGGCGGCACCGACGCCATCGTGCCCTCGACGAGCTTGAGCAGCGCCTGCTGCACGCCCTCGCCCGACACGTCGCGGGTGATCGACGGGTTGTCCGACTTGCGGCTGATCTTGTCGATCTCGTCGATGTAGACGATGCCGCGCTGCGCCTTGTCGACTTCGTAGTTGCAGTTCTGCAGCAACTTCTGAATGATGTTCTCGACATCCTCGCCGACATAGCCGGCTTCCGTCAGCGTGGTCGCGTCGGCGATCACGAACGGCACGTTCAGCAGGCGCGCGAGGGTCTGCGCGAGCAGCGTCTTGCCGGAACCCGTCGGGCCGATCAGCAGGATGTTGCTCTTCGACAGCTCGATGTCGTCCTTCTTGTCGAGATGCTTGAGGCGCTTGTAGTGGTTGTAGACCGCGACGGCGAGAATCTTCTTCGCGCGCTCCTGCCCGATCACGTATTGATCGAGGATGTCGCGAATTTCCTGCGGGCTCGGCAGATCCGATTTCGACAGGCTGGCTTCGACGCCCGCCGCGGCTGCTTCGTCGCGAATGATTTCGTTGCACAGGTCGATGCATTCATCGCAGATGAACACCGACGGGCCCGCGATGAGTTTCTTCACCTCATGCTGGCTTTTCCCGCAGAACGAGCAATACAACAGCTTCTCGCTGTTAGAACCTTTCTTGTCCGCCATGGATGTATGAGCCTCCGGACGCGTGAGTTACATGATACGCCGTTTGCCCCCGACACCACGATCCGGGGTGCGCGGGGGCCGGCTGGATGTGCTTGCCGCCGATGCTCGGGGCGTCGGGGACGGCCGCCGTTTTGGGGCGGCACCCCACTAGATCAGGGACGCTTGGCCGACACGTGGTCGATCAGCCCGTATGCCTTCGCATCATCGCTGGACATGAAATTATCACGATCGGTGTCGCGCGCGATGCGCTCGACGTCCTGCCCCGTGTGTTCGGCGAGCAGCGCGTTCAGGCGCTCCTTCAAGTAGAGGATCTCGCGCGCCTGGATCTCGATGTCCGACGCCTGGCCGCGCGCGCCGCCGAGCGGCTGGTGGATCATCACGCGCGCGTTCGGCAGCGCGAAGCGCTTGCCCCGTGCGCCCGCCGCGAGCAGGAACGCACCCATGCTGGCCGCGAGGCCCATGCACAGCGTCGACACGTCGGGCTTCACGAACTGCATCGTGTCGTAGATCGCGAGACCGGCCGACACCGAGCCGCCCGGGCTGTTGATGTAGAGGCTGATGTCCTTGTCGGGATTCTCGCTCTCGAGGAACAGCAACTGCGCGACCACGAGGTTCGCGGTCTGGTCGTTCACTTCGCCGACCATGAACACGATGCGCTCTTTCAGGAGGCGCGAATAGATGTCATACGAACGCTCGCCGCGGCCGCTCGTCTCGACGACGATCGGCACCAGACCCAGCGCCTGGGTCTCGAAATCCCGCGGAGCGTGCGAAGCCAACGTATCCAGCAATTGAGCGCGATTGATCATTCAATGAGCCTTGTCCGAGTGAGTATTGAACGGAGCGGAAGCAAACCGCGACCACCATGTTACCGGCAGTCGCACAGAATGCGAAAACGGCGTGCGGGCCGTCGCTCGGACAGCCAGCACGCCGCTGGAGCAACGCTTAAGCTTGCGCCGTCGCGCTCGCCAGTGCTTCGAAGCTCACTTCCTTGTCCGTCACCTTCGCCTTGCCCAGCACGAAGTCGACGACGTTGCTTTCAACGACGAACGCTTCCATCTCGGCGAGGCGCTGCTGGTTCGAATAATACCAGCGGACCACTTCCTTCGGGTCTTCGTAGCTCTTCGCGAACTCGTCCACTTCCGCGCGGATCTGTTCCGGCTTCGCCTCGAGGCCGTTCGACTTCACCAGTTCGGCCAGCACGAGGCCCAGCTTCACGCGGCGCTCGGCCTGCTCGGTGAACATCTCGGCCGGGATCGGCGCCTGCGCCGCATTCGGCACGCCGCGCTGCGCGAGATCCTGGCGCGCCATCTCGACGAGACGCTCCTGGTCCTGCTCGACCAGCGCCTTCGGCACGTCCAGCTCCGAAATCTTCAGCAGCGCGTCCATCACCTGATTCTTCACGATCGCCTGGGTGCGACGCTTCGCCTCACGCTCCAGGTTTTCCTTGATCTCGCCGCGCATCTTCGTCAGATCGCCGTCTTCGATGCCGAGCGACTTCGCGAATGCCGCGTCGATCTCCGGCAGGTGCGCCCACTCGACCTTCTTCATCGTGACCGTGAACTTCGCGGTCTTGCCCGCGACGTCCTTGCCGTGATAGTCGGCCGGGAACGTCAGGTCGAATTCGCGCGACTCGCCGACCTTCAGGCCCAGCGCCGCCTTCTCGAATTCGGGCAGCATGCGGCCTTCGCCGAGCACGAACGGGAAGTCTTCCGCGGTACCGCCCTGGAATGCGACGTCGTCGATCTTGCCGACGAAGTCGACCGTCACACGGTCGCCGTTCTGCGCGGCCGTTTCCGCGCCGCCGTCACCGTGCTCGCCGCCTTCGCCGCGCGCGTGGAAATGCACGCGCTGCTTGCGCAGGATGTCGAGGGTGCGGTCGATCTCGGCGTCGCCGATGGTCGTGGTCGAACGCTCGACCTCGGCCACGGCCAGATCGCCGATCTTCACTTCCGGGTAGACCTCGAAGGTCGCGTCGAACGCGTACGCTTCTTCCGACAAGGCTTCCTGCTTCGGCGCGAAGCTCGGCTGGCCGGCAACGCGCAGGTTTTCCGCGCGGCTGATGTCGAAGAATTCCTGCCCGATCTTGTCGCTCAGCACTTCCGCTTCGACCTGGCCCGAATACTGCTGCGCGACCATCTTGAGCGGCACCTTGCCCGGGCGGAAGCCCGGCATGCGCACGTTCTTCGCGAGTTTCTGAATACGGGCGTCGATTTCCTTCTGCACGACTGCCTTCTGCAGCGAGATCGTGACGCGGCGTTCGAGCTTGCCGAGGTTTTCAACAACGTTAGCCATGGCTTCAATCGTCCTAAAATTATTCGAGCGAATCGGTTTTCCTTGCCGTACCCGCGCGGCGGCGGATGTGCCCGCGCCGCCGTTGCGCGCCCCGCGCGCAAACGACGAGCGTGCGCAGCGCGGGCGGCTTCCAAGCACGGCTTTGGCCGGAAGAATCGACTATTCTAGCAAACTATTTTCCCCGCACCGCGAGATTCCATCCCCGCTCGCCCCGCGACCGTCGACGGCACGCCCGCACCCCGCGCGATGCCGGTCATGCGCCGCCCCGTATCCGGGCCACCCGGCCGCCCTGCTAAGCTTCGATCCGACGCGGCGCCGCGCGCCGCCGAATTCCTCACACCAATCGACGTTCCATGTCCGGAGACACCATGCCGCATCCGCCCGTTGTCGTCATCGCGCCCGATTCCTTCAAAGGCTCGCTTTCCGCCGCGCAGGTGGCCGACGCGATCGGCGCCGGGGTGCGCCGCGCGCAGCCGGACGCCGAGCTGCGCTGCCGGCCGATGGCGGACGGCGGCGAGGGCACCCTCGATGCGATGCTCGCGCACGGCGGCGCGCGACGCACGCTGCGCGTGGCGGGCGCCGCGCTCGCGCCGCGCGACGCGGCGGTCGGCCGGCTCGCCCCGGATACGGCGCTCGTCGAAACGGCCGAGGTGGTCGGCATCACGGACCCGGCCGGGATGGCCGCGCCGGTCGAGGCGCGCAGCACGCGCGGCCTCGGCGACGCGATCCGCGCGCTGCTCGACGACGGCGTGCGCACCTTCTACGTCGCGCTCGGCGGCAGCAGCACCAACGACGCCGGCGCGGGCCTGCTCGCCGGGCTCGGCCTGCGCGCGTTCGACGCCGACGGCCGCGCGCTCGAACCGACGCCCGCCACGCTCGCGCGCATCGCCCGCCTCGACGTGGCGGGCCTCGATCCGCGGCTCGCGCAGGCGACCTTCATCGGCATGTCGGATGTCGACAACCCGCTCACCGGCGCGCACGGCGCAACCGCGGTGTTCGGTCCGCAGAAGGGCGTGACGCCCGCCCAGGTCGAACCGCTCGACGCCGCGCTCGGGCACTTCGCCGAGCTGCTCGAGGCCGCGCTGCCGCGCCGCCCCGGCACGCCCGCCGGCCGCGCGCGCGACCTGTCCGGCGCCGGTGCGGCGGGCGGGCTCGGCTTCGCGCTGCACATGCTCGGCGCGCGCTTCGAAGCGGGCGCCGAGGTGGTCGCGCGGCAGATCGGCCTCGACGACGCACTCGCGGGCGCGCACTGGTTGATCACCGGCGAAGGCCGCTCCGACGCGCAGACGCTGCACGGCAAGGCGCCGTTCGTCGCCTGCCGGCGCGCGCGCGCAGCGGGCGTGCCGGCCACGCTGTTGTCGGGCGCGGTCGACGCCGCCGCGCTCGCGGCGCTCGGCGCGCATTTCGACGGCTGCTTCTCGCCCGCGCCGGGCCCGATCACGCTCGACGTCGCGATCCGCGACGCGGCCCGCCTGCTCGCCGACGCGGCGGAACAGCTGACCCGCCTGAAGTACGGCCGCACCTGAAACGGCGGCCGTCGGCGCGACGCCGCCGCCTCGCCGAAGGCGGTTCGGACGTCGCGCGGCCGCCGCACCGCGCGCGCCGACGTTGACCGCGCGCCGGGATACGGCAACAATCGGGCCGCCCCCTCCTTCAGGATTCCGACATGAAAGGCAGCAAAGCCGGCCTCGAGCAGTTTCTGACCTATCGCCTGCACGTGTTGAACAAGCTGTCCGATCGCGGGATCGGCGAGCTTTATCAGACGAAGCTCGGCATCTCGCTGCCCGAGGCGCGGGTGATCGCGGCCATCGGCGCGTTCGGCCCGTTCTCGATCATGGAACTGGCCCGCCACACCCACCTCGACAAGAGCCAGGCCAGCCGCGCGGCGGAGGCGCTGATCCGGCGCGGGCTCGTCGAACGCGGCGCGAGCGACGAGGATGCGCGGGTCGTGCTGGTCGCGCTGACGCGCGACGGCGTCGCGCTCAATCGCCGCATCATGCCGATCGCGCGCAAATGGAACGCCGAGCTGCTCGCCGGCCTGAGCGAGCACGAGCAGCAGGTCTTCGCACGCGCGTTCGACCGCATCATCGCGCGCCTGAGCGACCGTCTCGCCTGACGACCCGGCGCAGCGCCGTCCGGCCGCGCCCGCTCACAGCCCGCTGTTGGCCGCGCGCTGCCGCAGCAGCCCCAGCACCGCGTCGCAGTAAGGCGTCGGCACCTCGAGCCGGCGGCCCAGCTCCGGGAACACCCCGAGGATCGGCCCGATCTCGAGCGGGCGTCCCGCCTCCAGGTCCTGCAGCATCGAGGTCTTGAACGCGCCGAGCCGGCGCGTGACCGCGATCCGCTCCGGGCCGCTCATGCCGGTCGACAGCGCGAGCCGCGCGCCGATCGCGTCGGCCTCCTCCATCATCCGCAGCGCGAGCGCATGCGTGTACGGATCGTCGAGCAGGCGATCGGCGGTCGAACCCGCGAGCGCGCTCAGCGGATTCATGTTCATGTTGCCCCACAGCTTGGCCCAGATCTCGGTGCGGATCGCCGCGCTCGTCTCGACCTCGAAGCCGCCCGCGGCAAGCGCCCGGGCGAAACGCGCGGCGGCCGCCTCGCGGGCCGCGTCCGGCGCGCCGACGATCAGGCGGTTGCCGCGCCCGCGCCGCACCACGCCGGGCGCGGACGTCGCCGACGACAGGTGCACCACGCAGCCGATCGCCTGCGCCGGCGGCAACGCCGCCGACACCGCCCCCGCCGGATCGATCGATTCGAGGCAGACGCCGTCGAGCGGCCCGGCAAAGCCGTGCAGGAACCACCACGGCAGCCCGTTCATCGCGCCCACCACCACCGTGCGCGGCCCGACCAGCGGCGCGAGCCGCGACGCCAACGCCGGCAGCGCCTGCGCCTTCAGCGCCAGCACCACGTAGTCCTGCTCGCCCAGCGCCGCCGCGTCGTCGCTCGCGGCCAGCCGCACGACGGTCTCCCCGCCCTGTTCGTCGGCGATGCGCAGCCCGTCCGCGCGGACCGCGTCGAGCGTCGCGCCGCGCGCGAACGCGCCGACCTGCCAGCCGGCTTGCGCCAGCGCCGCGGCGAACAGGCCGCCGATCGCGCCCAGGCCCACCACGGCCACGCGCACGGAGGATGCATTCATCGTCGAGTCTCCTGATTGGTTGGTATCGTCGTGCCGACGAGGATAGGCATTCATGGTTGCGAACACAACCAGTTTTAATGGCGTCCCGCGCCGCGGCCGGTTGCTCGCCGGCTGGCGCAAACGCACTAGGAAACCGGGTGCATTTGCCTCTGTCGACGCGGATTGCCGCTCCGTATTCTGAACCTGTCACGCATTCCAATACATCCGAAGCAAGGAGTCGCCGATGAACCTGCACCAGACGCCCGACCCGCGCCCACCGGCCGACGTGCCGCCGCCCCAGCCCGGCAAGCCGTTCCCCGGGCAGCCGCCGCCCGGCATCCCCGTTCCGCCCGACGTGCCGCAACCCGGCACGCCGATCGTGCGCCGGGCCCGGGCTGGTGCGCCTGAGCGCTCGCCGACCCCGTCTTTCTTTCACCCCTGGAGGCCCGCATGAACCGAACCCGATCCCTTTCGTCCGTACTCGCGATCAGCACCGCATTCCTGCTTGGCACAGCCGGCTGGAGCAGCCCCTACGCGCAGACCGAACCGGCCAGCGACGGCGCGGCGGCCGAATCCAGCCAGCCCGTCACCGACACCTGGATCACCACCAAGGTGAAGAGCGAACTCGCCGTCACCGACGGCGTGAAGAGCACCGAGGTCGGCGTGAAGACGATCGACGGCATCGTCACGCTCACGGGCGTGCTGCCGACCCGGATCGCCGTCAAGAAGGCCGTGGCCATCGCGCGCGCCGTGAAGGGCGTGAAGCACGTGGATGCCGCCGGCCTGAAGGCCAAGGCCTGACGCCTGCATCGATTCGCACCAACCGCCGCCGCGCCCGCGCGGCGGCGTCGATTCCCAACCAGGAGAACAGCATGAACGAAGACAAGATCAAGGGGCAGTGGAAGCAGTTGACCGGCAAGCTCAAGGCGAAATGGGGCAAGCTGACCGATGACGATCTCGCGGTCGTCGAAGGCAATCGCGAATACCTCGCCGGCAAGATCCAGGAGCGCTACGGCATCGCGCGCGACGAGGCCGAGCGGCAACTGAAGGATTTCGACAAGTCGCTGTAACCGGGCATGCGGGACGACGATCGGCCGTCCCGCCCTTCCCCTCTCATCGAGGAGCGTCGAAATGGGCAAGTACCTGATCGCCTGGCTGCTGGGCGTGCCGCTCGGCGTGCTCGTGATCGCCTGCCTGGTCGTCCACATCCTGTAGGCAACCGCGCGGCCGGCCATCCATTCGGGCCGGCCGCATCACTTTCACCGGCTTGCCGATGCGCGCGCAGGCGCGCATCGGCACCCGCTCATCGATCCGGACGGCCCCTCCTTCTCCCATCCGACGCGCCTCCTTCCTCCCGCGCCCCACCGGCTCGCCCCACGCACGCGTCGCTTCGCGAAACCCGCCGACTGCCGTTACACTCTCGCCTCGTTTGTTTTCCACGCTCCGCCCGAACCTCATGCTGTTGCACAACCGGCTGACCGCCGCGTGTCTCTCCGTCGCCCTGCTGTCCGCCCCTCAACTGGCCGTCGCCAAGACGCCTACCGACACCCTGTACGCCGAGGTCGTCGCCTACCTGTCGCGCCTGCTCTCTGCGCCGCCGCGCGAAGCGCCGGCCGGCCAGGTCATCGAGGCCGCGTTCTCGCCGGACGGCGGCGCGGAAGCGCTGGTCCTGAAGGTGATCGGCGCGGCGCGCGCCTCGCTGCGGCTCGCCGGCTATTCGTTCACCTCGCCGAAGGTGGTGCGCGCGCTGCTCGACGCGCGCCAGCGCGGCGTCGACATCGCCGTGGTCGTCGACAACGACGGCAATCGCTCGAAGGCGTCGAAGCAGGCGCTCAACCTGCTCGTCAACGCGAAGGTGCCGACCCGCACAATCGACCGCTACGCCATCCATCACGACAAGTACATCGTCGTCGACGGCCGCCACGTCGAGACCGGCTCGTTCAACTACTCGGCCTCCGCCGCCTCGCGAAACTCGGAAAACGTGCTCGTCGTGTGGAACAACCCGGCGCTCGCCACGCAATACCTGCAGCACTGGCAGAACCGCTACGACCAGGGCACGAACTACCGCTCCAGCTACTGAGCGTCGCCGCGCGCCGTCATGCCGCGCCGGGCGGCGGGTCGGCCGCGCGCCGGTCCGGCGCATCCAGCGCGCCCAGCACGCCCGGGATCTGGCTCTTGTCGTGCATCCCCAGCTTCCGATACGCGCAGCGCAGGTAATGCCGCACCGTCGCGGGCGAGATGGCCATGCGCTGCGCGACCTCCTTGTGCGAACGCCCCTCGCCGTAATAGCGAATCGCCGCCAGCTCGCGCGGGCTCAGCCGGTCGAGCAGCGAACGCGGGCGCGCTTCAAGCAGGAACAGCCCCGCCACGCCCGTACATTGCACGCGCAGGGCCTCGCCCAGGAACGGCTGCCCCGCATGGCCCCGCACGTGCTCGACCAATTCGCCCGGCAGCCGCTCGCCGCGCCACTGCGGCCACTCGCCGCGCAGCGCCGCCTCGAATTCCGGATCCGCGTGATGCAGCACGCCGAAGCTGTCGCAGATCGCGCGCGCCGTCGACGCCGCCGCCTCGCCGCGCAGCCGCGCGAGGTGCGCCGCGCGATTGATGGTCAGCGCCGCGGCCAGGTGCGGGATCACATCCTCGTAGCGGCGCGCGTCGTCGTCGCTGAACGGCTGGTGCAGCCCATGCCGATAGATCGACAGGAAGGTCGTGAGTCCGAAGCGACGATCGAACACGCTCACGCACATCAGCTGCGCGAGCCCGTATCGCACGCACCAATCGCGAAAACGGCCGTCGAGCCCCGCGTCGAGCGCCGAGACCCGCGCCGCGCAGCCGACCGCCGCCAGGGTCCGCGCCGCGAGCGGATCGGCGTCGCGCACGCGCAGCCAGTCGCTGAAGAACGCGGGCGGCAGGCGGTACAGGTAGCTGTTGTGCATCACCGGCCCGGACGGCAGGTGGGTGGTCACGCCGGTCCAGGCCGCGTCGAACGGCAGGTAGCCGGACAGCAGCGCGAAGAAGCGGCATTCGAATTCGCCGATCCCGGCCTGCCCCGCGAGCGCGTACAGATCGAGCAACAACAGGCTCAATTCGCGCGGCGACGCCACCGCCGCGCCCGGCACACCGGCGAAGTCGGCCCGGCGTGCCGGGCGCGACGGCCAGGCGGCCTCGTCGAGCACGATCGCGGCCGGCACGTCGCTCGGCGCATCGGGGTACTGCCGGATTCCTGCGCTGACCGTCACTGAAGCTCCTTCGCCCGCCGGACCGCCCGGGCCGCGTGCCGCGATGAACGGACGATTATAGCGAGCGCTTTTTTTGAAAAACCCCCGGGCGCGCCCCCGTTCACACCCCGTTCATTTGGACGGGGACCTGCCGCGCCGCCGTCGCCGGACGAAGCGCCACCCCCGGTGTCTTCCGGCCGTCCGGCTCTCGCGGGTTTTCCTCAACGTTCATCTGCACGACTGGGCAAGGTCCGGATCGCCGCCGACACTCGTCGCATCGGGCCCCGCCTCACGGCAAGGAGCGCCGATGCAGCACCACCCGCCCCGGCACGGCGATGCCGCGCCGTCCGCGCACGTGCGCCGCCCGGCACCATCGTGCTGACCGTCCCGCCCCCAACCGGCCACCCCATGCCCGAAACCTTGTCACCACCCGCGCCGCTCGCCGCCGCGCACCCCAACGCGCCGCACTTCACATCGGCCACGCTCGCCGCGCTCGTGGCCTTCGCCGCCATCACGCCGCTGCTGTTGCTCGTCGCGCCCGCGGTCGCCGCGCAGCTCGCGGCTCAGTTCGGGTTGTCCGCCTCGCAGGTCGGCGTGTACTTCTTCGTCGAGCTGGGCGCGTTCAGCGCGGCGACGCTGCCGTCCTATCTATGGCTCGGGCGCGTGGCCGCGCCGCGCGTCGCATTCGTCGCGGTCGCCGTGTTCTGCGCCGGCAATCTCGCCACCGCCGGCCTGATGCCGGGCTTCCCCGCGCTGCTCGCGCTGCGCGCCGTCACCGCGTTCGGCGGCGGCACCTTGATGGTGCTGTGCATGACGAGCGCGGCCACCAGCGGCAACCACGATCGGGTCTACGGCGTCTGGGTGATCGGCCAGCTGATCGCGGGCGCGATCGGCCTGTTCGTGCTGCCGCATGTGTTCCAGCTGTTCGGGCTGCGCGCGCTGTACCTCGCGCTGGCCCTGCTCGGCGCGCTCGCAGCGCCGCTCGCGCGCGCGTTCCCCGCCGCGCTCGGCGCGCGCGCCGCCGGCCGCGGCGAGACGATGCCGCCCGCCTCGTCCGCGCGGCTCGCCGCGCTCGCCATCGCGGGCGTGCTGACGTTCTACCTCGCGATCGGCGGCGTGTGGACCTTCGCCAGTCGCGCCGCCGCCGCCGCCGGCTTCGATGCGTCCGCCACCGGCACCGTGCTCGCGATCGCGAGCCTGTTCGGCATCGCCGGCGCGACGCTCGCCGCGCTGCTCGGCGGACGCGCGGCGCGGCGCGCGATGCTGTACACGGGCTACGGCATTCTCGTCGGGGCGCTGGCCCTGCTCGCCGCGCAGGCGGGCGCGCCCGGCTTCGCCGCCGCGATCCTCGCCTTCAAGTTCGCGTGGACCTTCGTGCTGCCGTTCGCGCTCGCCAGCGTGGCGCGCGTCGATCCGTCCGGCCGCCTGATCGCGACGCTCAACCTCGTGATCGGCGCGGGGCTCGCGGCCGGACCGCTCGTCGCCGGCCTGCTGCTCGACGGCGGCGGCACCCAGCGCCAGCTGTTCGCGCTCGCGGCCGTCGCGGCGTGCGCGTCGCTCGCGCTGCTGCTGCGCGTCGAGCGGCGCGCCGGTTGACCCTGCCTTGTCTTTCCAACCCACCTGACCGATCTCATGAGCAAAACCGCATTCTTCACCGACGAACGCACGTTCTGGCATACGGGCGGCATGCACGCGCTGTTCCTGCCGGTCGGCGGCTGGGTCCAGCCGCCGTCGGCCGCGGGCTACGCGGAATCGCCCGATTCGAAACGCCGCCTGCTTGCGCTCGTGCAGGCCTCCGGGCTCGGCGCCCGCCTCGCGATGCAAACCGCGCCGGCCGCGACCGACGCCGATCTGCGGCGGATCCATCCCGCGTCGTATCTGGATGCCTTCAAGCGCCTGAGCGACGCGACGGGCGGCGACCTCGGCGATCTCGCGCCGTTCGGCCCGGGCAGCTACGAAATCGCCGCGCTGTCGGCCGGGCTCGCGCTCGCGGCCGTCGACACCGTGCTCGACGCGCGCGCGCCCAACGCGTTCTCGCTGTCGCGGCCGCCCGGCCATCACTGCCTGCGCGACAAGCCGATGGGGTTCTGCCTGCTCGCCAACATCCCGATCGCGCTCGAGGCCGCGCGCGCGAAACACGGCGTGGAACGCATCGCCGTGATCGACTGGGACGTGCATCACGGCAACGGCACGCAGTCGATCTATTACGACGATCCCCACACGCTGACAATCTCGCTGCACCAGGACCGCTGCTTTCCGCCCGGCTACAGCGGCGCCGAGGAACGCGGCGCAGGCGCGGGCGTGGGCGCGAATCTCAACATTCCGCTGCTCGCGGGCGCGGGCGACGACGCCTATCGTCACGCGCTCGCGCGCATCGTGTTGCCGGCGCTCGATGCGTTCAGGCCCGAGTTGATCGTCGTCGCGAGCGGGCTCGATGCGAACGCGGTCGATCCGCTCGCGCGCATGCAATTGCACAGCGACAGCTACCGGCATCTCACGCAAGGCGTGAAGGACGCGGCGGAACGGCTGTGCGGCGGACGCCTGGTGGTCGTGCACGAAGGCGGCTATTCGGAGGCGTACGTGCCGTTCTGCGGCCTCGCGATCGTCGAGACATTGGCGGGCGTGCGCACCGCGGTCGACGACCCCGCGCTCGCGCTGATGACCGCGCAGCAGCCGGGCGAGCGGTTCAACGCGTTCCAGCGCGACCTCATCGACGAATTGGCGTCGCAGTTCGGTTATTAGGCGTCGGTCAGCGGCGCTATCCGGCGCTTCGGCGCGCGCCGGGCGAGGCCGTCATATGCGCCGCATGCGCGGCGCCGGTCGGGACGATCCAGGGCCGGCGGGAGCCGGCCTGCGCGACCGCCGCGCATTCCCCGTCAAAACCCGGGCAATACATTTGTTTCCCACAAAATACCTCGAATTATTATTGTAATTTCCCGCCATTTATCGTAGTTGCCCGCGAATATCGGCGCAGGTATTTTGATCTCGCTCCATACAAAATCCATATTTATAAATATCATCGCGTATTGCATTTGCGCCGCGCCGGGTGTCGTCGCATGCGGAGCCGACGCAATGTCCCGATGGGATTCCAGAAGCGAGCTTCATCGATTCCGCATCACGCGCCCCCGCCCCCTCCGTCTTCGGCGCCTTGATTCCCGACATTGTCTGCGGCGAACAGCAAGGACGATGTCGCGTCGCGCGCCGTCATGCGAGCCGGCAGCCCGGCAGCACGCATCGAAGTCGTAGCCCGCGCACGGCAATACGCGGATTTCGCGCACCCGCCCATCTGTCGATTTTGCTTTCCATAAGCAATGCGTTCGCGCAATCAATAAAAACTGACAAGGAGCCCATTATGTTCCAGCGACACCAGCTCGGATGTGCATGCTGCAGCCCGCATTTATTAGCGCCCGTCCTCGGCCAAAGCGAATCCGCATGGCAAGACTTGCTCCAGGAATTGAGCCGCCTGGAAACGCCGCGAAAACCCGAAGCCGTCATCTTCCACGGCGGACGCATCTATCCGGATCCGGAAGACTGCGCCACGCGCGTCGACGCACTGGGTATCGCCGATCACAAGGTCGTCGCCGCGGGCACGCTCCACGAGGTGCGCCAACGCATGTGGGAGCGCCACCCCAACGCCATCGAACGCATACTCCACGGCAGCCAGACCTTGCTCCCCGGCCTGGTCGAGCCGCACATGCACCTGCTGCCCAGCGCGGTGTTCCGCATCGCGCCGTGGATCAACGTGACGCCGTTCGAGGAGCAGAAGCTGCGCCCCGGCTACAGCGCGGCCTGGATCCGCGACCAGATTGTGGCTGCCGTCAACGATACGCCGGCCGGAGGCGACGCGTGGGTGTGCGGAAGCGGCGTCGACCCGTCGCTGATGGACGTCTGGGTGGATATCGACCGCGCCTGGCTGGACGACATCAGCAAGGACGTGCGCCTGTTCCTGATCAACGCCTCAGGCCATCTCGGCTATGCCAACAGCGCCGCGTTGCAGGCCGCCGGACTCGAGGCCACCTATCCCAACGGGGTGCTGACCGAAACGCGGGTCGATCTGGTGATGAACGCCATCCCCAAGCCGCAACCGGCGGACCTGCTGCTCGCGATGCGAGCGGTATTGCAGGAGGCGAACAAGCGCGGCATCACCACCGTCTTCGACGCGGGTTTGGGAATGGGCATCGGGTTCTATGAAGTTGTCCTGATGCAGGCGCTGGCGAAGACGCCGCTGATGACGGCGCGCATGGGCGCGGCCCTGTTCGGCAACAACGATCTTTGGCGGTTGTGGTTGAATCAGTTCAAGCCGGAATTCGCCAGCGCGCCCGAAGCGCTGTTCAGCATCCGCGCGATGAAGCTGATTGCCGACGGCTCCAACCAGGGGCTGACCGGCCTGCAAAGCCAGCCGTACAAGTGCTGCGCCGAGCACCGCGTCCCCGGCGTCGGGCCCAACGGGCTCTTCAACTTCTCGCCCGTCGATGGCCTGGCGCACGTCATGCAACAGGTCGTCGAGAAGGGATGGCCGGTCCTGACCCATGCCAACGGGGACGAAGCCATCGCCAATGTGCTGGCGGCCTACCAACTGGCGCTGAGCCAGGTTCCTCCTGCTGCGTCGGCCACCGCGCAACCCGGTGCGACGCCGGTCGCGTTGCGCCATCGGATCGAGCATGCCTCGCTCCTCAGCGACGACGATCTGCGCGCCATGAAGCGGCTGTCGATCTCGCCCAGTTTCCTGATCGGCCACGTGGGTTACTGGGGACGCGCGTTCCAGAAGACCATCCTGGGCGAAGCGCGCGCGCAGAAGCTCGACCGCTGCAAATCGGCGCTGAACGAGGGCCTGCGCGTCAGCCTGCACAGCGATCATTTCGTGTCTCCGCTGGGGCCGCTGCGCTACATGGATCAGGCGATGGGGCGAACGATGGAAGCGGACCCGGAACAGGCGACCTTGAATGCGGCCGAATGCCTGAGCGCGTCCGAGGCGTTGCGCGCGGTGACCATCGACGCGGCGTGGCAGTGCCATCTCGACGATCAGGTCGGCTCATTGAAGGAAGGGAAGCAGGCCGACCTCGTGATCCTCGCAGACGATCCGCTGCAGGGCAATCAGCCCGGGAATCCGTATCGGCTGCGTGACATCGCGGCGCTGGAGACGTGGGTCAGCGGGCGCAAGGTTTACGACAGTTTGGAGGCGAACACCCGCTAGGCGACGTCTCGGTATCGATAGTGGTGTGGCTCGATCCGCTGATCATGCGTTTCGCAAGCGCGTGATCGGCGATCGGCGTCGCATGACCTGCACGAGCGCGCAGGGGCCGGGACGGCATCGTATGCGTCGGCCATCCTGTACCTCGCGGACAGCGTCAGGATCCAGGAAAGCAGTCGCCAAATATATGTTATTCGCGCCACTCAGACTTGCATCGCCGCGATTTTTTCGGGTCAACCAATGACACCCCGGTCGAAAGAAATTTTATTGGCACGTCGAAAATCAATGCCCACCACAAGATAGCCGACGCCATTCGACCCATCGAATTTAAGCAATCTCAAACAACACTCACCTGCGCCCCCTTTGACGGGCAACCCAATCACCGCCCACTCCTTCGCCGGCAACCACCTCCTTATCCACAATCCATTGCGCTTGCTTGTCACTACCACTGATCGACATTCGCCCGATGCCGCCGTCGATGCCAGGATCCCGGAATGCACAGCCGTTCTGATTCATCGCATTCAGCCCACGCGGCAGGAAGTTCACTCCCGTCGCCGGCCCGGCAATCACGCTGAGGTCAAACAGCTTTCCGCCCCCGGGTTTCGAGGCCGCGTCGATCTGGTCGAATTTCGACCACTGCCGGCAGCATGCCTCGGAGATGTCATGCGACGACTTCGTACAAAATGGATTTCAATCTTATTTAGTACTCGTCCCATATCAAAACGAGGCAATCTATTCGACAATTAAAAGCAAATTTTTAATCATCTAATTGAATTTCCCCCAATAAAGTACTGACGAAACAATTTCAGCTCGACTCATCGCCGGAACCATCATATGGCAATCACATCATCGATAAAAATTGCATTATTTGCCTCTGTTTCGATTTTCTCGAATTATGCTCATTCATCTTGCCAGTTTTTTAATGGAAGCGGATCCACTATTCCCACCCCTATTTATCAATCTGTAATCGTAAACGACTGGCTGATCCCGAGAAACAAAGTCGTTGGCAGCACCGAGACGACCTATGCGCATGGCTGGAATACGATCTCCACGGGATGTGCGGCGGGGCAAGTGCAGACCACAGCCGAGATTAGCGGCGGAACACTTGTGCCCGGCTACCAAGACACGTACCAAACCGGCATACCAGGAATCGGCATCCAGTTCCGCGCCGCGGTTCCAGGAATCAGCAATACGCAGGTCGCTCCCTTCAACAAGACAACCTCGATCTCCTTCAATACACCGAAGGAGAGCTTCAACGCTGGAGTCACGCTCGTCGTGACCGGGCCGGTGCAGTCCGGAACCATCAACGGAAGCCAGCTTCCCACCATGACCTGGCGAGCCATGCAAGACGGGGTGCGCACGAGCTACGTCCTCCGTGTCGAGGGAGTTTTGACCGTGGCGAGCCAGACCTGCAAGGTCAAGCATTCATCAATCAATGTCGATCTGCCTCGGGTAATGAGCAAAGACCTGCAGGACATCGGTTCGACGACGGGCGACACGAAGTTTTCCATCGATCTGGATACCTGCGCGATTGGCGTCGGCATCAATCTGACGCTGACGGATGTCGCGAAGCCGGACAATGCATCGAACGTCCTGTCTCTCAACAAGTCGTCGAGTGCACAGGGTATCGGCTATCAAATCCTCTACAACGCCATCCCGATCAAGTTCGGTCCCGATTCCGCGATCGCCGGCAACCAGAATCAGTGGAGCATCGGCAATGCAACGAGCGCAAACATCAGCATCCCGCTGACGGCGAGATATCTACGCACATCGGGCGCGCTGGTCCCTGGAACCGCCATCGGGCTAGCCTCGTTCACCATGTCATATCAATGAGGAAGGCAGCTGTGCCATGCAGCGAGCGCAATCTCACCGCGCGGCCGCGACGCTGGCCGCTGCTCCCAACCGGAGCGGGTGAAGCGAGGAAAGACGTATTGCGTGCGGTGACTAGGGAGATCCGGCAACCGAAATTCCCCCCTTGAAAAGGCTTGTGGGGTGTTTTTGTGCCGCCTGCGGATGCTTGCTGGTGCGAGGCCGAGAACCACAACCACCAATTAAGCCATTAATTTAAAGGCGTTTCTCTCAATTCGTATTTTTAACCTGCCCCCACATGTGCCCCCGGACATTTTCCCTCGAAATCGGGAACGTGACCGGCACAAACATAGTTCAACAGGTAGCTGGTACTTCCCGTCGGCGCTACCAGCGATCAAGCTTCTCCATCAGGTCGACTACTTGCTGAAGTACATGAAAATAGCGAACATGAAGACCACCATCCAGATCGGAAAGAAAATCATCTCCTGCCGATCCGTGAGTTGGTACTGCACTTTTTACGTCGCTTAACCATCATGCCCCCTTGTGGCTTGATGCCACGAGCCGCTTCGTCATCGTCTTCGTCGATGACGTCACGCAGATCGCCTGTGCCGCTGGACGCATCGAGCCGTCGCCCCACTCTTTCCGGGCCGACTTCTCGCAAGACGCGTCGCGCGCCTTTTTCCATTTCGAAATTCGCGCCTCGAGCGCTGCCTTGCGATCTGGGTGCTCGCTGCCCTGTTGGTCAATGACGTGCTGCAGCTCGCGCTCGGCGACGATCTGGTCACGCCACGCGCAGAAATTCATGCTGGTCTGGCTCCCATCGCAGTTGCTGAGCAATGCGGCAACCTCGCTGGCCGGCAGACCACTACGCGCCGAAATCTCGTCACCAGGCGTCTGGTCAGCCACCGCGGCCGCCGACATCGCCAAGAGCATCCAGAGAAAGTGCTTCTTCATCGGGTCCTCTGACGTTGGAAGGGGGCAACTTCCAGGCGGCGCCGGTTGGCGAGCCCAGTTGATCGAACCGGGGCGAGGCGCCGTCCGTGTGCATCGCGTGGGTGGAGGTAGATGCGCTGGCTCATGTGCGAAACAACCCCGGCGTCGTCGTTCCGGTTCGCAGAATGCAGCGCGGACAGCGCCCCGGTGTTACCGGCGTTGTACGTGTAGCTGACCAACTCATCGAATTGCGCCTGCGTGAGTTCGCGCTGGGTGACGTTCCGGCGGACCTGCGCCTCTGCAGTGCCAATACGCGCGGCGAGTTGTGCATTGACCTGTGCTGCAGTCACCGGGCGCCGCAGTTCTTCGGGCGTGCACGCGCCGGTATGCGCAAGGGTGCCGACGCCGAACGTGCAGTTGTTCGCTTGATCGTTGTAGTAGTGCATGACCGCCTGTTCGCGCTCTCGCAGTGCGGCCCAGCCCGCATCGCTGAGGCGCATGTTTTCGTTCGCCATTTTCTTCCTCTCAGTGCCATTTTTTGGGATCCACGACGGCCACGCGGACAGCGCACTTTATCACCGAAGGCTATCTCAAGATTCTCGTCAATTCTTGAGCTACCCATTCCTCAAGCCGCCGTGCTCCGGGCTGAGGATCTCCCTGGAGCCGCAGCAAAACACGCGACGGAAGATCGTGTAAGGTCGGTTGTGCGCCATGGTTCCGCACGTTTGCAGCAGCCTGCAACGTTGGTATCACAGCACGTCCTCGGAAGGCTTGGCCATCTGCTTGACCGAGATGCAGCGCGACGGCGTCGATGATCACCTGCTGCGATCTCGCTACGCCAATCAGAAACTCAGCAAGCTGCTCATTCGTGATTGCCATGCTGCCTCCAATCAGAGGTTCAGACAACGACGTCCTTGGGATCGAACGATATCAGCTGCAGCGCCAGCCGCGTCTGGTAATCGCCGTCGTATGCCTCGTTGCTTTTCATCAGTTCCGGCAACTCGGCTTCGCTCACACGCGTCATATGCACGACAGTGCGGGTTTTCAAAGCCCCGCGGAGATCCGGAGCCGGATCGCGCTCAGCACGCCCCGTCGCGATCGCATACCGGAGATCTGGCTCGTTGCCCGGATCGCCTTATGCGCGAGTTCGATCGCATCGAGTGACTCAATCTTACGAAAGACAGCGAGAAGCTCGGGCGCCGAAACCTAGTCGATCGGTCGAGCGCCCAGCGAAGGGAAAATCTCCCGCTCCAACAGCTTCATGATCCGTGCGGCATGGCGCTCCTTCCACTGCTCATGCCACTCCCGAGCAATAGCCTCGAAGGTGTTCTCGCGATCCAGACTCCGCTGCAGCTTCACAAGATTCTTTTCGTGAGACGGATCAAGCCCACCGCGCAACTGCTCTTTGATCTCGTCTCGAGCCTTGCGGGCGGCAGCAAAGTAATCGCTGGGAGACCCCAAGGGCCATCCGTTTCTCTTTGCCGTCGATGCGATACTTCAGACGCGAGTACTTCGAGCCGCTCGGCGTGACTTCGAGGTACATGCCTTGACCGTCAGCCAGCTTGTAGGTCTTCTCGCGGGGCTTGGCCGACTGGATCGCGACATTGGTGAGGGGCATGTGAGCGCGGGGGCATTTCAACGCCCCAAGTCAGAAAAACTGCCCCCAACGATGTCCCACCGATTTGGTGGCCGCCAATGGGAAGTGATGGGCAACGCTGGTAGCAAAAAGCCTCGCAAGTCATTGACTAACGAGGCTTTATGGTCAGCCATGGTTCTCGCTGGGAGAATTTGTGGTGCGTGAGGCCGGACTCGTCGGCCTTTATTTGGCGGGGTTTCTGGCGATTTGTGTGCAGCCGGTGTGCAATTTTCTCAGGGTTATGCTGCGAGCATCCTATCGATTGCCTCGATGGGAATCGAACCGCAACCGTTCAATCTTACCCTGTGACGAGCTAGGAGCTTACTAACTGTCGGCCTGCTCCTCCCAAGCATCTCCGCTGCCTGCGTGATTGTCACCTGTGACGGTCGCGGGTGTCTGTTCGCGTAAATCTCTACTGCTTTTGTGGCTATCTGGATCGCTTCCAGTTCGGTCATTCATTCTCCATTCAAAAGGAAATCTATGCCGCAAATTAACCGGGCCATTGTCGCTCGTGTAGCAGGTGCTGCCGCTGTGGCCGCCGCGCTTTTTACCGCACAGTTCGAAGGGCATTCGAACAAGGTCTACCTGGACCCTGTAGATATTCCAACGGTGTGCGTTGGTCACGCCCGCACCGCCCCGAACGGAAAGCCGCTCCGGCTTGGTCAGACGTACTCAGACGACGTGTGTAGCTATTTGCTGGGGAAGGACATCAGCGAAGCTGATAAGGCTGTACGGAGGCTCGTCAAGGTGCCTCTGTCGGAAGGGGAACGGATCGCATATACGGACTTCGCATTCAATGCAGGAGCGGCCAACCTCGCGGCTAGTACGCTCCTCAAGAAAGTCAACGCTGGAGATCGTGTGGGGGCATGCCGTGAACTGTCGCGATGGACATGCGCGACCGTCGCGAACGGCAAAGGGGATGTTTCAGGGACATGCGCGACCAAGGATCGGTCAAGAAAGCAACTCCCCGGACTGGTCAAGCGTCGGGACGCGGCAATGCGGGCGTGCCTTGCTGACCTAGGGTAGCCGTGTGAGCGTCTGGCGCGTATTTACGTAGAACGCCCAGAGTGTCGTCTAGCGTGTCCCGTACCCTCTGGAGCCTTGCCTTAGTGTGCGGGCTACGCGTCGCGTCGTATAACTCGTCTACCTCTATCGAGGCTTCCAGGATACGTAGCTTCAGTACAATGGAATCAAATTCAGTCATGATCGACCCTCGTCCGATGTCAATCACTATAGATCAATCCGGATCGACTGCCGCATGGTCCTAGAAATAATTGCGCTCAGGAGGCTCCTAAACGCAAGTGTCAAGGTCGCCTCCGAGCTACGCGATGTGTAGTTACTTCTTTTCTTGCTTGATGCCCCAGCACTGTCCAGCGCGCTCGTTCTCCGGAATCGCCTCCGGGTTGTGCTTGCATTTGTCGATAGTATCCAAAGCCAGCTTGTAATCGTTAGTGAGCGGGTCGGCGATGCTATCAATGTACACAGCTTGGGTGGCCGTATCCGGAGTTTGGCAATCGCTCCCCATGCGCTCCTTAGCGGGCTTGACTCCGCCGACCGCATGCCCGAGGTTGTCGCCCCCGCTACTCAGCGCGACTTGCAGTGACTCTGTAGCGGTAACGACGCGCCAGCCGTCACTACCGAACTTGTCCGGCAAGCACGATAGAACGGGATTCGCGAAGTACACGACGTTGCCCTTGATGTACTCCTGCGCGGCGTACACCCGAATGTCCTTGTAGAACTGTTCGGCCATCGCCTTCTTTTCTGGTGTATCGATGTAGCCCGTCATGTCGTCGTACTGGAAATTCACCAGTGTCCACGTCGAAATGTTCACGTTCGCCGCGTTAATCTCCGCGAACGTAGGCCCGACTCCGTTGTTCACTCTCATAACGATGTCGTGCAACTTCGTTCCGTTGACGACGCCCGGGTACACGCCGATGTCCGCCCCGCGCGCCTTGAACGCCGCTTGCAAGCGATTGATCGTGTCTTGCGAGTCCGGCACGGTCGGGGAAGACGCCGAAGCATCCGCAGCAGCCATCACGCGCGCGCGGTTAGCGACAGGAACCAGAGGCACACCGGAAAACGTTAGCTTGATTGCGGGCGCAACGTTATTCGGTTGCGCCGAGTTGGTATCGTCGCCACCCCCGCATGCGGCCAAGGATGCAGAAAGCACAGCTACGGCAGTTAGTTGTTTGATCATTGTCTTGTTTGAGTTGTAATCGTTTAGCCCCGACGAGAAGTTTACACGTTCTTTCACAATGAAAGCTAGAACCACGCGTAAGCCGACTCGCGCACAACGCCTAGATCAAGGTCGCCGTACTGAGGTAGTTCGGGAAGCGGGAGACGCTGCTCTCCCGTGAGGGCCGCTGTCACGTCATCAGTCCAGCGGCGCAGCAAGTCCGGAGACATCAGCTCGATAAATTGATCCCGCGTGCTGCGGAACACCTCTCCGCATTGGGCAAACGGTGCGCCGAAAGAGTCGTGAATCATCCAGAAATTACGGACGCCATTCCCGTGCAAATCGTTCACGACGAGCGCCATGTGCGAAGCGTCGACGCCATGCACGAAATTGGGCGCTACCCCGGCACGCTGACTGTTTTTGCTGAGGGTGTCGGCATCTACCGAGAACGTGCGCTTTCTTGCACTGGTAGGGCCTGCAATCTGCGTCTTGAGCACAACACTATTGCGCGCTACCCGCGCCTGCTCAACCCGTAGCCCCGCAGGCGTTCGCCATACCAACGGCAGGCCCACAGCCGTCATCACGTCGGACACAGCCTGTAGATATGCCATCGCGTTGAGCATCCCCGGCGCGACATCCGAAAAGCATGCATTGATTTGCGCAGCCAGCCACATCGACTCCGCATCCGGTGCGCCCGTCTTGTTCTGCACTTGTTCCCCGAACGTGTACGTTCCCGCGCTGTACACCTTAGTCATGCTCGGAGCCTTCAACAGGTCTCGGTCGATCGACTTCTCAGCCCAGAATTGCAGGCGCGTCATAGTCGCTGTGTCAGCGCGGTCAACAAGATCACACAGGCGCTTGGATAAGGCATCGGCCATCCGCCCGTAATAGTCGTCGCCGCGCTCGCTCGGTACGAGGTTCACCATTGCGCCCGCAGATGCGTCCCGCGTCATGCCCGCAAGCATCTGCACCCCGCTACAACTTCCGTCCTGCGCACCCGCAAGACGGCTCCGGAATGCGTTGCCCTCCTCCTGAAACCCGGCCCACTCGAAGCACGCCGCGAGGAACTGCCACGGCTTATCCGCCTTCATCCACTCCATATTGCTTCGAGGATCAGCCGCGACGCGAAGAATCATAGACTCCTGACTACGGGTCCATGCCTCTCGCTCAGCAGGCGTCCTATGAACCTTCTTTCCGTCCAAAGTTACTTTGTCTTCACCCGCAAGATTGCACAGGTGGATAGCGAGCCACTTTCCGCCATCACGGCCCAGTGGCGCCCCGTCAGAGAATTCCAAACAGCCCTTGCACAAGTCCGCGCCCTGCGGGCTAATGATGCTGGTTGCGGGATACATCCGGCCGCGCCAATCGAGATTCCACGGAAAGTAAAACGCCCCTTCGTCGGCTAGTTCCTGCATCGCGGCCAACGTGAGCGCGCTGCGGATCGTCTTGGCGCGGCGAAGCGATTCCGGCGTGTCGTGCCGGGCCTCGATGTACTTGCCATTGATGACGGCTCCGCGCATGTCCTCCGCATTCGTCTTGAATGTCTGTGCGACTTCAAGCACGCGGCGATTCACCCGGAAGCGTGTCGCTTGCAACGCATTCAATGCCGATACGATCACCTCCGACTCAATCGGTCGGCGCGTGCCACGCACTGCTGGAATCTGGTCGTGAAGGTATCCTCCATGCGTTGCGAACGTCGTCCACGGCACTGGAGGAACGAGCATCGGCCGCCGCTCCGCGAAGTCCACCGCGAGGCCGTCGCCTGCGACCTCTTCCATGAATCGTGCCGTGAGGTGGAACGTGTTCGGCTTGCGCGTGCGGCTCATCATCTTGGTTTCGCCGGTTCGCTCCTCCAGCCAACCAGTAGCCGCGCAGAAGTGATCCAGCAGAAGCAATGCTGCCCGCTCGTATCCGAGTTCACCGTACTCTGGTGCACCGCCCGTCAGATTGCGGAGACGGCCCGCCAAGGCCCCCGCGAGCGTCTGCACACTCAGCGGTCTATCCGGATCAGCCATCCGGCCCAACATGCCGCAAATCGCGTCCCATGTAGCGTCCGCCTGGGCGGCTACGTCCACGGCGTTTAGAGGGTTGTACTTGCCGCCCTTGTGTTCGATCTTGGAGACCTTCCGCTTGGTCTGCTTTGCGGTTTCCAACGCGGAGAGGAAAACCTCCAGTCCCGCAGCAAGGGTCGCCCGGTTCGTCAGTCCCGTGCCGTCTGTGGTACGGCGGCTGCTCTGCGCTTCACGGCACAGTTGCTTGATGATTGCACTTGCGAGCCCTTGATCTTGTAGCCGCGCAACATGGCGGCGAGCATACGGGCGAACATCGGGAATTCTGGTAATGGATACTGCTACGGCCTTTTCGCGAAGGCTCTGATACTCCGAAATAGCGGTCATCTACCTCCGAAGAAAAGCCCGCCTGTTCCGCAGGCGGGTTCCATGTTTAAACGCTGTTGCTCGCGATATGCGCCCAAGCCATAAGGGCGTATGTGGCGGACAGTATGAGATACAGAACCTCGGGTTTAATCATTTGCATAGCATTCCTTAACTATTCCATTAGAGCGTTTAAACGCTCTACATTTACCCGCGACGTATGTACGCCGCTTGGGAACCAAGGATAAGCCACACCCAAGGCAATCTCCAAGCAATCTCAAAAGGAAAAATTCATCCCGGGTGACTTGACAGTGAATAAATATGGAACAGTGGCGTGCACTAGAATTTCATTCTTCTTCACTCGGGATCACGTCGCATCATTCTCCACATTTCCGCGTCACGCTCTCTCCTACACAAGTTGTCGTATGGCGCGTCGCGAACGCGCAACAGTTTTCATGCGAACTCGTAGTAATCCGCTTCAAGCTCCTGCACAAGCCGACTCACGTCAGCCCGTGGGAGATAGTCCCGTGCCTCAATAATCCGCTGCACGGCGCGCTCCGGGTTGTGCGTCTCAAGAGCGCATGCGGCCAGATCGTAGAACGCGTTGTAGGCCGCTTGGTTGATGCAGGCTTGAACGTTCAAGCCGCCTCGCCTACGTGTTCCTTCAGGGCGACAAGCGCCGTACGGGCTGCATCGCGTGCGTACTCTTTAAAGGTCTCCTCCATGCCGGGAGCCTCCAGGGCCGCCGTAATCTCCTTCTCCACTTTCGGGTGCGTAGTCATAAACGCCTGTACATCCTGGGACGCCGGATCGTCCTCCATGCCCAGTAGGTCTACCATCGCTGATGCTACGAATGCCTTCAGAATAATGTCCTTCAAATCGTTCTCGTATACGTTCGTTGAGGCATGCTCTGGCCCACAGGTTTGATCGCCGCTCATCGGCAGTACTTCCTCCTCATCTTTCGTGCCTTCGACGCGAGGAGCTTCCCGAACCGCTCCGGATCGATCGCGCCGCGCTCCTGCATCACCAAAAGAAAAGCCGCCAAGTCGGCGGCCTCGTCTGTCAATTTCCGTCTGCCCCAATCACTCCGGGCATTCTTCATCGCGGCTTGCGTGAACTCCGCCGCCTCCTCTGCTGCGTGAATCAGAAGTGCTTTCATCTAGATATGCATAAAATCCGCGTAGCCACTTGACACGCCCCGCTGTACCGCGATCAAAAGGAGCGTCCGCAACGTCGAATCCCTCCGACGCTGCGGTACGCCCGTATTGGTAGAACGTTTGGACTTGTGACAGCATCAACTAACGAGTAGGTTCGCCTTGTGCTGCTTCGAATTGACCGTTAGGCGACCACGGCTCCACGCCCCGCATGCTTGGCAGTGGTAGCGCGGGTACTGACCGACTTGGGTGTAACGGAGACCCTTCCGACGAACATTCGTGCTGCCGCATCGGTCACACTTCGGCCCGTCGCCTACCGCACTGTCGTAGTTGCCAACGTTCGGGTGTCCCGTAATCCACGGACGCATTACGAGGTACATTTCTTCGAGACTAAGCACGTCGTCAGTGTTGTACGAACGCATCTCGGCCCACGCTTCCGGATTGCCTTTGAGGCATTCCCGCCAGAGTTCGAAGCCGGGGAACTTCGCGTGCTTCTTTTTCTTGTGCGTCTTACACAGCTTCGCTGTAAGCCATTCCAGCTTGTTCGACGTGAACCCGAAATGCTTCCGGGCCTCCAGCATCGTATCGACAACGCGGAACGGCGACGGAGGCTGCATACCGAGCAAGATGAACCGCGCATTGATCTTGCGCACATCGAACTTGACTCCGTTCTGTGCAACAACGATGTCGGCTTGATCAAGCAGTTTCCACAGCTTCCGAACGATGCGGCGGTCGTCCTCTTTGTTCCGCTGCCCGCTGGTGTCGTGATAGATCACACGAGGATCGTCCAGCCACTTCGCGCAGAAAGACAAGATGCACCATTCTCTGTGAATCTGATTCAGGCCAACATTTTGTTTCCAGAGCGACCACACGTAACCCAGAATCGGGGACGTTTCGATGTCCAAGGACAGGATGCGAGGCTTCTTCACTTGCTGGCCTCCGCTTTCTTCGCTGCGCGTCGCTTGGCCGCTTTCTTCTTTGCGGCTTCCTTCTTCTCCTCCGGTGTCTTGTGCAGCGGATGGAAAACGAACGATGGGAAAAGCTCGTAATGCTCGATGTAGTCGGCGCACTTCCGCAAGAACGTCGGGACCGGAACACCTCCACCGACGCGCCCGGCCCAGTTCTCGACGCGCCCCAGCACGGCATTAACCCAGCGAGGCAGCGCCGCGCGCATCATCCCGGATTTGTGGCAGTGGTCGGCTACGATGTCGTCGGTAAGGTGCCAACCAGTGATAGGGCATCGGTTGCCCTGTTCTTTCCGCAGTTTCTCGCGGTAGCCTGCCACGTCACCCTTGGACAATTTTTTGA
The DNA here is from genome assembly GCF_028657905.1 of Burkholderia sp. FERM BP-3421. NCBI lineage: Bacteria > Pseudomonadati > Pseudomonadota > Betaproteobacteria > Burkholderiales > Burkholderiaceae > Burkholderia > Burkholderia sp. FERM BP-3421. Next base: position 854,586 of record NZ_CP117782.1, on the reverse strand, counting down.
AAGTTATGCCGCCTCCCGTTTGAACAATTGAGATACGGATGCGACTCGCGCATCGATCAATGTCTTGTATTCGGCGTTGAGTTCGCAGCCAATGTAGGCGCGGCCGGTACGCAAAGCAACCTCAGCAGTAGTTCCGCTACCCATAAACGGGTCTAACACCACGTCACCAGGACGGCTACCAGCCAGCACACACGGCTCAATCAACTTAGGCGGGAACACCGCGCCGTGCGCGCCCCTGTATGCCGCCGAATTCACTACCCACACATCCCGCTTACGCCTCCGTCCGCCACCCACTGATGTCTCTTGGATTGCCTCGAAGTCAAAGTAATACTTTGATCTCTTGGAGAATAGAAAAATGTGTTCGTGAGCACCGACACACCTATCTGTAACGCGCTCTGGCATCGAATTAGGACTATGCCAAATGATCTCCTGGCGGAGATACCATCCGTCATCGCGAAGCGCAAAGGCCAGCATCCACGGAATGCCCATCAAGTCCTTTGCCTTCATTCCCTCCGGTACTTTGCTGCCGCGCCCCCCTGCTGCCTGACTTTCGCCATGTTTCCTACCGCCTTTTGTACTCGGAACTTGATAGCTCCTGTTTGCTGCGTAGCTATCGCCTATGTTCAACCAAAGTGTCCCATCGTCCGAGAGTACGTCCCGGACATGCCGAAACACGCTAACCATTTCTGCGACGTACTCGGCAGGCGAGTTCTCAAGGCCAATTTGGCTGGACACGCCATAATCCCGCAGCCCGAAATACGGCGGACTCGTAACGCACATTTGCGCCTTCACGCCTCGCTTAGAAAATACCTTCAAAGCCTCTCGGCAGTCGCCGAAAATAATTTCACTCGTACCTTCGTAGCTCATTCAACTCCTGTTTTACGCGCGCTTCCAGACGCTCTAGAGCGCGCTCGATGTGGGGGCAGTCGGGAAAGGCTTCCGCGACATTCGCGATACTGGCTTGTGCATCCGTGCGCAGCCATAGGAGGCCCGCTTGCTCTACGAGGGCATCAGTCCATGTCACGCCGTAATGATCGGCGTAGGCGGTCTGTACGCGGTCGTATGCATCCTCTTTGTTCGCGACGCTCGCGAGGTATTTGACGGCGCGCGCTTCTCCGCACTGCTGGCCGAAAAGCAAGGGCAATCCGGGGATGTTGTCGGCCGTGTCGCCCTGGAGCATTTGCAGGTAGAACCACTTAAGGCCGTACTGCAATCCATCCGTGCCGATCACGTCGAACGCGCCACGCGGGACGGTCGTTAGCTCCCAGGACATCCAGTTGATGTGCAGACCCGGAAGCATCCGCATGTCCTTATCGCGTGTCGAAATGGCGATGTCTGACAGGTGCGAACAATGGGCCATCCCGTCATCCGCCTCCCGCGTTACCCAGACTTTCGGGCGGAAGTTCGGCCCCTCGTAATGCTCAAGGACTTCCCGAAGGAACTGCCAGTTGCGCGGCTTGCGTTTATGGCGTTGCCCTTGATACGGCTTCACTGTTGCAATGTGGAACCGGTGTGCTTTCGTGCAGCCACTCGCCGACAGGTGAACGACTACCGATTCCGATCCGGTACGCAGTCGCGTTGTCTCGATGCGGTCGAACGCGTTACGCCGCGCCATTCCCGGCTGTGTGTCGTCGCCGCCCGCCGCGAAGTAGGCTAGATAGTCCCCGTCCAGGTGAAGGGCACGCCCCGGCTCGACGGGCGGGAACATCCCCGCCCCAGCTTGAGGACATTCCGCCGCTGCACGCGCTATCTTTGCGCGCAGGGCATCATTCATGCACTACGCTCGACCGAACCGTCGCACAGAACTCGTACCACTGCTTGACAGTCGCGGTCTCCTGCGCATGATGGTCTACGAACACAGCGGCATCCTCTCGCAGCCCGCGCAACGGCCATAAATCGTGGAGAGTGACGAACCGCACTCGATCACCCTCCAAATCCATATCTCGCAGAATGCGCCGCATGTAGTCACGCTCTGCGGAGTGGCCGCAAACGACAAACACGCGCTTACCGTTAGCAAGCTGGCACACCGCCCGCATTAACATGCGGGAAGTGCGTCCAGTTCCACGGTCGGGATAAGCCTGGAAACTCAACCAATCGACGCCAGCGGGTCGGCTGCTGCTTCGTTCTCCGGGGTTTCGCGTTTCGGCGTCTCCGGGTCCGGGAGGTCCGGCTCCTGGCCGCCGGCAGCGACAACGGCAGCGAGCGGATGCGCCTTCCAGTTCTTCGCGGACATGATCTTTTCCTGGATCACGTTCTTCGATCGTGCGGGGCTAGTAACTTCGCCGGTTTTTTCGTCCTTGCGTTCTGCCCATTCCCCAGGAATATAAATCGAGTTCCACATCTCAATGTCGGCAATGTCCCAGATGAACGCCTTTACGTCCGTCAGCGCCGCCGACACTTCGAGAAGAACAGACTTACCCGTCAGTGGGTCCTGAACCGTGGTGCCCTTGACGTTGTAACCACTCGGGCCGCGAAGGTTTGCATAGGTGCGTGCGCCGTCCCTGCTCTTGCGGTGGAAGACCTCAACAACGAACGGCTTGCCAAGAAGCTCTGCCATGTGCGTCGCCACGCCGCCGTGCGCCGCGTTCATCGACGCAAACAGCTTGAAAAAATGTGCCTTCTCGCTAAAGCTCAGGGTCTCTTGCGCCGTGATGCGAACAGGGACCAGCGTGCCATCGTCCAGCTTACGCGGCTCATGGTTCGGGCCGCTCAGTTCAAATACAAGATCGACCTTTTCGCGGTCGCGTTTCCTACCCTCGAATTCTTCCTCATGCGCGCCAAGCTCGAAATAGCCAACCAGTCGTGCGCGGGCGACACCCGCAGCCGGGGGCGTATAGGCGTCGCACTCACGGCGTCCCAATCGTGGTCGCACACTTTCACGAATGTGGACATCAACGCGGCGCGCATAACCCTTAGCGTCAGCGCCCTGTCGAAGACCGACACGAACACCGGCAACATTTCCGGCAACCGCGTCGTGTACCAGATTCAACTTTCGAAGGACGGCGGGTCATTCTCCACGGTCATCGATACCGCGTTCGATGGGAAAGCGAGTTCCACGTACACGCGCTCGCACCGCATCGAACTGGCCGGCGCGGCGTCACAGTACACAGTTCGCGTTGTTCGACTCACTCCAGACGCGACTACCCAATACGTCCAAGACAAAACGAGCATAGTTAGCTATGCCGAAGTCATCGACGCAAAGCTGTCGTACCCGTATAGCGCCCTAATCGCCCTCCAGATCGACGCAGAACAATTCTCCAGCGTGCCAACGCGGGCCTATGACGTATTGGGCCTCCTGGTTAAGTACCCGTCGAACTACAACCCCAAGACGCGTGCCTACACGGGAACATGGGACGGAACGTTCTCCTTCGGATGGACAGATAATCCCGCTTGGATTTTCTATGACCTCGTTCTGAACAAGCGGTACGGTCTGGGCCGTTACGTTGATGCAACCATGATTGACCGGTACGCGTTGTATCAGATCGGCCGGTACTGCGATGTGCTGGTCTCGGATGGCAAAGGCGGCCAAGAGCCGCGATTCACTTGCAATTGCTACATCGCGTCACGCGCGGATGCAATCAAGGTCATCCAAGACCTTGCCAGTGTGTTCCGTGGAATCGCGTATTGGTCGGCCGGCAGCGTAATCGCATCGGCAGACATACCCTCCGACCCGGTGTACGTCTACACGGCAGCGAACGTCATCAACGGACAATTCAAGTATGTGGGTAGCTCGCTGCGCGCCCGCTACACAACATCGCTAGTCACGTACAACGATCCCGCAAACGGCTACAAACAGACCGTCGAGTACGTAGAGGATGCAGATGGCATCAATCGCTATGGGATCAACAAGGCAGAGATAACCGCGTTCGGCTGCACCAGTCGGGCACAGGCGCAGCGGGTCGGCCAATGGACGCTACTTACCTCGCGCTACGAAACAAACGCCGTGACGTTTTCCGTTGGGATGGACGGGACGCTTGCGCAACCGGGACAAGTTATAGCCGTTGCAGATCCGGCGCGCGCGCGTAAGCGGATCGGCGGCCGCCTACTCAGTGTTACTGATCAATCTACCGTCTCATTGGATCAGGCTCCGCCCGACATGGCAGCGGGCGACACCCTCACGGTAATCATGCCAACAGGATTAGCCCAGAAACGCACGATTGCTGCGGTCAGCCTGGGGAAGGTCCAAACAACAACACCATTCCCTACCCTGCCGGCCGTGGGGGCCGTGTGGATGACAGAAAGCAGCAAAGTTCAAGCCCAGCTCTTTCGCGTCACGAGCGTTTCCGAAAAAGAAGGCATCACTTTTGAAATCTCGGCTACGCAGCACGAGCCTGGGAAATACGCAGCAGTTGACAGCGGCGCGGCGATTGATCCATCCCCGATCACCGACCGTCCCCTAACGACTCAAGCCGCGCCGACCAATGTACGTCTATCGCAATTCGTAGTAATCGACCAGGGCATCGCGCGGACGAACATGACGTTAGCGTGGAACGCAGCGACCAACGCGACGGCGTATATCGTGGAGTTCCGAAAAGATAGCGGCGAATGGGTCGCTGCTGGCCGCACGGGCGGCTTGTCTGTTGATGTCGTCAACATCTACACCGGCCGCTATATTGCACGCGTGCGTGCAGTAAATGCGCTCGACATCGTGTCACCTTACGCGTACTCGACAGAGACCATTCTCCAGGGAAAGACGGGAAGCCCCCCTAAGCCCCTTGCGTTCACCGCCTCGACAGATCAGGTGCTGTCGATCCGGTTGTCGTGGGCGTTCCCCACAAATGCGGGGGACACGTCATACACGGAGGTCTTTTACAGCGATGCGCCGAGCTTCGAGCGCGCGACCCAATTATCACGATACGGGTATCCGACAAGCTCCGCTAACCTGCTCAACCTTGCCGCAGGGCATGCGCTTTATTTCTGGTCACGCCTCGTAGACACATCCGGAAACATCGGGCCTTGGTATCCAGACATCGCCTCTCCTGGCGTGCGGGGCGCAGCGACAGCAGACACGGACCTGATTCTGGGCTATCTCGTCGGCAAGATCAGCACTACGGAACTATCTAAGGATCTCCTCGCCCCGATCCAGTCGATTCCTGACCTCAAGCAAAAAGTAGAAGTAAACGACGCCCGCATTTCTAGCGAGCAGCAGTCGCGCTTAGACGGCGACAAAGCACTGGCCGGACGTATCGACAAAGTAGAGGCTCAGGTCGTTGTGCCGGAGATGGCGGGTAGCGACGGCGAATATGCTGGCAGCGTTGAGGTGTACGCAGGCGTTTGGTCCGAGCAGTCTGCGCGCGCAGAGGCCGACTTGGCCCTGTCACAGAAGATTGACACGACGACAGCACAGATGCACTCCGCGACCTCCTCCCTTCTTGCTGCCGTCCGAACTGAATCCCAAGCTCGCGTCGACGCGGACAGCGCCCAAGCGCAGCAGATCACTACTGTTCAGACGCAAGTGAACGAGAACGCTGCGAATGTGCAGACGGTCGCGAAGTCCTACGCCGATCTTAACGGCCGTGTTTCTGCGTCGTACAACATCAAGACCCAAGTAACGAAAGATGGCCGCACATACGTCGCGGGCATCGGGGTTGGCATCGACAACAGCAGTGGCGTGATGGAATCTCAAGTTCTCGTCGCGGCCAGTCGGTTCGCCGTACTCGATCCGAACGGCAGTGCCCTAACTTCCCCGTTCGTCATCCAGGGCGGGCAGGTGTTCCTCAACGAGGCGTTCATCGGGAACGGCTTCATCAAAAACGCCATGATCGGCAGCTATATCCAGTCGGACAACTTCGTTTCGGGTCGTCAGGGATGGAGGCTGGACAAAAGCGGATGGTTCGAAATCAACAACACGGACGGACAAGGAAATCGATTGAACATTGACAGTAACGGCCTGCGCGGCTTCGATGCAAACGGCACACTGCGGTACAGGTTGGGCTTCTACTAATGTCAGTAGGACTTCAAATTTTTGACGCACAGGGCAGGACGCTACTTGATGCGTCCAGCCGCGCCGGGCGGGTGGCGGGTGTCGTCATGCTAGACGAGTCGGGTAACAGTGGATCGAGGCGTGCCGACCTAACGGGAGGCACGCCATTCTGGGCTTTCATCCCGCGATGGTTGTTCCAGCACGTTATACAGAACTCGCCCGTACCTATTGTCCAGGTTGACGCAAACGGGATTAGCTGGAGCTACTCGTATCACGACGACAACTATCGGCGACCCATGCCTGGAACTCTCATCTATGGGGTGTACTGATTGGCGGTAGGTTTCCAGGCATTCACCGATACCGGGCTATACCAAATCGACGGGACAACTCCGAATTTCCAGTGCGTCCAGTCGTTCGCGGCAGTTGCCCAGAGTACAGGGCTTCGTATCGCGTACAACAATGCGAACAAGGGATTCGATGGGACATTCTGGGTTGCGACGTTCACTTTCGCTGCACGGACTCCGCTATACGGATTTACGACTGACGGCGGCATTGGTGGAACGATTTGGGACGATCAGGCTGATGGCAACCTACACACCGTCCGCATTGTGACGTGGCAGCAGACCACCGTGCGTTTCTTCGTGTTCGACACGACGCCACCCGCAGGCGGAAATTTCGGTCTGCAAGTATTTTCCGAGACGGGCGCACTCATCGCAGACACGGGTAGACCCTTCTACAGAGTGCTAGACGCTGTACATATCCAATACATGACGGGATACGGTTGGAACACGGTGGGGCACCCCCACCCACCGCCTGAATCCCGATCCTACGGCCGCCCCGTCCTTGTGTCTTGCCCATTCCCTTGTCATAGCCTTATCTCGGGGGACGGCACATTCCGCCCAAGCATCACTCTATTTCGAACGGCCGGGGATACCGTTAGCTGGTATCAGCAAGACTGGGCACCAACCCCGCCGAACTGGAGCGGGTTCAATGAGACGTACCACTTGCACTTCCTCGTCATCGACGGGACGGGCTTAATCTAATCAAGGAGAAGATGGGAATTTTCCAAGAGGCGGCCGATAGTGCCGTCGCATCAACAGCAAAGGTAAGTGCCGCAGCCGGTACGGCTCTTTACAGTCTCGCCGGCCTTCCTTTGAGCAGTTACGCGGCGTTCGCGTCAATCGTGCTTTCCGTCTGCTATATCTGGGGCGCGCTACCTCGTGTCGCACGCACTGCGGTTGCGCTCAAGCGTGGCTTGATCAACAAGGATTGGTCACTGTGGCGCAAGCTAGGCGACCAACCGACGCCGAAGCAGGACGATTGATGCGCGGGATCGACCAGATTCTAGTCCTGGTCGCGGCGATTGTCGCGGCCGGGGCGGGCCTGTACGCAAAGCACGAACACGGCCGGGCAACCGAACTACAGGGTAAGGTGGCAGAAGTCACTCGGGAACGGGACGGATACTCCCGCGCGCTGGACGCTCAGAAGGTAGCAGAGAAGAAGGCAGCGGTACGCGCGCAGGAGGCTTCAGACCGGCTGGCAGCAGCGATCCGGGTGAACCCTACGGCTGCGGAAACGATCGTCCCTGATGCCGTCTGGGATGCGATCTACGGGAATTCGAATGCGGGGAATTAAGGGAGGTGCGGCCGTCCTGATCGCGGCCCTAATGGCGGGGTGTGCTGCGGGGAGTGTTGGCGGGATTCCGGACGCGTACTTGCAGGATTGCGTTCATGCGACGCGACCGGCGGGAAAAACCGTGGCGGACTTGGCCCAAGCGCTGTTGGACGAGCGGGCAGTGACGGAGGCTTGCGACTGGAGGGACAAATCAGCCCTCCGGGCGTGGAAGGCTGCGCGCACTGGGAAGTAACTAGATGCGGGCTGCGATGTCCTCAGCGGTCTCGCGGTAGTACGTGTTTTGTAGGATGGATAGATCCTTGTGGCCGCTGATTTTCGCTAGTGTCATAACGTCCACCTTGCGGGACAGCCGGGTTAGCGCCTCCGCTCGCGAGTCGTGAAAGTGCAAATCCTCGATCAAGCATTGATCCCTTGCCTTCCGGAACAGCGTATCCAGCACTCCGGACGATACTGAAAAACAACGCTCCCGGCCCGCGACCGGACGCAGCAGCCTGACAGCTTGCCTTGTAAGCGGGACACTACGCGGCAGGCCCGTGAGATGCTGCGTTTTATGCTCCACGGTCGCGACGCGCCGAGTAAGGTCTAGATTGCCCTTTCCGAGACTCAGGATTTCTCCCGCACGCATACCGGAGCGCAGCCCTACGAGAAACGCGAGCGCAACCTCTTGCTGCTTAGTCTCCGGAGCTTTCCCGGTGACGTGGTACAGCCTCCGGCAAATCTTCTTGACCTCTTTGGGGAATACTCGGCGGGTGCGCGGCGGCGGAGCAGGCGGCGGGCGCAGACCGTCAAACGGTTTATGTTCCAGCCAACCCCACTCATCCCGCGCAACCGTAAAGGCGTTACTCATCCAGGACAGATCACGCAGGACAGCAGCAGCGGAAACCGCGCCTACCCGCTTACCGTCCGGGGCATTGAATCCGCCTAGTCTTTGGTCTCGCCAGTCCGCTAGGTCGGCGGTACGAATGCTCGCCAGCGTCTTGTCGCCCAGCGTAGGAAAGTTGCGGAGGAACGCCGTAATCCGAAGCTGCTCCGAGCGCGCGCCCTTCTTGGTCGTGGAGACTTCCTTGGAGTACCGCTCCAGCATGTCCCGGAGGGTGTGTAGCTCTGCCTCCGGCTTCCCTTGTAGATCCGCTGCGGCTGCTTCTTCAGCAGCGGCCCAGGCTGATGCGTCGCGCTTTAGGTCGAATGTTTTGGTCTTGCGCTTCCCGTTGATGCGGACGAACGCCCGCCAGCCGGACTTATAGGGAACTATGGAGGCCATGTGCAAACCCGTGTGCAATTGGTGTGCAACCAAGTTTACAGCAGGTGTAATGCAGCGACAAATAACGCAGCACGTAGCTGCGCCAAACGGCGCTAAATCACTGATTTATTTAGGAAGTTTTACGGCAGATGCGAGATATTGACAAATACTCGGAACCGTGTTAGCCAGAATGATGGTGCGTGAGGCCGGACTCGAACCGGCACACCCTTGCGGGCGTCAGGACCTAAACCTGGTGCGTCTACCAATTTCGCCACTCACGCGCCTCGGCACTGTCAAACCCGCCAGCCGGCGGGCTTCGAGGGCCGCTTGCCCTGCATGACAGGACAGCCGCCCAAAAGCGCGAGCGCGAGATTCTAACCGATCCGCATGCGCTTGTCTCTACCGGCGGCCCCGAATCCGCCGCGATGCTAGAATGCCGCGCGGTCCGCTGCGCGGCGGGCCGGCCCGCCCGCCGCCGCGCCCCGCCGTCCTCGCCCCCACTCGCTCCAGACCCGTGAATTTCGACGACTATTGCCAGCAGAAAGCCACGCCCCCAGGCTCCAGCGCCTACTACGCGCTGCGCCAGGCGCCGTACGCCCGCCAGCCACTCCTGACCGCGCTGTTCGCGTTGCGTCGCGAACTGGAGGAAACCGTCAAGGAAACGAGCGATCCGACCATCGGCCACACGAAGCTGGCCTGGTGGCAAAAGGAACTCGCCGCGCTCGCGGAAGGCCAGCCGTCGCATCCGGTGTCGAAGGCCCTGGCCGCGCACCATCCCGCGATCGCGACCGACGCACCGCTGCTGCAGGCGCTCGCCGCCGGCTTCCGGATGGATCTGGAGCAAGCCCGCTACCTCGATTTCGCGAACCTGCAGCGCTATCTCGACCAGGTCGGCGGCAGCTTCGCCACGCTCGTCGCGCGCGCCAGCGCCGGCCATGCCGACGCGGCGCAGGACGCCTGGGCCGCCGCCCTCGGTCGCGCGCTGATGCTCGCGCAACTGATCCAGGATCTCGGCAACGATGCGCGCCACGGCCGCATCTACGTGCCGATCGACGAGCTGCAACGCTATACCGTCACCGCCGCCGATCTGCTCAACCGCCGCTACAGCCCCGCGTTCACCGAGCTGATGCAGTATCAGGCGAACCGCGCGCGCGCCGCGCTCGACGTCGCGCTCGCCGCGATCCCCGCCGACGCACGCCGCGCGCAACGCACGCTGCGCGCGCAGGCGGCGCTCGCGCAGACGCTGCTCGAAGAAATCGCGCGCGACGGCTTCCAGGTCCTGCACCAGCGCATCGCGCTCACGCCGATCCGCAAGCTGTGGGTTGCGTGGCGCGCCGCGCGCAAGCGCTGACGCCCGCGCGCATCGCGCGCCCCACCGGCTCCGTCACACGCGCAGCAGCGGCAGCGGCTCGAAGCGCTGCCCAAGCACACCGGTCGCGTCGAGCCCCCACCACGGCCCCAGCACGGTCGCGTACAGCTGCCGGAAATCAACCGCGACCGGCAGGTTGCCGTTGCCGTCGAGCTGCCCCAGCGCGGGCGGCGCGCCATACAGCCCGCCCTTCACCCGCCCGCCCAGCACGAAATGCGGCGCGGCCGTGCCGTGATCGGTGCCGTTGCTCTGGTTCTCGCGCACCCGCCGGCCGAATTCCGCATACGTCATCACGAGCGTGTCGTTCCAGCGGCCCAGCTCGGTCAGCGCGGCGCGCATCGCGACCAGTCCGTCGGCAAGCTGCTTGAGCAGCGCGGCCTGCTGGCCGGGCTGGTTCTGGTGCGTGTCGAAGCCGTTCAAGGTGAGCCGCAACACCGCGACGCCCTGCCCCGGCGCGGGCGTGTGCTGCGGCGTATCGCACGCGGCGAGCACCTGCATCGCGGTCTTCACCGAGGTGCCGAACGCGCCCGCCGGAAACGCGGTCTTGAACGCGATCATCCCGTCGCGCGGCCGCAGCTTGTCGGCCGCTTTCACGATGTCGTTCTCGACGTCGATGATGTGCGCGAGCGCGGGATTCTGTTCGCGCAACGCGACGGGCTCGACGAGCCGTGCGGCGCGGATGAATTGCGCGGGATTGACGAGCGCGATCGCGCGCGCGCCGTTCGCGAGCGGCCCCATCTCGGCGCTGCCGAGCACCACGCCATCCGCGGCGAAACCCGCCGGCATCGGCGCCTGCGCGAACGCACGCGTGAGCCAGCCTTCGCGCAGGTATTCATCGGAGCGCGAAGCGGTGTCCCAGATCTCGATCGACCGGAAATGCGACAGGTTCGGCTGTGGATAGCCGACGCCCTGCACGATCGCGAGCTGTCGTTGCTGCCACAACGGCAGCAACGGCGCGAGCGACGGATGCAGCGCACTGTGTTCGTCGAGCTGCAATACCTGCTCGCGCTTGATGCCGATGTTCCTGCGCATCGCGTAGTAGGTCGGATCCGCATACGGGATCACGGTATTGAGGCCGTCGTTGCCGCCCTTCAGCTCGACGAGGATCAACACGTTCGAATAACGTGCGCCGCCGCGCACGGGCGCGCCTGCGGCCCAAGCGCCCGGCATCCACAGCGAGGCGCCCGCCGCCCCCGCGAGCCCTGTCAGGGCCAGAAAATCGCGTCGATTCATGATGCTGTCCTTCCATACACGGATCCCGCGCGCCGGCCGCGCGCGTTCATTTCAACTGGTAGGCCGGATCCATCAGCAGCGCCTGCAGATACGCGCTGCTCGTCGAGCCGGCCTCGATCGCCGCGACGGGGGTGAGCGGCAGCACCGCGTGCTGCAGCTGCAGTTCCGTCGAGACGTCCGGCTGCGTCTGCGGCTTGGTGCGATACGCGCCGAGCCAGCCGTCGAGATCGAAATGCATCCCGACCGCCGCCGGTTTCCCGGTCGACGCGCGCATCGCGGGCCGCCGCGCCGCCTCGGTTGCGCGGAACAGCTGCTCGACGAACTGCTTGCGCGCGAGCAGGGTCGTGCTGTTGATCCAGCTCACGCCGCCGGGCCAGCCTTTGACGTTCGGCGGGTAGAACAAGTTCTGTCCGAGCGCGCGCAAGGTGTTCACGAACTGCGCGGGATCGCCGTAGCTGACGTCGAACAGGCGTACGGTGCCCGCGACGAACTCGGCCGGCGACTTGATCAGCACGCCGCGATTGCCGTCGTCCCAGAACGCGTCCGACAGCAGCAGCTCGGACAGCGCCGCCTTGATGTCGTAGCCGCTTTGCCGGAAGCGCGCCGCGATCGCGTCGAGCCGCACGGGATCGGGCGTGTCCGAGACGAACTCGCGCCACAGCTTGCCGCCGATGAAACGCGCGGTCTCCGGTCGCGCGAGCAGGATGTCGAGCACCTGGTCGCCGTCGAACGGGCCGCTCTCGCCGAGCACGGTCTTGATCCCGTCGTCGTGAAGATTCGGACGCCAAACATATTGGAGCGTGTCGGGATCGAGGCTCCATCCGGTATACGCGCGCGCCGCTTCGGACACATCCCGCTGCGTGTAATGCCCTTCGCCGAGCGTGAACAGTTCCATCACCTCGCGCGCGAAGTTCTCGTTCGGCCGCCCCTTCCGGTTGTTCGCGCCGTCGAGGTACTGAAGCATCGCCGGGTCCTTCGCGACCGCGTGCAACAACGTGTCGAAACGTCCCAGCGCATGCCTGCGCAGCAGCCGGTGCTGCGCCGCCATCATCTGAGGATACGGAACCTTGTCCTGTCCCGAGGTAAAGTGGTTGTGCCAGAACAGCGTCATGCGCTCGGTCAGCGGCGACGGCGTGACGAGCATCTCGTGCACCCATCCGGCGCGCAGCGCCTCGTAGCGCTGGTTGCGCGTCTGCTGTTCCGCGCGCTGCTGCTCGGGCGTCCACGTCTGCCGCAGCGCGCGCGGCGGCGGCAGTTCGTCGGCCCAGCCGGGCGGCGGCGTGACGGCCTCGGTGCGCGCGCCGTCGAGCAGCGTCGCCACCGCCTGCGCGCGCGACAACCCCACGTAGCGCGCGACCTCGACGGACGGCGGCGAAAAGCCGGTGCGATTCAGCAGATGGCGCACGTCGTCGGCATCGACGGCGTCGGCGCGCGCATCGCCCGGATGCGTCGCGACGCGTGCGGTGGAATTCGAATGACTCATCGTGGAGCGCCCCCGGAAAGCGGTCGAAGCGACGCTTCGTCCTGGCGATTCAACGCGACGCGCATGCGCGCAGTTGACGGGGAAGTTGCAACCGCTTCTTTCCTGCGCGACGGCAATCAGCGCTTGTACAACTCGCGCACGGCGTCTTCGATGTGCTGGCGCAGCAAGTGCCGCTCCTCGGGGGTCATGTGGCCGTCGCGACGGCGCTGCTCGAGATCGGGCGGCACGGCGGAACGCGCGCCGTCGCCGCCGCGGTCCGCCTGCAACTGATGCGGCGGCGCGCCTTTTCCACGCGGCGCCTTGTAAGATTGCGCGCCGCGCTCCTGCCGCTGTGCACAAGCGAGGTTCGAGGCGAAGACGCCGGTGAACACGAGCGTCAGCACGAATGCAATCTTCGTCGACCGCATCACTGTTCTCGCTTCCTTCGTCGTTTTGTTCCCTTCGTCACGCGGCAACCGGCTTACCTCTGGCACTTGGAGAAACCCGGCGGAAATCGGGTGTGCAGATAATGGAAAAGTTGAGTGGGGGAGTATCTACTGAATCTCCAGTAGGAGTAAAGGAGTCTGTGCCGACTGTCTTTACTCCGCATCGTTGCACGGGTAAATTTTGTAACTGACTGTAACCCCTGAAAAATCGCAGCCGCGCGCTTTTTCCTAATCGCGATAAGATGCCGCTCATGGAAACAAAAAACCCCTCGAAAATTCTGGTCGTCGACGACGATCCGCGTCTGCGTGACCTGCTGCGCCGCTATCTCGGCGAGCAGGGTTTCAACGTCTATGTCGCCGAGAACGCGACGGCGATGAACAAGCTCTGGGTGCGTGAACGCTTCGACCTGCTCGTACTCGACCTCATGCTGCCGGGCGAGGATGGCCTGTCGATCTGCCGCCGCCTGCGCGGCAGCAACGACCGCACGCCGATCATCATGCTCACCGCGAAGGGCGAGGACGTCGATCGCATCGTCGGCCTCGAGATGGGCGCTGACGATTACCTGCCGAAACCTTTCAATCCGCGCGAGCTGGTCGCGCGCATCCATGCGGTGCTGCGCCGCCAGGCGCCCGCCGAACTGCCGGGCGCGCCGTCGGAAACCACCGAGGTGTTCGAGTTCGGCGAGTTCTCGCTGAACCTCGCCACGCGCACGCTGACCAAATCGGGTCAGGAGATTCCGCTGACCACGGGCGAGTTCTCGGTGCTGAAGGTGTTCGCGCGTCATCCGCGCCAGCCGCTGTCGCGCGAGAAGCTGATGGAGCTGGCGCGCGGCCGCGAATACGAAGTGTTCGACCGCAGCCTCGACGTGCAGATCTCGCGTCTGCGCAAGCTCATCGAGCCGGATCCGGGCAGCCCGCGCTTCATCCAGACGGTGTGGGGCCTCGGCTACGTGTTCATCCCCGACGGCGCGGCCTGATCCGCGCATACGCCCGCCCTGTTCGCCCGCCCGACCCATGCGTATTGTCCGGCGCCTTCTGACGCTCGTGTTCGGCGGGCTGTTCTGGCGCACCTTCTTCCTGATCGCGCTGCTGATCGCGGTCAGCCTCGCCGCGTGGTTCCAGAGCTTCCGCGTGATCGAGCGCGAACCGCGCGCGCAGCGCGTCGCGCTGCAGCTCGTCGCGGTCGTCAAGCTCACGCGCACCGCGCTGCTCTACTCCGATCCCGATCTGCGCCGCGCGCTCCTGCAGGACCTGGAGAGCAACGAAGGGGTGCGCGTCTATCCGCGCGAAAAAACCGACAAGTTCAAGCTGCAGCCCGACGAATCGCTGAACCGCCTGATCGAGCACGACATCCGCAGCCGCCTCGGCGACGATACCGTGATCGCGCAATCGGTCAACGACATCCCCGGCGTGTGGATCAGCTTCAAGATCGACGATGACGATTATTGGGTCGCGCTCGACCGCGATCAGCTCGATACCGTCACCGGCCTGCAATGGGCGGGCTGGGGCCTGTTCGCGCTCGCGCTGTCGCTGTTCGGCGCGGCGTTCATCACGAGCATCGTGAACCAGCCGTTCGCCCGGCTCGCGAGCGCCGCGCGCAAGCTCGGCTCGGGGCAGATCCCGGAGGCGCTGCCCGAGCGCGGGATGGGGGTCGCGGCCGAGACCAACCGCAGCTTCAACCAGATGGTGCGCGATCTCGAACAGCTGGAAGCCGATCGCGCGCTGATGCTGGCCGGCATCTCGCACGATCTGCGCACGCCGCTCGCGCGCCTGCGGCTCGAAACCGAAATGAGTCCGTCCGACCAGGCGACCAAGGACGCGATGGTCGACGACATCGAGCAGATGGACCGGATCATCGCGGCCTTCATCGATTACGCGCGCCCCGCGCAACGCACGCCGGAACCCGTCGACCTGTCGCTGATCGCCTACGAGGTCGCCGCGCGGCTCGCGAACGAGGACGGCGTGCGCATCACCACTCATCTCGCGCCCGCCGCCGTGATCGAGGCGGACGAGACCGACATGCGCCGCGTGCTCGGCAACCTCGTCGAGAACGCGCGCAAGTACGGCCAGAGCCGCGCGGACGGCATCGCGCACATCACGCTCGAAACCCGCGTAACGCACGCGCGGGTCGAACTCGCGGTGCGCGACGAGGGCCCCGGCATTCCCGAGGACCAGCTGGCGCTCGTGATGCGGCCCTTCTATCGCGTCGACACCTCGCGCAGCAAGGCGGACGGCACCGGGCTCGGCATGGCGATCGTGCTGCGGCTCGTCGGCCGCTATCGCGGCACGCTGCGGCTGCGCAACCGCACGCCGGACGCCGGCCTCGACGTCACGCTCGAATTCCCCAGCGGCCGCGGCGGCCGTGCGACCGCATGACGCAACCGACCGCCCGGCCCCACCCGGCCTGGGCTATCGACGCGGTTGAAAATGACTATCGGCTTTGTTAGTTAAAATCTATTGAAAGAATTATTTAATAGAGTTATAGTGGGTCCCGACGCTGTCATTGAAATGTTGCAGCAACGAAGTAGCTTTGACCCAGCAGTTCTTCCTACCTCATAACAGGAGCATCCGCATGAAAACCGTCGGCGATAAACTCGAAGCATTTACCGTTGTGGCCGCGAAGCCGGGCTTCAACCACCACGAAGAAAACGGTCAATCGGCCTTCGAAACGATCACCGAAGCCTCGTTCCCGGGCAAGTGGAAGATCATTTACTTCTACCCGAAGGATTTCACGTTCGTGTGCCCGACCGAAATCGTCGAATTCGCGAAGCTGACGAAGCAATTCGAAGAGCGCGACGCCATCCTGCTCGGCGGCAGCTCGGACAACGAATTCGTGAAGCTCGCATGGCGCCGTGAGCACAAGGACCTCGACAAGCTGAACCACTACGCGTTCGGCGACGTCAAGGGCGAGCTGATCGACCAGCTCGGCGTGCGCGACCAGGAAGCCGGCGTTGCACTGCGCGCGACCTTCATCGTCGACCCGGACAACACGATCCAGCACGTCTCGGTCAACAACCTGAACGTCGGCCGTAACCCGGACGAAATCCTGCGTATCCTCGACGGCCTGCAAACGGACGAACTGTGCCCGTGCAACCGCACCGTCGGCGGCGCAACGCTGTAAGCGCCCGATGCGTGAAGCCCGCGGCGAACGTGACGCCCGCGGGCTTTTTTAACGGCCCACCCATAGGAGATATCAATGGAATTCATCGATTCGATTAAGTCGCTTATCCCCGACTACGCGAAGGACATCCGCCTGAACCTCGACGGCACGATTTCCCGTTCGTCACTCGAAGGCGCCGACTCGGTCGGCGTGGCGCTCGCCGCCGCGTTCGCCGCGAAGAGCACGACGCTCGTCAACGCGATCCGTTCGGCCGGCGTGCTGTCGCCCGAGGAAACCAACGCGGCGCTCACCGCCGCGGCGCTGATGGGGATGAACAACGCCTGGTATCCGTACGTAGAAATGGCCGACGACGCGGACCTGAAGACCCAGCGCGCCGAATTGCGGATGGGCGCGTACGCTTCGCACGGCGGCGTCGACAAGCGCAAGTTCGAGATGTATGCGCTCGCCGCATCGATCGTCGGCAAGTGCCACTTCTGCGTGAAGTCACACTACGCGCTGCTGAAGAACGAACAAGGCATGACCGTCACGCAGCTGCGCGACGTCGGCCGCATCGCGTCGGTGATCAACGCCGCCGCGCAGGTGCTCGCCGCCGAAGGCAAGTAAGCGCGTCGCCCTAGCGCCATGAGAAACGCCACGCGCGATGCGTGGCGTTTTTTCGTCGGGACGCGACCGGCCCGATCCGCGTCGGCGCCTCAGTGCGCGCGGCGCACGAGCAGCGCGGCCGCCTGCGCCTCGATGCCCTCGCCCCGGCCGAGGTAGCCGAGCTTCTCGTTGGTCTTCGCCTTCACGTTGACCCGTTCGAGCGGCAGCCCGAGGTCCGCCGCGATGTTCGCGCGCATGCCCTCGATATGCGGGGCGAGCTTCGGCGCCTGCGCGATCACCGTGCTGTCGACGTTCTGGATCGTGAAACCCGCCTGCGCGATGCGCTCGGCGCAGGCGCGCAGCAGCACGCGGCTGTCCGCGCCCTTGAAGGCGGCGTCCGTATCCGAGAAGTGCCGGCCGATGTCGCCGAGCGCCGCGGCGCCGAACAGCGCGTCGGTGATCGCGTGCAGCAGCACGTCGGCGTCCGAGTGACCGAGCAGGCCGCGCTCGTACGGGATCGTCACGCCGCCGATGATCAGCGGCCGCCCGGGCACCAGTTGGTGAACGTCGTAGCCTTGTCCGATTCTGAAATCCATGCGTAATCCGATATGCGTGTGAGGAAAGCGTGAGTCAGGAAGCGTTGGCGGGCGCGGCGAGGATGGCCTCGGCGAGCGCGAAATCTTCCGGGTAGGTGACTTTGAAGTTGCGCAGGCTGCCCTGCACGACGCGCGGCGTGCGGCCCGCCCATTCGATCGCGCTGGCCTCGTCGGTCAGGTCATGGCCGTCGCGCTGCGCGGCCAGGATCGCGTCGCGGAGCATGCCGATCCGGAACATCTGCGGCGTCTGCGCCTGCCACAGGCCGTCGCGCGACTCGGTGCGCGCGATCGCGTCGCCGGCCGCCGGCACGCGCTTGAGCGTGTCCGCGACCGGCAGCGCGAGAATTCCGCCCACCGGGTCGGTCTTGAGCGCGCCGATCAGCGCGCGGATCAGCGCCGGCGTGATGCCGGGGCGCGCGGCGTCGTGCACGAGCACCCAGTCGGCATCGGTCGCGCCGTAGTCGGCCAGCTCCAGCAGGCCGTTCAGCACCGACGCCTGGCGCGACGCGCCGCCGCAGCGGCGCACCGCGAAGCGCAGGCCGGCGAAGCGGCGCGCGTCGAAATGGGTGTCGTCGGGCGAAATCACGACGAGCGTCTGCGCGAACTCGCTGCACGCGTCGAACGCGGCGAGCGTGTAATGCAGCAGCGCGCGGCCCGCGAGCGTGCGGTACTGCTTCGGCAGCGCCGAGCCGGAGCGGCTGCCGGTGCCGGCGCAGGGAATCAGGGCGAAAAGTCGGGGAGTCACGGAAGCGAACGCCGATAAGATTAAATTGAAGGACGGATTTTATAATAGGTCTTTCGCCCTGGCCGGCCCGCCGCACGACCGCCGCCCCCCGGGCCCCGCAACCCAGCCGCCTTCTATGCCAGACAACGCCTCTCCCCAGCCGTCTCCCGTCGCCCTCGTCAAGCCGGGCCAGCGTTTCGTGTTCGACGGCGCGCACGGCTCCGCCGACGCGCTCGCGATCGCCCGCTACCACGCCGCCCACCGCGAGCAGGTTCCGCTGCTCGCGGTGATCTGCGCGAGCGCCGTCGACGCGCAGCGGCTCGCGCACGAATTGCGCTATTTCGCGCCCGACGCGCGCGTGCGGCTGCTGCCCGACTGGGAAACCCTGCCCTACGACACCTTCTCGCCGCACCAGGACCTGGTGTCGGAGCGGCTCGCGACGCTGCACGACCTCGGCGAGGGGCGCTGCGACATCCTGCTCGCGCCCGCCACCACCGCGCTGTACCGGATGGCGCCCGCTTCGTTCATGGCCGCCTACACGTTCGCGTTCGCGCAGGGCGAGCGGCTCGACGAGGCGCGCCTGAAGGCTCAGCTGACGCTGGCCGGCTACGAGCACGTGAGCCAGGTGATGCGACCCGGCGAGTATTGCGTGCGCGGCTCGCTGATCGACCTGTATCCGATGGGCTCGCCGCTGCCGTACCGGATCGACCTGTTCGACGATCAGGTCGACTCGATCCGCGCGTTCGATCCGGACACCCAGCGCAGCCTGTATCCGGTCCGCGACGTGCGGCTGCTGCCGGGGCGCGAGTTCCCGTTCGACGAGGCCGCGCGCACCGCGTTCCGCAGCCGCTGGCGCGAAACCTTCGAGGGCGACCCGAGCCGCGCGCCGACCTACAAGGACATCGGCAACGGCGTGCCGTCGGCGGGCATCGAATACTACCTGCCGCTGTTCTTCGAGGACACGGCCACGCTGTTCCACTACCTGCCGGAACATGCGCAGCTCGTGTTCTGCGGCGATCTCGACGTCGCGATCAAGCGCTTCACCGCCGAGACGAAGCAGCGCTACAACTTCCTGTCGCACGATCGCGAGCGGCCGATCCTGGAGCCGCGCCGGCTGTTCCTCAGCGACGACGACTTCTACACGCTGGCCAAGCCGTTCGCGCGCGTGGTGCTGACCGCCCAGCCGGCGGGCGGCTGGGCGACGCCGCTGCCGCCGCTCGCGCTCGACCGCCATGCGGACGATCCGCTCGCGACGCTGCGCAGCTACCTCGACACGACGCCGAACCGCGTGCTGTTCACCGTCGAGTCGGCCGGCCGTCGCGAGACCATCGCGCAACTGCTCGCCGAGCATCATCTGCGCGCGGGCTCGACCGACAGCTTCGCCGCGTGGCTCGCGAGCGACGCGCGCTTCGCGCTCGGCGTCGCCCCGCTCGCGAACGGCTTCGCGATTCCCGGCGAAGGCTACGCGATCATCACCGAGACCGAGCTGTACGGCGCGCTCGGCCGGCGCGCCGGACGGCGGCGCCAGGAACAGGCGAGCAACGTCGACGCGATGGTGCGCGACCTGTCCGAACTCAAGATCGGCGATCCGGTCGTGCACGCGCAGCACGGCATCGGCCGCTACATGGGGCTCGTGTCGATGGATCTCGGCGAAGGCGAGACCGAGTTCCTGCACCTCGAATACTCGGGCGACAGCAAGCTCTACGTCCCCGTCGCGCAATTGCACGTGATCTCGCGCTACAGCGGCGCGGATCCCGACAGCGCGCCGCTGCACGCGCTCGGCTCCGGCCAGTGGGAGCGCGCCAAGCGCCGTGCCGCCCAGCAGATCCGCGACACCGCGGCCGAGCTGCTGAACCTGTACGCGCGGCGCGCGGCGCGCGAGGGCCACGCGTTCGCGCTCGAGCCGCGCGACTACGTGAAGTTCGCGGAAAGCTTCGGTTTCGAGGAAACGCCCGATCAGGCCGCCGCGATCGCCGCGGTGATCGGCGACATGACGAGCGGCAAGCCGATGGACCGGCTCGTGTGCGGCGACGTCGGCTTCGGCAAGACCGAGGTCGCGCTGCGCGCGGCCTTCATCGCGGTGATGGGCGGCAAGCAGGTCGCGCTGCTGTCGCCGACCACCCTGCTCGCCGAGCAGCACACGCAGACCTTCATCGACCGCTTCGCGGACTGGCCCGTGCGGATCGCCGAGCTGTCGCGCTTCAAGTCCACCAAGGAAGTGAACGCGGCGATCGCGCAGATCAACGAGGGCAGCGTCGACATCGTGATCGGCACGCACAAGCTGCTGTCGTCCGACGTGCAGTTCAAGCGGCTCGGCCTCGTGATCATCGACGAGGAACACCGTTTCGGCGTGCGCCAGAAGGAAGCGCTCAAGGCGCTGCGCGCGGAGGTCGACGTGCTCACGCTGACCGCGACGCCGATCCCGCGCACGCTCGGGATGGCGCTCGAGGGCCTGCGCGACTTCTCGGTGATCGCCACCGCGCCGCAGAAGCGGCTCGCGATCAAGACCTTCGTGCGCCGCGAGGAGGACAGCGTGATCCGCGAGGCGATGCTGCGCGAGCTGAAGCGCGGCGGCCAGGTGTACTTCCTGCACAACGAGGTCGAGACGATCGAGAACCGCAAGTCGATGCTCGAGGCGCTGGTGCCCGAGGCGCGCATCGTGATCGCGCACGGCCAGATGCACGAGCGCGAGCTGGAGCGCGTGATGCGCGACTTCGTCGCGCAGCGCGCCAACGTGCTGCTGTGCACCACCATCATCGAGACCGGCATCGACGTGCCGAGCGCCAACACCATCCTGATGCACCGCGCGGACAAGTTCGGCCTCGCGCAGCTGCACCAGTTGCGCGGCCGGGTCGGCCGCTCGCACCACCAGGCCTACGCGTACCTGCTGGTGCACGATCCGCAGGCGCTGACCAAGCAGGCGCAGCGCCGGCTCGAAGCGATCCAGCAGATGGAGGAGCTGGGCTCCGGCTTCTATCTCGCGATGCACGACCTCGAGATCCGCGGCACGGGCGAGGTGCTCGGCGACAAACAGTCGGGCGAGATCCACGAGATCGGCTTCCAGCTGTACACGGAGATGCTCAACGACGCGGTGAAGGCGCTCAAGAACGGCAAGGAGCCCGACCTCAACGCGCCGCTCGCCGCGACCACCGAGATCAACCTGCACGCGCCCGCGATCCTGCCCGCCGACTATTGCGGCGACGTGCAGGAACGCCTGTCGCTGTACAAGCGGCTCGCGAACTGCGAGCACGGCGATGCGATCGACGGCATCCAGGAGGAACTGATCGACCGCTTCGGCAAGCTGCCGCCGCCCGCGCACGCGCTCGTCGAGACACACCGCCTGCGGCTCGCCGCGAAGCCGCTCGGGATCGTCAAGATCGATGCGAGCGAGGCCGCGATCGGGCTGCAGTTCATCCCGAATCCGCCGATCGACCCGATGCGCATCATCGACATGGTCCAGAAGCACCGCCACGTGAAGCTCGCCGGCCAGGACCGGCTGCGCATCGAGACGCGCACGCCCGACCTCGCGATCCGCGTGTCGACCGTCAAGGAAACGCTGCGCGCGCTCGGCCAGCCGGTCGCGCAGCGCGCGGCGGCGAGCCGCTAGCCCGACGGCCGGCACATCGGCGCACCAAAAATGTTGCGCTGCACCGCGGCCCGCTGAAGCGGGCCGCGGTGTTTTTGAGTATGATTTTTGGATTGATCAGCCGGAGTCTCGCCATGTCCACCCTCGACGCAACGGCCCCGTCCGCTGCTCCGCCCACCTCCCCTTCCTCGCGCATCAGCCTGCCCTGGGTCGAACGCCTCGTGTCGATCGACACGACGAGCCGCGTGCCGAACCTCGGCCTGATCGAGATGGTGCGCGATGCGCTCGCCGCGCGCGGCATCGCCTCGACGCTCACCCACGATGCGCGCGAAGGCTGGGCCAACCTGTTCGCGACCGTGCCCGCGCATGACGGCTCGACCGACGGCGGCATCGTGCTGTCCGGCCACACCGACGTGGTGCCGGTCGACGGCCAGTCGTGGGACAGCGACCCGTTCCGCCCGGAGATCCGCGACGGCAAGCTGTACGGCCGCGGCACCTGCGACATGAAAGGCTTCATCGGCACGGCGCTCGCGCTGCTGCCGGAGATGCAGTCGGCGCGGCTCGCGAAGCCGATCCATTTCGCGCTGTCCTACGACGAGGAGGTCGGCTGCGTGGGCGCCCCGCTCCTGATCGCCGACCTGCAAAAGCGCGGTCTCAAACCGAGCGGCTGCATCGTCGGCGAGCCGAGCAGCATGCGGCCGATCATCGCGCACAAGGGCATCAACGCCTACCGCTGCTGCGTGCGCGGCCACGCGGCGCACTCGTCGCTGACGCCGAAGGGCCTGAACGCGATCGAGTACGCGGCGCGGCTCATCTGCCACATCCGCGACATCGCCGACCAGTTCCGCGCCGAGGGCCCGTTCGACGCGCTGTACGACGTGCCGTTCACGACCGCGCAGACGAGCCTGATCCAGGGCGGCAACGCGATCAACACCGTGCCGGCCGAATGCCGGTTCTCGTTCGAGTTCCGCAATCTGCCGACGCTCGACCCGGACCGGATCTTCGCGCGCATCGACGCTTATGCGCGCGAGACGCTGCTGCCGCGGATGCAGCAGGAACACCCGAACGCCGCGATCGAGTTCACGAAGATCGCCGCCGCGCCGGGGCTCGATTCGACCGAGCAGGCCGCGATCACCGAACTGGTGCGCGCGCTGACGGGCGACCAGGACAAGCGCAAGGTCGCCTACGGCACCGAGGCCGGGCTGTTCGCGCTCGCGGGCATTCCGAGCGTCGTGTGCGGGCCCGGCGACATCGAGCAGGCGCACAAGCCGAATGAATACGTATCGCTTGATCAGCTCGACGCATGCGAGCGCTTTCTGCGCAAGTTCATCCACAGCATGACGCTCGTCTGATTCCGCGACGACGGACGCACTGCCGCGCCGGGCGACCGGCGCTCTCGTCACCCACCGCGCAAGGCCATGCCGACTTCACAACAGAGCAACGCTCATTTGACGATCAACGGCGAGCCGATCCCGACGCTCGACGAAATTGCCGCGCAGCACTTCGCGCTCACGCCGTGGGTGACGCGCACGCCGGTATTCGAGCGCACCGGCCTGCCGGCGCTCGACAACACCCACGTGAACTTCAAGTTCGAGCTGCTGCAGGCGAGCGGCAGCTTCAAGGCGCGCGGCGCGTTCACCAACCTGCTCGCGCTCGACGAGAGCCGGCGCAGCGCCGGCGTGACCTGCGTGTCGGCCGGCAATCATGCGGCCGCGGTCGCCTACGCCGCGATGCGGCTCGGCTGCAGCGCGAAGGTGGTGATGTTCTACGGCTCGAATCCCGCCCGCATCGCGCTGTGCCGCCAGTACGGCGCGGACGTCGTGATGGCGGGCGCGCCCGACGAGGCCTTCGACGCGGTGCGCCGCATCGAGGCCGAGGAAGGCCGCTTCTTCGTGCATCCGTTCAGCGGCTATCACACGATCCTCGGTACCGCGACGCTCGGCTACGAATGGGCGACGCAAACGCCCGATCTCGATGCGGTGATCCTCCCGATCGGCGGCGGCGGCCTCGCGGCCGGCGTGTCGACCGCGCTGCGCCTCGCGAATCCGCGCGTCCATGTGTACGGCGTCGAGCCCGAGGGCGCGGACGTGATGAGCCGCAGCTTCGCGGCGAACCACACCGTGAAGATCGGCCCGATGCGGACCATCGCCGATTCGCTGACCGCGCCGCACACCGAGGAATACAGCTACGAGCTGTGCCGGCGGCACATCGACCGGCTCGTCACGGTCTCGGACGATGCGCTGCGCGCGGCGATGCTGTTCCTGTTCACCTATCTGAAGGTCGCCGTCGAGCCGGCCTGCGCGGCGGCCACGGCCGCGCTGCTCGGCCCGCTGCGCGAGACGCTGCAGGGCAAGCGGGTCGGCGTGCTGCTGTCGGGCACCAACACCGATCCCGTCACGCTCGCGACGCATCTCGAACATGCGCGCCTGCAACGCTGAACCCCCGCGCTTATCCCCGGATTCCGTTGAAGAGCATGTGGACAAGCGCCTGACAAGCTCGCTAAGCTGTTGAACCACCGCCCCTTTTCCATCGCGCCGCAAAAGCGGTCCCGGCCCGTCCGGCGCCGCGCCCGAATGGAGCTCGCATGACTCGATGGCTGTCCGTCACGATCTGGGCGCTGCAAGCCGGCACGCTGGGCGCCGCGTTCTGGAACCTGCGCCACACCCCGCCCGGGCGCGAATGGCTCGACCATCCGTGGAGCTACATCGCGCTCACCCTCGTCTTCGCCTTCTTCATCGGCTCGGAGTTCGGCCGCGCCTACGCGCGCTTCACGCGCGGCGGAACGGCCCGGCGGCTGATGCTGTCGCTGCTGTGCGGCGCGCTGCTGATCTGGGCCAACGGGCTCGGCTATCAGCGCATCGTGATCGAGCAGCAGGCCGAAGTCGGCGTGCCGCTCGGCGCACTGTGGATCGGACTCCTCGCCTTGCTCGTGCTGCTCGGCGTCGGCTTCGGCCGGCACGACGCGGTATCGGTCCGGCGCGTGGCGGCATGACGCGAAGCACGTCGGTTATCCCCAGTTTCTGTTGAAAGTCCTGTTGATAAGCCTGGGGCAGCCGCGCCAAGTCCTTGATCCGCCTCGCTTCATGCCACCTGGTGCGCAGGGTGGCGCGACCGCGCGCGCGCCGCGTCTCCGCAACGATTGCGCCGGGTTTGACGGCTTCAGCGCGCGTCCGCCGATGCCAAACAGCGTGTCGTTCGCGGGTTCGGAGAAACAACGGCCAGGTGACGACGGCTCCGCCCGGCAACCCGAGTTATGCACATTTTGTGTTGACAGCCCTGTTGATAACCGCCCGGAGAAACGCGCAAGCGCTTGAATGCGCAACGTTTTGCTTCATTGCCTCGGCATGCGTGCAAAGACGGCGCGCATGCGGGATTGCCTTGCGCTCGAAATCAAGCACACCGATATATCGGACCCGGGGCCGACCGCATGGCGGGCGACCCGCCGGCGCATGAGATCCGTCGCGATCGCGACGCGCGGCGAAGCGAGGCGAACGTCGAGCGCATCGAGGCGCGTGAAAACGTTTCTCTTCGCCGCACCCCAGGCGCGTCTCGACGGCCGCGAGGAGGACGATCATGCATGCCGCGATGCGCGGGAGCTGCCGGAACGCCTGCGCAGTTATGCACAGATTGTGTTGACAGCCTTGTTGATAAGCCAAGGAACAAGCGCCCAAGTCATTGAACGCGCGACGTTTTACGCAACTGCCACCGCGACGGCGCACTGCCCGGCAATACAGCATGCTTGGAAGGCCTCGCCATCGATGCCACACTCACGAACCGCGTCGCGCAACGCGCGCCGCCGGCTTCCTCCCGCCTCGGATCGCCATCATGTCCACCCGACTGCCCGGCCTCGTGCTCTGCATCTTCCTGCTCTCCGGCTGCGCGGCCCGCTTCGGCCAACCCGCCCCGGGCATGACCTCGTCCACGGCCTGCGCGCAGGCCGGCGGCAGCCAGGCGCTGCAAGCCGAACTGCTGTTCGGCCGCGACATCGCCGGGCGCGGCCCCGTCAGTGACGCCGAACGCGCGGCGTTCCTCGCGGACGTCGTCACGCCGCGCTTTCCGGACGGGCTCACCTACTGGGATACGCATGGCCAGTGGCGCGACCGCGCGAGCGGCGGCATCACGCGCGAGGACAGCTTCGTGATCCGCGTGATCGCACCCGACACGGCTGCCACGCACACGCGTCTCGCCGAGATCCGCCGCGCGTACATCGTGCAATTCAAGCAGGAGTCGGTCGGCCTGCTGCTCGCGCCGACCTGCGCGTCGTTCTGACCGCGCACGGCCTCACAGCATGCGTTTCAGCACGCCGTTGCGTGAGATGAAGTGATGCTTGAGCGCCGCGCCGACATGCAGCGCGACCAGCGCCATCAGCGTGTAGCAGGCGATCTTGTGCAATACGAACCAGTGCTCGGTGATGGGGCCCGCCGCATACGGCGTGCGGATATACAGCAGCCCGAACAGCCAGTAGCCGTCGGGCACCATCACGAAGCCGCTAAACAGCACGAAGGCGACGAGCGCATAGATCAACGCATGCACCACGTGCGCGATCGCGCGCTGCGGAGCCGGGATCGCGTCGAGCTCGGCCGGCGCCTCGCGGAAGAAAGACCAGAGGAAGCGGATCGGAAACAGCGCGATCAGGCACGACGCAAGCGACATGTTGAGCGTCGACACGAACTTCCAGAGCGCGGGATGCTCGATGACGTGCAATGAGAATCCGGCCGCCATCGTGTAGAAGATCACGGCGGCGAAAATCCAGTGCAAGGCGCGCGACAGCGCGTCGTACCGGTGGCGCGGCGCGGGCGGCATGCGGACGGGCGGCATGACAGCTGACATGGTTCAAGGCTCCTCGGACGGAGACGGCGCGCGCCGCCCCGTGCAAAAAAGCGCCCAGTGTCCTGCGCGGCGACGCGCGCCCCAAGGTTCCTCAGCATTTCCTCAACGACCCCGCCGCCCGCAAGCCGGCCGCAAACGACGAAGGGCGCCCACGGGCGCCCTTCGAAGTCGCGACGCGCGCCCGGCGAGGCGCGCGCTCAACCCATCATGGCTTGTTGCTCTCGAACATATCCATGATCTGCTGCTTCTCCTGCTGCGTCACGGGCGGCGGCGTGAGGCCCGCCGCACCCGCCGCGCCGAGCGCGTCGTTCGCACTCATCGGGTTCGCCGCCGGATTGATGTCCACGCTCGCGACGAAGCCGTTGCCCGGCGTGCGATCGGCGTAGTAAAGCTCGCCGTCGAGCGTCGTCAGGCCGTCGGGCATCGGCATCTGCTGCTCGGGCACGCCCTTGAGCGCTGTGCGCATGTAGTTGACCCAGATCGGCAGCGCCAGCTGCGCGCCGAATTCACGGCTGCCGAGGCTCTTCGGCTGGTCGAAGCCCATCCACGCGACCGCGACGAGCGACGACTGATAGCCGGCGAACCAGCCGTCTTTCGCGTCGTTGGTGGTACCGGTCTTGCCTTGCAGGTCGCCGCGGCCGAGCGCGTTCGTGCCCGCCCCGGTGCCGGCCGTCGCGACCGTGTGCAGCAGGCTGTTCATCACGTATGCGTTGCGCGCCTCGACGGTGCGCTGCGCGTTGCTGCCCGCCACCAGCGGCTGCGCCTTCTGCAGCGCCTGGCCGCGCGCGTCGTCGACTTCCGCGATCAGGTACGGATCGACCTTGTAGCCGCCGTTCGCGAACACCGCGTAGCCCGTCGCCAGCTGCAGCGGCGTGACGAGCCCCGCGCCGAGCGCCATCGGCAGGTACGGCGGCGTCTTCGCCGGATCGAAGCCGAAGCGCTGCGTCACGTAGTCCTGCGCGTACTGCGTGCCGATCGACGCGAGAATCCGGATCGACACGAGGTTCTTCGAACGTTGCAGCGCGGTGCGCATCGGCATCGGGCCGTCCGGCTGGTCGTCGTCCTTCGGCTCCCACGCGGTGCCGCCCGGCACGCTCGGCGGGAAGTACAGCGGCGCGTCGTTGATGATCGTGGCCGGCCCGAGGCCCTTTTCGAGCGACGCCGAGTAGATGAACGGCTTGAACGACGAACCCGGCTGCCGCCACGCCTGCGTGACGTGGTTGAACTTGTTCTTGTTGAAGTCGAAGCCGCCCACCAGCGAGCGGATCGCGCCGTCCTGCGGCGCGATCGCGACAAGCGCGCCCTCGACCTGCGGCAGCTGCACGATCTGCCATGCGTCCTTCGCGTCCTTCATCACGCGCACGATCGAACCGGGCTTGATGCGCAGCGCATCCGACGCGCGCGGGCTCAGCCCCGCCGCGACGAAGCGCAGGCCCGCGCCGCCGATCGCCGTGGTCGCGCCGCCGACGAACTGCACCTGCACCGCGTTCGGCGCGGCGCTCAGCACCACGGCCGATTGCAGGTCGCCGTTGTCCGGGTGATCGGCGAGCGCATCGTCGATCGCCTCGTCGCGGTCGTCGCCCGGCTGCGCCAGCGCGACGAAGCCTTCCGGCCCGCGATAGCCGTGCCGGCGCTCGTAATCCATGATGCCGCGCCGCACCGCCTGGTAGGCCGCTTCCTGGTCGGCCGCGTTGACCGTCGTCGTCACGGTCAGCCCGCGCGTATAGGTCTCGTCCTTGTACTGCGCGTACATCATCTGGCGCACCATCTCCGAGATGTACTCGCCGTGCACCGCGTACTGGTTGCCCGGCGTGCGCGTATGAAGCTCCTCCTTGAGCGCCGCGTCGTACTGCGGCTGCGTGATGTAGCCGATCTCGAGCATGCGCTTCAGGATGTATTCCTGGCGCACCTTCGCGCGCTTCGGATTGACCACCGGGTTGTACGCGGACGGCGCCTTCGGCAGCCCGGCGAGCATCGCCGCCTCGGCCAGCGTGATGTCCTTCAAGTCCTTGCCGAAGTACACGCGCGCGGCGGCCGCGAAGCCGTACGCGCGCTGGCCGAGGTAGATCTGATTCATGTACAGCTCGAGGATCTGGTCCTTCGTCAGCGCCT
Organism: Burkholderia sp. FERM BP-3421; assembly: GCF_028657905.1. Classification (NCBI taxonomy): domain Bacteria; kingdom Pseudomonadati; phylum Pseudomonadota; class Betaproteobacteria; order Burkholderiales; family Burkholderiaceae; genus Burkholderia; species Burkholderia sp. FERM BP-3421. The sequence continues at coordinate 825,727 of NZ_CP117782.1, read as the reverse complement.
TCTCGATCTTGTACGCGAGCAGCATTTCGTAGATCTTGCGCGTGTAGGTCTTCTCGCTCGACAGGAAGAAGTTGCGCGCGACCTGCATCGTGATCGTGCTCGCGCCCTGGCGCGCGCCGCCGTGCATCAGGTCGGCCACGCCCGCGCGCAGGATGCCGAGGAAATCGACGCCGCCGTGATCGTAGAAACGGTAGTCCTCGATCGCGAGCACCGCCTTCTTCATCACGTCGGGAATGTCCTGGAAGCGCACGAGGCTGCGCCGCTCCTCGCCGAATTCGCCGATCAGCACGTGGTCCGCCGTATACACGCGCAACGGCACCTTCGGCTGGTAGTTGGTCAGCGCGTCGAGCGACGGCAGCTGCGGCGCCATCACCACCAGCGCGTAGCCGACGATCAGCGCGCCGACCACCGCGGCGATCGCGAACAGGCCCGCGAACCACAGCGCGACGCGCGAGCCGAACGAACGGCCGCCGCGCCCGCGCCGGTCGTCGTGCGCATCGTCGTCATCTTCGTCGGTGTAGTAGGCGCCCGACGGCGCCCGTCGCAGCGAGTAATGGTGTTCGTTCGTGGGGCGAGAAGAGGACGGTCGTTTAATGATAGGCATGTCGGAATGGCGGGCGCGTGGCGCGCGCCTCGGGCGCGGGCAGAAAGCCGCGCGTGGATCGTTGAACGTAGCGCCGTGAAGCGTATCACGTCGACAGACCCCTGCATGCGGTGATCCGTTCCCGCGACGTAACAGCGCATTTTAATGAAATCGCCCCGCCCCCTCCTCGATTTTTTGTAAAAAATCCTTAGCCCCGACGCCGCGCGGCCGCGCCCGGCGCGCCGCGCGCCTATGATGGAAGCGGAATGCGCGATGCGCGGGCAATGCTTTCGAATTGAAAGCAACGCGCCGTGAAAAAAGCCTGCGGCGCGCCACTGGAAATTCACGCAACCGTCCTTATCTGGCGCTCACCGGCCCGCTTCTTCCGGCCCGTTTTTAAGCGGGTTTTAAGCGAACCGGTGGTGTAATATCCGCCGACGTCGGCCCATGCCGACGCGCGCATTGCCATTCATCCACGGAGGTATTCATGTCGCTCTTCGACTCTATTTCGCGCACGCTCAAAGGCCTGCTCAACGATGCGGCCGATTCGGTGCAGGATCCGTCGCGCGACGCACGCCAGATCGTGCGGGAGCTCGACGACAGCATCGGCCGCGCGGAAAACTCGCTGATCGAGATCGAGGCGCAGGTCGCCACCCAGCGCAGCAAGCGCGACGCGGCCGACGACAAGGCGCGCAAGTACGAGGAAGGCGCGAAGCGCGCGCTGCAATCCGGCGACGAAGCGCTCGCGCGCGAGGCGCTCGGCGCGCAGGCGAACGCCGAGGCGGAGCGCAATGCGCTCGGCGCCGAACTCGTGACGCTCGAACCGTCGGTCGACAAGCTGAAGGCGCAGATCGCCGACATGCGCCAGCGCCGCAACGACCTGAACGCCCGCTCGAACATCCTGCAGGCCAAGCAGGAGATCGCGCAGGCCAAGGACGTCGCGGCCACCGCGCTCGGCGGCATCGGCGGCAAGGATCTGTCGGGCGATTTCCAGAAGCTCGAGGACAAGGTCACGCTGTCGAACGCCCGTTCCGACGCCCGCCTCAATTCGGCCGACACCGCGAGCGGCAAGGGGCTCGACGACAAGCTCGCGGCCCTCAGCAAGGGGCCGTCGGTCGACGATCGCCTCGAGGCGCTGAAGAAGCAACTGAACACGCCGGCCCAGTAACGCATTGTCCCAATGGCCGGCGCGCCGCGCCCGGCGCCGCTTGCAAGGAGACGGGCCCCGGCCCGGTTCGATCATGAAAAAGCTTCTCGCAGCCGCGAGTCTCGCCCTCCTCGTCGCGTCAGGCTCGGCGTTCGCCGCCGTGCCGTCGCTGCAGCAGATCCAGCAATCCATCTCGCAGGGCAACTGGCAGCAGGCCGACGGGCAGTTGTCGCAGGTCATCGCGGCCTACCCGGACAATGCGCGCGCACGCTACCTGTACGGCCAGGTGCTCGATCACGAGGGTCGCCCGGCCGATGCGCTCGTCCAGATCGAGCGCGCGAAATCGCTCGATCCGCAGATCCGCTTCACCGATCCCGCGAAGTTCGCGCGGACCGAGGCCAAGGTGCGCGCCGATGCCGAGCGCCTGGGCTCGCAGGCCCGCCGCTCGGCCACCTCGGGCGGCCAGGTGCTGCCGCCGCAGGTCGGCCAGCAACAGCTCGCGCCCGCCCCCGCGCCCAGGCATGAACCCTCGACCGGCATGTGGATCGGCTTCGCGGTGCTGATCGGCGCGGTCGCGCTGGTGCTGCGCTGGACGCTGCGCCGCGCGCGCTCGTCCGACAACCAGCGCGGCGACGACGAACGCCGCGCGCAGCTCAAGCGCGCGACCGACCTGCTCAACGAGGTGCGGCCGCTCAAGCTCGACGCGCGGCTGTCGACGGCGCCCGGCGCCGCGGCGTTCAACAGCGAGATCGAAAACGTCGAGACCCAGGCGCGCACGCTGGTCGAGGCGCTGTCGAACGGCAAGAACGCGGTGCCGCCCTACCAGCTCGACGAACTCGAACGCCAGTTCGCGAGCCTGAAGGCCCGCGTCGAGGGTCGACCCGATCCGACCGCGACCGCCGCGCCGGCGGCCGGCGGCGCGGGCTCGGTCTACGCGCAGGAAGCCGACCGGCTCGCGGGCGCGCCGCAGCAAGCGCCGTACCCGCCGCCGCAACAGCCGCCCGTGGTGGTGCAGCAGGGCGGCGGGTTCGGCGGCGGCATGGGCGGCCTGCTGACCGGCGTGCTGCTCGGCGAGGCCATGTCCGGCGGCCGCGAGCGCGTGATCGAGCGGGACGTGATCGTCAACAACGAGCCCGGCCGGCGCGCGGACGACCCCGGCTTCGACATGGGCCAAGGCGGCAACTGGGATTCGGGCGGCGGCGGCGGCGGCGGGGATGTCGACCTCGGCAGCAGCGACGACTGGAGCAGCAACAGCTGAACGGACGCTTAGAACGACGAAATGGGCCAGCAATGGCCCATTTTTCTTTTGATTCGTTCCGGGACGCCGTATTGTCAAGCTTCTTAAGATGACTACCGATAAAGGATCGGGTTCGTTATGATGGCGTCCATTGACGCGCAGTCACGAATCACGGCCGCGCTCCCTCTTTCTGCTCACTCAGGAGAACGCCGCACATGAGCATCATCAAGGAATTCAAGGAATTTGCCGTCAAGGGCAATGTGATGGATCTCGCCATCGGCGTGATCATCGGCGCCGCATTCTCGAAGATCGTCGATTCCATCGTGAAGGATCTGATCATGCCGGTGATCGGCGTGCTGACCGGCGGCCTCGATTTCTCGAACAAATTCATCCTGCTCGGCCAGATCCCGGCGACCTTCAAGGGTAATCCCGATTCGTTCAAGGACCTGCAGGCAGCCGGCGTCGCGGCGTTCGGCTACGGCTCGTTCATCACGGTGCTGATCAACTTCATCATCCTGGCCTTCATCATTTTCCTGATGGTCAAATTCATCAACAAGCTGCGCAAGCCGGACGACGCCGCGCCCGCCGCGACGCCCGAGGACGTGGTGCTGTTGCGCGAGATCCGCGACGCGCTCAACAAGCGCTGAGACGCGGCCCCGCCCCGCTCCGTTCCGAAGCCCGCCTCGCGCGGGCTTTGTTTTTTGGCGCGCCGCCCGCCGGCATGACGTAACGCCCCATTTTTTTGCGCACACCGGTCGCACGCGCGGCACGAGCAGGTCTATTATTGAGACTAAACGACAGTGCAGGCGCAATAGCGCTGGCTGTGGCGATCTCCTGGGCGTGGCGCGGTCCGATGCCATCGGGCTTCGTGAAGCCGGCATTTTCGTATGCTATAAAAGATCGACATGCGGCGCGCATAGCCGGGAGTGGGTCGCATGAGGAAGCCGCATTTCTTGCAAATGTTTTTGAGGCGAGTGTTTATGTCCTTCCCGAAAAAACGCAGACGGGCGCAGCCGGACGGCCAGGAATCGTTTCTCGCCGTGCTGCGCCATGCGAAGCCGTTCGCGCAACTCGACACGAAAATCGCGCGCGCCCGCGCGCAGGACGAGCCGGTGCTGTACGCGCACGTGCTGCCGGGGCTTGACGTCCTGCTGTGCAGCGTGCGCGGCGCGCAGCCGCCGTACCCGGCGATCGCCGAGCTGCGCAAGCGCTGCATCGACTCGATCGCGAATGCGCTCGAACAGCCGATCGATGGCCTGGAGAACGGCGGCTACTGGTACGAGGCCAACGGCTTCGGGTTCCTGGTGTTCGCGAGCCGCGCCCGCGCGCGCATCCTGCCCGAATTTGGTGCGGGCGTGAAGGCGAGCCTGCGCAGCGGCATCGGCCGACAGAACGCCGGCGATACCACGCCTCGTTCGCTGGGCTGACCTCCTTCCCCTGACGGGCCGCGCAAGCGGCCCGTGTCATATCGCATGTGCCGCGCGCCAGCGCCCGGGACAGCGGCTGCATGATCCGCGCCAGTGTGGCGGAAACCGCGTCGGCCAGCCCGAGCGCCGCGCCACGCTCCTTGCTTGCTGCGCGACGCCCACCTCCAACCGCACGTACGCCATTCGTGTCAGGGTTCCGGCCGCACGATCCACCTCAGCACAGCGAAGTCCGCATCGGCGAGCCGGAGCACCGCGCCGCTATCCTCGCCGCACGACGCCCGGCACCGCCCGCACATCCCGCGCCCGTATCAAGACTGCAGCCGCACGATTCGGCCCGCGCAGCGAAGTCCGTCACGGCCAGCCCGAGCGCCGCGCCACGCTCCTCTCCGCACGACGCCCGGCGCCGCCCCGCACATCCCGCGCCCACGCCCGTGTCAGGGCCGCGGCCGCACGATCCGCGCCAGCGCAGCGAAGTCCGCGTCGGCCAGCCCGAGCGCCGCGCCGAGCCGCAGCACCTGCTGCACCGCGCCCGCCACCGGCATCACCGCCCCCGTCTCGCGCGCCGCATCGGCGATCGCCTCGACGTCCTTCTGGAACGTGCTGAGCGCGCCCAGCGGCGGCGCGGCGGCGCCCGTCATGCGCGGCACGAAGGTCTGCAGCAGCACCGAGTCCGCCCAGCCGCCCGCGAGCGCCTCCGCGAGCCGCGCTGCGTCGATCCCGCTCGCCTGCGCGAGGCCGACCGCTTCCGCGATCGCAGTGACGGTCGCCGTCACGATCGCCTGGTTGCACAGCTTCGCGGTCTGGCCCGCGCCCGCCTCGCCGAGGTGCGTGACGCGCGCCGCGTAGGCGCCGAGCAGCGGCCGCACCGCGTCGACCTCGGCCGCCGCGCCGCCCGCCATCACCGCCAGCGTGCCCGCCTGCGCCCCCGGCACGCCGCCCGACACCGGCGCGTCGATCCAGTCCACGCCGAGCGCCGCCGCGCGCGCCGCGTAGTCGCGCGTCGCGGCCGGCGCGATGCTCGAATGATCGACGATCCGCCGCAACTGCCGGGCAGCCGGATCGCCGGCCAGCAGACCCTGCGGGCCGAACGTCACGGCGCCGACCGCACGCGCGTCGAGCACGCACAGCAGCACGGTCCGCGCGCACCCGGCCAGCTCGGCCGGCGTGTCGACCACGCTCGCGCCCTCGGCCGCGAGCGCGTCCGCCTTCTCCCGCGTGCGGTTCCACACCCACACCCGATGCCCCGCCCGCAGCAGATGGCGGATCATCGGCGCGCCCATCAGGCCCGGGCCGCAAAATCCCACGTCCATGTCGTCCATGTCGAATCCTGGTTGAACTTGCCGCCCATCATACCTATCACTGAAACAGGGCCCGCCCGGCCACCACCGGATATCGGGCCGTCCGGAACGAACGGGAGGCATCATGAGCGACCACGTCTACAAGCTGATCGAACTCACCGGCTCGTCGCGGCAGTCGAGCGACGACGCGATCCGCAACGCCATCACCAAAGCCGCGAAAACCCTGCACAACCTGCACTGGTTCGAAGTGACCGACACGCGCGGCCACATCGAGAACGGCGACGTCGTGCACTGGCAGGTCACGCTGAAGGTCGGCCTGCGCCTCGACGACTAGCGCGGCGCGCGAGCGCGCCCCGTCCGTTCGCCGTCACGCCCCATCCACGCCACCGCGCCACCGCCCGGCGCGCCCGCGCGCGACCCCGTCGAGGGTAAGCCGCCCTTGACGCTCTTTTCTGACCATATTAAAAACGATATACCCCACCCCCTCCTCGATCAGCCTGGACATATAAATGGAGCAATCATGAGTCAGCAACGCGAGGCGATCGACACGTATCTTTTGCGCGTCTTGCACACCTTGTTGATGGAGCGCAGCGTCACGCGCGCGGCCGTCAAACTGAATCAGTCGCAGCCGGCGATCAGCGCCGCGCTGCGCCGCCTGCGCGACATCACGGGCGATCCGCTGCTGGTGCGCGGCAAGTCCGGCATGGTGCCGACCGAATACGGGCTGCGGCTCCTCGAGCCGGTGCAGAACGCGCTGCGCGAGATCGAACGCATCAAGTTCCAGCAGCACAATTTCGATCCGGCCACCTCGATCCGCTGCTATCGGATCGGTTGTCCCGACTACCTGAACGTGCTGTTCGTGCCGACCGTGGTCGAACGCTTCCGCCAGGCCGCGCCGAACGCGACGCTCGAATTCCATTCGCTCGGCCCCGCCTTCGACTACGAGCTGGCGCTCGAGGACGGCAAGCTCGACATCGTGGTCGGCAACTGGCCCGAGCCGCCCGAGCAGTTGCACCTGTCGAACCTGTTCGTCGACCAGATCGTCTGCCTGATGAGCAACACGCATCCGTTCGCCAAGCGCGGCGGGCTGACCCTCGACCAGTACCTGAACGCGCCGCATCTCGCGCCGACGCCGTACTCCGTCGGCCAGCGCGGCGCGATCGACGTGCATCTCGCGCGCGAACGCCTGAAGCGTCACGTGGTCGTCACGCTGCCGTACTTCAACCTCGCGCCCTACGTGTTGGTCAAGTCCGACCTGATCTTCACGACGACGCGCCTGTTCGCCGACCACTACGCGAAATTCCTGCCGCTGTCGGTCGTGCCCGCGCCGCTCGACTTCCCGCCGATGCAGTACTACCAGCTGTGGCACGAACGCTGCCACTACTCCGACGAAGTACGCTGGCTGCGCGGCCTCGTGGCCGAGGCCACCCGCACGCTGATCGAGCCGTAACGGCCGCGCGGCGCGTGGACCGCGGCGGCGCCGGGAGCCGCCGCGGCAGCGCATCAACGCATCAGCGCGACGCCTCGACCAGCGCGCGCGCGAGCGCGTTGTGCCGCTCGATGACGGGCGGCAGATCGAGCGTCGCGAGCCGCCCGTCGCGCACCACCACGCTCCCGTTCACCACGGTGTACGCCGCCTGCGACGGCGCGCAGAACACGAGCGCCGCGACCGGATCGTGCAGCGCGCCCGCGAACAGCGGCTGGCGCAGGTCGAACGCGGCGAAATCGGCCGCCATGCCCGGCTTCAGCGCGCCGATGTCGTCGCGGTTCAGCACCTTCGCGCCGCCGAGCGTCGCGATTTCGAGCGCCTCGCGCGCGGTCATCGCATCGGGACCGAAGCCGACCCGCTGCAACAGCAGCGCCTGCCGCACTTCCGCGACCATCTGCGCGCCGTCGTTCGACGCCGAACCATCGACGCCGAGTCCGACCGGCACGCCCGCGAGCCGCATCTTGCGCACCGGCGCGATGCCCGATGCGAGCCGCATGTTCGAGCACGGGCAGTGCGCGACCCCGGTGCCCGTGCGCGCGAACAGGTCGATCCCCGCCTCGTCGAGCTGCACGCAGTGCGCGTGCCAGACATCGCGACCGACCCAGCCGAGATCCTCCGCGTATTCGGCGGGCGTCATCCCGAACTTCTCCCGGCTGTACGCGATGTCGTTGACGTTCTCCGCGAGGTGGGTGTGCAGCGACACGCCGTATTCGCGCGCGAGCATCGCCGCGTCGCGCATCAGCTCGCGGCTCACCGAGAACGGCGAGCACGGCGCGACCACCACGCGCAGCATCGCGTAGCGGCCCGCATCGTGATAGGTCTCGATCAGGCGCTGCGTGTCGCGCAGGATCTCGGGTTCGCGCTCGACCACCGAATCGGGCGGCAGGCCGCCGTCGCGCCGGCCCACGCTCATCGCGCCGCGGCTCGCGTGAAAGCGCATGCCGATGCGCCGCGCGGCGCCGATGCTGTCGTCGAGCCGGCTGCCGTTGGGGTAGATGTACAGATGATCGCTCGAGGTGGTGCAGCCCGATTGCAGCAGCTCGGCCATCGCGGTCAGCGTCGACACCTCGATCATCTCGGGCGTCAGGTGCGCCCAGATCCGGTACAGGCTGGTGAGCCAACCGAACAGCTCGGCGTCCTGCGCGGCCGGAACGGCGCGCGTGAGGCTCTGGTACATGTGGTGGTGCGTGTTCACGAGCCCCGGGATCACGAGATGCCCGCGCAGATCGAGCACCTCGTCGGCCGTGTCGGGCAGCTCGGCGCTCGGACCGACCGCGACGATCCGGTTGTCCTCGATGTAGAGCCCGGCGTCGCGCAGTTCGCGGCGCGCGTCGTCCATGGTCACGAGCACGTCGGCATGCCGGACCAGCAGGGTTTTCGGGCGGGATGGGGAAAGGCGCGGCGCGCGCTCGGATGCGCCGGCCGGTTGTTCTGGGTTCATGCGTTCTCCGCGTCGGTCTGCCCCGGGCGTTGCTCCCGGGAAGGGTCGTACAGCCGTTCGAACGCAGCGTCGCGGCACGCTCCGGCGCCCGCGTCCGTTCGAACGCCCTGGCCCGGTTACCCGGCGTGCTCGCCGTCTTCGGGATGCACGTCGGCCCTGGGCCGACGCGCACGGCGGGAGCATCGCCCAAGCTCGCGCGGCGCACAATACGCGCGCCCGAATACCGCGCTTCACGGATTCGATATGGTACGCCGCGCCGACCGGCCGATGCGCGCCCGCCACCCGGCGCGCGCCGCGCCGGGCGCGGCGTCGACAGCCGTTCATGCGCGGCGCATTATCTTTGCTATCGCACCCGTCTCGGTGCGGAGAACCTTTTTACAATGCCCGCACGGCGCTCGTTTCATCTTCGCCGACGGGTATGTAGCCACGTGACGTGGAGCCTCGATCCGCCGCACAGTCATGGGATCGAGCCGCCGCCGAACCTCGCATTCACACAAGGACAATTGCGAATGGGCAAGCTCACTACCCACGTACTCGATACGGCGCACGGCCGCCCCGGCGCCGCGCTCAAGGTGGAACTCTACGCGCTGGACGGCGAGGCCCGCCGCGCGCTCAAGACCGTGCTGACCAACGACGACGGCCGCTGCGACGCGCCCCTGCTCGAAGGCGACGCGTTCGCCGCCGGCGAATACGAACTCGTGTTCCACGCGGGCGACTATTTCGCGTCGCTCGGCGTGACGGTGCCCGAACCCCGCTTCGTCGACCGCGTCGTGCTGCGCTTCGGCATCGCCGACGCCGGCGCCCACTACCACGTCCCGCTGCTCGTGTCGCCGTGGGCGTACAGCACCTATCGCGGCAGCTGACATCGCATCGGCTGCCCATACCAAGACAACGATCTGAGTCCGGAGGAGTTTCATGGAAGGCTTCATCACCGACTGGCTGAACCTCGCGCTGCGATGGCTGCACGTCATCACCGCGATCGCGTGGATCGGCGAGTCCTTCTATTTCGTCGCGCTCGACAACAGCCTGAAACCGCCGACCGACCCGAACCAGCGCAAGCGCGGCGTGTTCGGCGAGCTGTGGCACGTCCACGGCGGCGGGTTCTACAACATGCAGAAGTACACGGTCGCGCCGCCCGAGATGCCGGAAGACCTGCACTGGTCGAAATGGCCGTCGTATACGACCTGGATGTCGGGCTTCTCGCTGTTCTTCGTGCTGTACCTGCTCGCGCCGAACACCTATCTGATCGACAAGAACGTGCTCGACATGGGGCCCGTGGTCGCCGTCGCGTCGGCGCTCGGCTTCCTGATGGCGGGCTGGATCGTCTACGACTCGCTGTGCCGGCTGCTCGGCACCAAGGACCGCCTGCTCGGGATCTGCGTGGGCCTCTACGTGGTCGCCGCCGCGTACCTCGCGTGCCATATCTTCGCCGGCCGCGCCGCGTACCTGATCGTCGGCGCGATGCTCGCGACGATCATGTCCGCGAACGTGTTCTTCGTGATCATTCCCGGCCAGCGCAAGATGGTCGACAAGATGCTCAAGGGCGAGGAGCCGAACCCGATCTACGGCAAGCGCGGCAAGCAGCGCTCGGTGCACAACACCTACTTCACGCTGCCTGTCGTGTTCGCGATGCTGTCGAACCACTACGCGATGACGTACACGAACCAGTACAACTGGATCGTGCTGCTGCTGATCATGCTGGCGGGCGCGCTGATTCGACAGTTCTTCGTGATGCGCCATCGCGGCCAGCAACTGTGGTATCTGCCGCTCGGCGGCATCGCGCTGATGTTCGTCGCCCTCGTGTGGACGGCGCCGCGCCCGGTCGCGCCGCAGGCGCAGGCCGCGAACGCGCCGAAGCTCGCGCTCAACGACATCATGCCGATCCTGCAGCAGCGCTGCATCGAGTGCCACTCGGCCAAGCCGACGCTGATGGGCAGCGCGCCCGCGGGCGTGATGTTCGATACGCCCGATGAAGTGTCGAAGAACGCGCAGCGCATCTACGAGCAGGCCGTGCGGCTGAAGGCGATGCCGATCGGCAACGTCACGCACATGACCGACGACGAACGCATGAAGCTCGCCGCGTGGTTCGAGGGCGGCGCGACGAAATAAGTCGGCGGGCGCCGATGGTCGGCGCGCATCGGCGCATGGACGGGCCCGGCGACGGGCCCGTTTTCTTGCCTGTGTCAGATGCGCCGCACCTGCGCGCCGACGATCGGGCGAGGCGCTCCGTCAGCCGCCCTGCGCATCGCGCTGGAGCGCCGTCAGCGCATCCATCGCGCGGGCGCGCTCGTCGAACGGCACGAAGATGTGGTCGTGATACGCGGCCGCGATCACGTTGCAACTGATGCCGGCCGCGCCGAGCGCATGCGCGAACGCAGCCGTGAGTCCGACGGCCTGCAGGTCCGAATGCACGGTCAGCGTGATCCATGCGGCGCGGAACAGCACGGGCCAGCCGCGACGCGCGGCCGCCTCTTCGTCGAGGACGACCGTCAGCCCTTCCGTTTCGCGGAACGTCGCGATCGCTTCGGATAACGACACTTCCGTATCGAGCGGCAACGACACGAAGGCGTACGCACCCTGATGCAGTTCGGGCTGCATCGTGCGCAACAGGGTGGCGAGGTTGTTTTCAGGCTGGCTCATCGGCGGGGCGCGCCCGTAACCGGACGTCGTGCAGTGGCAAAGCCGGCACGATAGCACGCGCGACGGCGGCGTCGCGATGCCAATCGCGCGCCGGCAACTGGCGCGTCTTGGCGCGTCTTGGCGTGGCGCAGCACGCACGCGCGCTGACGCCGGCCGACCTTCCGTCGATGGCCAACGCCGTCGTGATGAATGCGTGGACGCGCGGCATCGCCGCGCGCCGCCGCGGCGCAGCGACGCTGCCCGCTTCCCGGCCGCTTGCCGCGTTGCTGCATCGCGCGCATGAACGGGAGCCGCGCGTCGCGCCGTGAAACGCACCGACGCGCGACGCGGGCACGGCCTCACCCGTCGACGGCCTCCGGCAGCCGCGCGATCACCTTGATCTCGAACTGGAAGCCGTACAGCCAGGTCACGCCGACGGCGGTCAGCGTCGGATGCGGCGCATCTCCCCAGTATTCGGGGACGATCGCCCAGATCCGCTCGAACGTCGCTTCGGGATCGACGAGGAAGACCGTCACGTCGACGACGTCGTCGAACGCGCAGCCGGCCGCGCGCAGCACCGCATTCAGATTGTCGAACGCACGGCGGACCTGCGCGCCCAGCTCCGGCTCGGGCGAGCCGTCCTCGCGGCTGCCGACCTGCCCGGACACGAACAGGAAGCCGTTCGAGCGCAGCGCCGGCGAATAGCGGTTGCGGTCATACAGCGCCTGGCGACCCGGCGGGAAAACTACGCTACGCTTCACCATCCAACACCTCCATCAGTCAGTGGGGCGAAGCCGCCCCTGCATCCACGATGAAGGCACTTTACGGACCGCGGACCGGCGGATAAACCGGCAACCCTGTCCAACACTGTTTGCACGCCGCAAACAATTTGCGCGCGGCGCGGAGCCCCGACCCGATGGATCGATTCGATGCAATGCAGGCATTCGCCCGCGTGGTGGAAGCCGGCAGCTTCACGAAGGCCGCCGAGACGCTGCACATGAGCCGGACCACCGTCACGCAGCTGGTGCAGCAGCTCGAAGCGCGGTTGCGCGTGAAGCTGTTCAACCGCACCACGCGCAAGGTCGCGGTCACCGCCGACGGCGCCGCGTACTACGCGCGCGTGGTGCGGCTGCTCGCCGACCTGGACGACGCCGAGACCAGCCTGTCCGGCGCATCGGCCTCACCGCGGGGCACGCTCCGCGTCGACGTGCCCAGCCCGTTCGCGCGCCTGATCCTGATCCCGGCGCTACCCGCGTTCCACGCGCGCTACCCGGACATCCAGCTCGACATGGGCGTCAGCGACCGCGTGGTGGACGTGATCGGCGACAACGTGGACTGCGTCGTGCGCGGCGGCGAACTGACGGACCACGCGCTGACCGCGCGCCGCGTCGGCGACCTGCAGCTCGGCGTGTATGCGACGCCGGACTACCTGGCGCGCGCCGGCACGCCGACGCATCCGCGCGAACTGGAGGACACGCGGCACCGTATCGTGGGCTTCCGGTGGGCGCGCAGCGGCCGCGCGCTGCCTTACGCGATGGAGCATGACGGCGAGCGCGTCGACGTGCGGGGGCGCTACGTGCTGTCGGTCGACGACGGCAATGCCTATCTCGAGGCCGGCCTCGCGGGCCTGGGCATCGTGTGGCTGCCGGACTACATGGCCGCCGCGCATCGCGCGCGCGGCGCGCTGGTGCCGCTCTTCACGTCGTGGCGGTTCGAGCCGATGCCGATGTACGTGGCCTACCCGCCCAACCGGCACGTGAGCGCCAAGCTGCGCGTGTTCATCGACTGGATCGCCGAACTGATGGCGCAGCATGCGCCCGTCGCGGACCGGCGACGCCGCGCCCACCCCGGGCGCGCGACATCCTGATCCCGGCTGCGCAATAAAAAACCCGCGCCACGGGCGCGGGCCTCCTCGGGCCGACACGGCCGGGGCGTCAGGCCGACAGCGCGTGCAGCGCCTCCTCGGTGAGCCACAGCGACTCGGCCAGATCCTCTTCGTTGAGATTCAGCCCCTCGCCGCCGCGATCGACGACGATGAAGTCGCTGACCTCGCCGAGCGCGATCAGCGGGTGATGCCACACGCCCTTCGCGTAGTTCACGCCCTGCCAGCCCTGCGTCACGAACGCGCGGATCCGCGCGGGATCGAGATCGCCGGCGGGCGCCACCACGACGAGATACGGCTTGTCGTTGAGCGGCACGAACGCCTGACTGCCGAGCGGATGGCGTTCGAGCATCCTGACCTCGAACGGCAGCGCGCGCGGCTGGCCGCGAAACAGGTTCACGAGCGTGCGCCCGCCGGCATCCGCCGCATCGACCTTCGCGAGATCGTGAAAGCGGATCGTCGTGCCGAGGTTGATCGGAATCTGCTTCGCGCCCTCCGTCTGGATCACGTCGCCGAACGGCGCGAACGCCTCGGGGGTCAGGGCTTCGATCGCCAGCGTCTTCATTTGTCGAGCGTCCCCCACACGCGCACGCGCGACACGCCGCCGTCGGGAATGATGTTGAAGCGGATGTGCGTGACCGGGCCGAGCGCGGCCAGCTCGGCCTCGAAATAGTGCTGCTTGTCCATCTGCAGCTTCTGCTCGCCGAGCAGCACCGGCCAGAACATCGCCTGGGTCACGAGCGAGCTGTCGGTGCCGCCCGACACGTAGGCCGCCTGGATCGAGCAGCGGTCCGGATAGTTGCCCTTGAAGTGCGCGGTGTCGACTTCGATCTTGCGGATCACGCCCGGCTGCGCGAGCGCGATGATGGCCCAGTCGTTGCCCGGCTCGCGGCGGCGGCGGGTTTCCCAGCCGTCGCCCATGTTCACGCCGCGCCCCGGCAGCAGCATCTGCGAGGCCGGGCCGAAATGCTGGTTGTTCGCCGCCACCACGTAGCCGCCGTTCTCCATCGCCGCGAGATCGAACACCTCCGCCGCGCTCGCGCCCGCCCAGTCGAGCTGCGGCTGGCCGTACACGCGCAGCCGCGCGATCCCGCCGTCCGGGTAGATGTTCACGCGCAGGTGCGTGAACGGCCGCGCGTCGGCCACCTCGACATAGTGGTGGCTGTTGCCCTGCAGCGTCGTCGACGGCACCACCTCGACCCATTGCGTCGACTGGTTCGGCGCGCCGTCGGCGACGAACGCGGCCTCGACCGACGCGGCGGGCGGGAAGTTGCCGGTGAAGTGGCTCGTGTCGAGATCGAGGCCCTTCAGCACGCCCGGGCGCGCGAGCTTGACGACGCACCAGTCGTAGCCCGTCGTGCGCTTGCGGCGGGTTTCCCAGCCGTCCATCCACTTGCCGTGGTCGTCGTACTTGCCCGGGATGAACACGGCCGGCTCCGGGTTCAGCATCCGCTCCTTCGGCGCGAAGAAGTCGTCGCTCGCCTCGAGCGCCTGCGCGCCCAGGCGCGGATCGGCGAGATTCACGTAGCGGCGCGTGAAGTCGGGAGCATTGGGATCGAGAAGCGGAACAGCCATGATGTCGTCCTTGATATGGTTATCGTGAAAAGACGCTGCCGACGGGCAGCCGGGATGAAGCGCGACGCGCCGGGCTGCGGGCTGCGGGCGCCGGGCGTCGCGCGGACCGCGCGGGCGCAAGGCCGGCGCGGCGGGCGAGCGTCACGCGTCGATCAGGTCGTCGAGCCGGAACCGGGCGATCCGGTAGATCTGGTCGAGACTCGCGCGCAATTCCTCCGCGCGGGTATGGGCGACGCGCGCCTCGAAGTTCGCGATGATGCCGTGCCGGTCGTAGCCGCGCACCGCGAGGATGAACGGGAAGCCGAACCTGTCGCGATAAGTGCGGTTGAGCCGCTGCAAGGCGTCGAACTCGTCCTGCGTGCACTGGTCGAGGCCCGCGCCGCTCTGCTCGCGGGTCGACTCGGCGGTCAGCTCGCCGCGCACCGCGGCCTTGCCGGCCAGCTCCGGGTGGGCGTTGATCAGCACGAGCTGCCGCGCCTCGCCCGCCGTCTCGACGGCCCGCGACATGGTCGCGTGCAGCGCCTCGACGTCGGCGAACGGCCGCGCCGGCGCCGCGGCCTCGGCGACCCACGGCGAATGTTCGAAGATGCCCGACAACGCCGCGACGAACGCGTCCGACGACATCGTGTTCAGTTGGTCCAGGGTATAGCGCATCGCCTTCATGCTTGAGGTTCGCGTTGAGTGGAGAGCGGATGGGGATGATGTTCGCGCCAGTGCCGCGCGATGTCGACGCGGCGCGTCACCCACACGCGCTCGTGCCGTTCGATGTGATCGAGGAAGCGCTGCAGCGCGCGGAACCGGCCCGGGCGCCCGAGCAGCCGGCAATGCATGCCGATCGACAGCATCTTCGGCGCTTCGTCGCCCTCCTCGTACAGCACGTCGAACGCATCGCGCAGATACTGGAAGAAATGATCCGCGGTATTGAAGCCCTGCGGCGTCGCGAAGCGCATGTCGTTCGTGTCGAGCGTGTACGGCACGATCAGCTGCGGCACCGTCGCGCCGCTCGACACCGCGACGTCGGTCCAGAACGGCAGGTCGTCACCGTAGTAGTCGGAGTCGTACAGGAACCCGCCGTGTTCGGCGACGAGGCGACGCGTGTTCGGGCTGTCGCGTCCCGTATACCAGCCCAGCGGCCGCACCCCGGCGACCCGTTCGATCGCGTCCATGCCGAGCCGCATGTGCTCGGCCTCGCGCTCGGGCGTCATGTCCTGGTAGTGGATCCAGCGCCAGCCGTGGCAGGCGATCTCGTGGCCCAGCTCGACGAAGGCGCGCGCCACCTCCGGCGTGCGTTCGAGCGCCATGCCGACGCCGAACACCGTGAGCGGCAGCCCGCGCTTCTCGAACTCGCGCAGGATCCGCCACACGCCGGCCCGCGAGCCGTATTCGTAGATCGACTCCATGCTCATGTGGCGCGCCGGATACGCGGCGGCCCCGACGATTTCCGACAGGAACTGCTCCGAGCCCGGATCGCCGTGCAGCACGCAGTTCTCGCCGCCTTCTTCGTAATTGAGGACGAACTGCACCGCGACGCGGGCGCGGCCCGGCCAGTTCGCCTGAACCGGATGCCGGCCGTAGCCGGCGAGATCGCGCGGGTAATGGGGATCGAGTGGCATGGTTGGAGCGGATAAAGGCCCGTTGAATGGGGTTCGCATCGACGGCCCGGCGTTGACTGGCGGGCCCGGCGCGCCGATGCGAGGGATGGCCCAGTGTAGCGAAAACGCGCACCAGCGCCCATACAGCGGCGCAGATAGTGCGGGTCAGACCGGATGTATGTGCGCCTGCGGCAAAAAGCCGTCGGCGGCGCGCGCGTCAGGGCCCGCCGCCGGGCTGAAGCGCGCGAATTCGCCGTCGTAGCGTTTCGCGAGCGGCCGCGCATACTCGCCGCGCTTCGCGGTCGACAGCCGCAGCGCGACGAGCGCCTCGGCCCACTTGACGGCCGCCGTCACGCCCTCCACCACCGGCGCGCCGATCGCGTGCTCGATCTCGCGCGCGAATTCGGCCATGCCGGCGCAGCCGAGCACGATCGCCTCCGCGCCGTCCTCGTCGAGCGCGCGCCGGCATTCGTCGACGATGATCCGCCGCGCGGCCGAGCCGGGCCGGTCGAGATCGAGCACCGCGACCTCGGTGGCGCGCACGTTGCGGCAGAAGCGCCGCATGCCATAGCGCTCGGCGAGGTGCCAGGCCATCCCGCAGGTGCGCGCCAGCGTGGTCACGACCGAGAAGCCGGGCGCAAGCACGCTCGCCGCATGCATCGCCGCCTCCGCGATGCCGACCACGGGGCCGCGCGCCAGCTCGCGCGCCGCATAGAGACCGGGGTCGCCGAAACAGGCGATCACATAGCCGTCGCAGCCTTCGCGCTCCCCTGCCGCGATCTCGGCGAGCAGGCCCGGCGTCGCGAGCGCCTCGTCGTAATAGCCTTCGATCGACGGCGGCCCCATCGACGGGCTGGCCGCGATCACCGTGGTGCCGGCCGCCGCCACCTCGCGCGCGCAGCGACCCATCGCCTCGGTCATGCGCATCGTCGTGTTCGGGTTGATCAGCTTGATCTTCATCGGATGCTCCGTCAGGCGCGCGCGAGCGCGCGGTAGAACAACGCGCCGAGCGCCGCGCCGACGAACCATGAAAAGTTCGCGAGCCCGTTCAGCGCGGGCGCCATCACGCACGCGACCGCGATCGCTGCCGCAGGCAGCAACGCGAGCACCGCGCGCCGGTTCACCCCGCCGCGATACCAGTACGCGCCCTGCGGCGACATCGTGTACAGATCGTCGCGCCGCAACGCGCCGCGCTTGATCAGGTAGAAGTCGACGACCAGCACGCCGTACAGCGGCCCGATGAAACTGCCGAGCACGTCGAGCGTGTAGTGGATCACGGCGGGGTTGTTGAACAGGTTCCACGGCGTGATGAACACCGAGGCGACGGCCGCGAGCATGCCGCCCGCGCGCCAGCTGATGAGGCGCGGCGCGACGTTCGAGAAATCGAACGCCGGCGACACGAAGTTCGCGACGATGTTGATGCCGATCGTCGCGATCGTGAACGTCAGCGCGCCGAGGATCACGGCGGTCGGATGGTCGATGCGCCCGACCGTCTCGACAGGATCGGTGATCAGTTCTCCGAACACCGGCAGCGTCGCGGCGGTGGTGATCACGGTGACCAGCGAGAACGCGAGGAAGTTGACCGGCAGGCCCCAGAAATTGCCGCGCTTCACGCTGCGAAAGCTCTTGCCGTAACGGGAGAAGTCGCCGAAGTTGAGCATCGGCCCGGAGAAATACGACACCACGAGCGACACCGCCGTCACCATCACCGGAATCACCTGCGCGCCGTGGTAGCGCACGCCGCCGAGATTCAGGCCGATGTTGCGCCAGCCGGCGCGCCACACCATGTAGCCCGCCAGCGCGAACATCACGACATAGACGGCGGGCCCGGCGAAGTCGATGAACTTCTTGATCGTCTCCATCCCGTTCCAGAACACCAGCGCCTGCAGCACCCACAACAACATGAAGCCGGCCCAGCCGAGCGCCGACAGCCCGAGCCAGCCGTACTGGTGGACCTGCGCGTAAGGCATCCATTGCGGGACGAACTTGAGCACCACGATCACGAGCGCGCTCGAGGCCAGATAGGTCTGAATGCCGTACCACGCGATCGCGATCAGGCCGCGGATCACCGCCGGCACGTTCGCGCCGAGCACGCCGAAGGTCGCGCGGCACGCGACCGGGTACGGCACGCCGAGCTGCTGGCTCGGTTTCGCGATCAGGTTGCACAACACGTTGACGAGGCCGATCCCGATCAGCAGCGCGACCAGCACCTGCCAGCTCGTGAGCCCCAGCGCGAACAGGCTGCCGGCGAACACATAGCCGCCGACGCTGTGCACGTCGGACATCCAGAACGCGAAGATGTTGTAGGCGCCCCAGGTCTGCGGTTCGAGCGGCGCGAGATCCGCGTTGTAGAGCCGCGCGCTGTAGCCGTCCGGCAGCGCCGTGTCGGCGCCCGTCTGTTGCACGTGATACGGCGCGCTGCCCGGCGCCGCACTGAACTGAGCCATGACCTCTCCTTGCCCGCGGCTGGGCCGCGCGATCGTCGCTTCAAATCGCGGCCCGGGCGCCGAGGTCCGGTACCGCACCGGCCGGCGGCAGCGTGCGCTGCCGCCCGACATTCGCAGTTCAGGGCGCGGTGCGGCCGGGGCGCGTTATCCCACGCCGCCGAAGACGTCGCGCAAATCGACCGCGCCGGGCGCGGGACGGTCGAGCATCCTCAGCTCGACGTGCTGCAGATGATGCGCCATCCGCCGCGCGGCGTCGGCCGCATCGCCCGCCTCCAGCGCGGCGAGGATCTCGGCGTGCTCGTCGAACGAGCACGGGCTGCGATGCGACTCGTAGAGCGCCGACATCAGCGTCGAGCGCGCGACGAGGCCGTCGAGACAGCCGCACAGCACGGTGTTGCCGGTCAGCGCGGCGAGCGCCGTGTGGAATTCGCCCGACAGGCGGATCCACGCGGGGAAATCGCGCCGCTCGAACGCGCGGCGCTCGCGCTCGATCATCGTCGCGACGCCCTTCAGGCGCTTCGCGCCCGGGCCGCCCGCGAGCCGCTCCATCACCGCCAGCTCGATGATCCGCCGCATCTCGAACACCTCGTGCACGTCCTGCAAGGTCGGACTCGCGACGAACGCGCCGCGGTTCGGCTCGAGATCCACGAGCCGGTCCGTCGCGAGCAGCGCGAGCGCCTGGCGGATCGGCCCGCGCTTCACGCCGAACACCTCGCACAACTGCGCCTCGGTCAGCTTCGCGCCCGGCGCGAGGCGATGCTCGAGGATCGCGGTCCGGATGCGCTCGGCGATCGCCTCCGGACTCGTCGCACCCGCCTGTGCGGGATCGTTCTTCGTCATGATTCGCATCTCGTTATGTTCAGCATCCTAGGTTGGACATAAATATTGTCAACAATTCTTTGGATAGATTTTGCACAATCACGATGCACGAAGACGCTCGATCACGGTGCGTATGCGCCGGAAACGCCCATCACGTCACGACAGGCAGCGTGATTTCAATTAATCAGAGTCGCCCTGTCGCGCTCTTTTGTTGACAATCCAGCGCCGATTTTGTGCATGCCTCGTGTCGCGGCAGCTGGCTTAATTTGCCCGTTAGTTGCAACTCCAGACAAACAAAAAGGCGGTTGCCCGCCTTCTTGTCCGCCTTGTCCACCCCGCTTCACGCGAGATGCGGATAGTCGGACACCGTGAGCCGGAAGCCGTGGCTGTTGGCCACCAATTGCGCATGCGCGCCGAACGGCAGCGTCAACAGATCCGGCACGTGGCCGAACTGCAGCCCGGTGATCACCGGAATGCGGATCACGTCGCGCAGCTGGTCGATCATCGTCTGCATATCGTAGCCGTTGTCGTAGTCGAACGACCGCGCGCCGGTGAACTGCCCGAGCACGAGCGCCTGCTGGCCGGCCAGCAGGCCCGCGAGATGCAGTTGGTAGATCATCCGTTCGATGCGGAACGGCTGCTCGTTGACGTCCTCGATGAACAGGATCCCGCCGTCGATACGCGGCATGTACGGCGTGCCGGCCAGCGACGCGAGAATCGCCAGGTTGCCGCCCCACAGCGTGCCCGACACATTCACCGACTGGGCCTGCGGCACCTCCGCGACGAAGGTCGCGCTCGGCTGCGTCAGCGTGCTCCAGAACTGCTGCATCGTGAAATCGTTCGGCGTCTCGGCGCCGAAATCGGCGGACAGCATCGGGCCGCCGAAAGTCTTGATGCGCGCCTTCGCGTACAGCGCAAGCTGGATCGCCGTGAAATCGCTGTGGCCGACGAGCGCGATCGGCTGGTCGCGCAGCCGGCTTTCGAGACCGCGATAGTCGAGACCATGCAGGATCCGCGTCGCGCCGTAGCCGCCGCGCACCGCGAGGCCGATGTCGGGCAGCGGCTGCGAGGCGTCGGCCAGCCGGTTCAGGTCGCCCGCGCGCTCGCTGTCGGTGCCCGCGAAGCGCTGGTAGCGGCGCTGCGTCGCCTCCAGGTTCTCGACCCGATGCTGCGCGTCACCGAGACGCGCGAGCGCCCGCGCGATCGCATCGGGATCGTGCGGGTAGCCGGACGGGCCAAGGAGACGGATGGTGCGGGGAGCGATCGGCGGGACGGACATGAACAGGGCTCGATAAAAGGGATCGGACGTGTTAGAGGCGCCCCGCGCCGCCGGGTTCACACCTCGGCGGGCGGGGTCGTGTCGGCGCGACGCGCTTCGCGCAGCGCGCGCCGGCGGTCGGCGAAGAACGACTTCAGCGCCGCGCCGCATTCGTCCGCGAGCACGCCGCCCGTCACGCGGGTGTGGTGATTGAGGCGCGGATCGGCGAATGCGTCGACGACGCTGCCGCACGCGCCCGTCTTCGGATCGTGCGCGCCGAACACCACGCGCGCGATGCGCGCGTGCATGATCGCGCCCGCGCACATCAGGCAAGGCTCGAGCGTCACGTACAGCTCGCAGCCGGGCATCCGGTAGTTCTGGAGAATCTGCGCCGCCTCGCGCAAGGCGGCCATTTCGGCGTGGGCGGACGGATCATGGCCGCCGATCGGATGATTGAAGCCGCGCGCGATCACCTCGTCGCCGCGCACCAGCACCGCCCCGACCGGCACCTCGCCCGCCGCGCGGGCCTCGTCGGCCGCGGCTTGCGCGAGCTGCATGAAATAGCGGTCGCGAGCGTCGCCCGGTTCGGACGGCGGCGTAACAGTGTCGTCCGGCTTCACATCGGCCCCGCTTCACCCGGGCCGTCGACGAGCACGCGCTCGGACAGACGCTCGGCGATGCGGCGGCAGTATTCGCGCGGCACGACCAGCGGGCCGCCGCGCAAGGATTCCAGGGCCATATCGAGAGCCAGCATCTTCGCTTGCAGCCGGCAGCGGGTCGCGCGGTCGTCGACCGCGCGCAATTCGTCCCGCAGATTGCGGAGCGCCCGCAGCTGCTCGACCGCGGGCGGCACGAAGCCCGCGTTCTTCAGGATCCGGTTCGCGGCGCGCACCTCTTCGGGGACGAGCAGATCGTCGTCCAGCGTCGTCGGTGCGGGGGTTCCCGGCAAAGCGTCGAACTCGCCCCGCGCGGCGGCGGCGGCAATACGTTGTTCGACCAAGGCGTCAAGCAGTCTCATCGGCAATTCAAAACAATGCGGCATGCGGATTCTAGCAGGGGATCCGCCGAACTCCACCCCCTGTCGAGCAAATGCTCCAGATTCGGACTCGCGATGGCGAAAGACGGTATCCTTGCCGGCAAACCCTCCGCTTGCTCAGGTAAACGAACCTTTTTCGCGATGAAATACCGCCTTCGCCTCGCCGCCGCTGCCCTCGCGCTGGCCTTCGTCCTGTCCGGCTGCGGCGTATTCTGCGGCGGCGCCGGCACCAACGGCGGCTATGCCGGCGGATGCGGCACCCGCATGAGCTTCTGACGCTCAAGCCCCGTCGGGCGGGGCATCGATATCGATCGGCACGCCGTAGCCCGTCTTCACGCGGCTCATCGCGACGAGCGTCTTGAAGCGCTTCACGTTGTTGCTGCCGAAAAACAACGCGCGTGTCAGCTCGGTGTACTGCTCCATGCTGCGCACCGCGAGCACCAGCACGAAATCCCACTCTCCCGCGACGTAGTAGCACTGCTGCACCTGCGGACAGGCCGAAAACGTTTGCTTCATCGCATCGAGCAGGTCGATCCGCTCGTTCTCGACTTCCACCTCCACGATCACGGTCAACGGATAACCGAGCGCGTCGGGCGCGATCACGGCCGTGTACTTCTCGATCGCGCCCTCGTCGCGCAAACGTTTCAGCCGCCGATTGACGGCCGCGGCCGAGAGATTCACACGCTCGCCCAGCTCGCCCTGCGGCAGGCGGGCATCCTGTTGCAGCTCCGCGAGCAGCTTGCGGTCGTACGCGTCGAGGTCGGTCGGCATCGGGAAAGTCTCGGCAGGAACAATCGAATCGTGAATAGCCGGCCAAAATTGCAAAAACGTTGCAAATCGATCGGCTACAACGCGAAAAAAACGAATCAATTGCGCAATATTATTCCTAATCGGTTCAACCGGGCGGCAGCGAGATCCCTGCTGCGCCCGTTCTTTCGGAGTCCCGCATGCTGATCGTCAACCCCGCCGCGCATCGCGCGCCCTATCCCGCCGCCCTCGCCGCCATCCTGAACATCGCCCGCGCGCATGAGAGCCGCGCGTGGCTCGCGCACTGGGATCGCATGCTGCCCGACGCCACCCCGCTCTACCCGCTGACGGGCCTCGCGCATACGCTGGGCCTCGCGGCGCTCGACCTCAAGGACGAATCCGTGCGCTCGCCGCTCGGCAGTTTCAAGGCGCTCGGCGCGCCGATCGCGCTGTTGCGGCTCGTCATGCGCCGCTTTCCGCGCGCGGGCTACACCCCGGTCGACCTGATCACCGGCCGCCACCGCGAATCGCTGAGCGCGTTCACCGTGATCAGCGCGACCGACGGCAACCACGGTCGCGCGCTCGCCGCCGCCGCGCAGAGCGTCGGCTGTCGCTGCGTGATCGTGCTGCATGCGCGCGTCGACGCCGAACGCGAGCGTGCGATCGCCGCGTTCGGCGCGCGCATCGTGCGGATCGCCGGCAACTACGACGAGTCCGTCGCCGAAGCCGCGCGGCTCGCCGCGCGCAACGGCTGGGAGGTGGTGTCCGACACCTCGTACGACGGCTACGAAGCCGTGCCGCGCGACGTGATGCAGGGCTACGGCACGATCGCCGCCGAACTGGTCGAGCAGACCGGCGCGCGCGCCGACGCGCCGTCCCACACGCACGTGCTCATCCAGGGCGGCGTGGGCGGCCTCGCGGCCGGGATCGCGAGCTATCTGTGGGAATACCACGGCGCGCAGCGCCCGCGCTTCATCGTGGTCGAACCGCAGCAGGCCGACTGCCTGTTGCAAAGCGCGCGCGTGCGCCGCGCCGCGCACACGCTCGGCAGCGTCGATTCAGTGATGGCCGGCCTCGCGTGCGGCGCGGCGTCGCCGCTGGCCTGGGATTTCCTCGAACACAGCATCGACGCCTTCCTGACCATCGACGATCAGGACGCCGGCATCGCGATGCGCATGCTCGCCGCCGGCAACACGCTCGACATCCCGATCGTCTCCGGCGAATCGGGCGCGGCAGGACTCGCGGGCCTGATCGCGCTGTGCGCGGACCCGGCCGCCGCCGCGCAGCTCGAACTCGACGCCGCCTCGCGCGTACTGCTCGTCAACACCGAGGGCGCCACCGCGCCGAGCGTGTATCGTGAACTGACCGGCGAGGCCGCCGAATCGGTATTGCGCCGTCAACAAGCCTGGCGCGTGCGCGCCGCGGCCTGACGTTCCCTCACCCAGGAAGGAGGTCGCATGTATCACGAGGACACGAACCTGCGCGCGCAACTGGTCGAATGGCGCCATCACCTGCACCGCCATCCCGAGACCGGCTTCGCGGAACAGCGCACCGCCGCCTATGCGGCCGACATCCTCGCCGCGCTCGGACTGGAGGTCGAGCGCGGCATCGGCGGCACCGGCTTCGTCGCGACGCTGCGGGCCGGCGACGGCCCGCGCGCGATCGGCCTGCGCGCCGAAATGGACGCGCTCGCCATCACCGAGGACGCGCCGGGCCGCGCGTACGCCTCGACGTTCCCGGGCGCCATGCACGCGTGCGGCCACGACGGCCACATGGCGATGATCCTCGGCGCGGCGCGCCTGCTCGCCGAGCGCCGCGACTTCGACGGCACCGTGCATTTCATCTTCCAGCCGGCGGAGGAACATGGACGCGGCGCGAAAGCCATGATCGCGGACGGATTGTTCGAGCGCTTCCCCATCGAGGCGCTGTATGGCGCGCACAACCTGCCCGGCCTGCCCGCCGGCCACATCGCGACGCGCGCGGGCGGCATCATGGCGAGCGAGGACAACTTCACGATCCGCATCCGCGGCCGCGGCGCGCATGCGGCACGGCCGCACACGGGCGTCGATCCGCTCGTGATCGGCGCACAGGTCGTGCTGGCGCTGCAGACGATCGTGGCGCGCAACCTGGATCCGGGCATGAGCGCCGTGGTGTCCTGCACCGAATTCATCACCGACGGGATTCGCAACGCGACGCCCACGCATGTCGTGATCAAGGGCGACACGCGCAGCTACGCGCCCGACGTGCAGGCGCTGCTGGAGCGGCGGATCCGCGAGATCGCGACGGGGATGTGCGCGCTGCACGGCGCGCAGTGCGAAGTCGACTACACACATGAATTCGCGCCGACCGTGAACTGGCCCGCGTGCGTGCCGATCGCGCTCGCCGCGGCGCGCGAGGTGGTCGGCCCGGAACGGGTGGACGGCGACCTCGCGCCCTTGATGATTTCCGAGGATTTCGGCGCCTTCCTGCAGGTGGTGCCGGGCGCGTTCGTGCTGATCGGCAACGGCGCGCCCGACCAGCCGGGCGGCACGCCGCTGCACAACGCAACCTACGACTTCAACGACGATGTGCTGACGACGGGCGCGCGCTACTTCGCGGCGCTCGCGCGCCTCGAACTGCCCCGGTGAGCCGGCGCGCCGCGCCGTTCAGCGGTTGACCATCGACAGGCCGCGCGCGGTGTAGCGCGCGCCCGACACGCCGATTTCGTCGAGCACCGCGTCGAGACGCGCCAGTTCATCGGGCGTCAGCGCGAGATCGGCGGCCGCGAGATTGGCTTCGAGGTAGGTGCGACGCTTCGTGCCCGGAATCGGCACGACATCGCCGCCCGCGTGCAGCACCCATGCGAGCGCCACCTGCGCGGCCGTCGCGCCGCGCGCGGCGGCGATCTCGGCCACCCGCGCCGCGATCCGCTGGTTCGCATCGAAGTTCTCCGGCTGGAAACGCGGATCCTGGCTCGCGCGGAAGTCGCGCTCGCCGTATTCGTCGGCGCGCTTCGCGAGCCCCGTCAGGAAGCCGCGCCCCAGCGGACTGAACGGCACGAGCCCGATGCCCAGCTCGCGCAGCACCGGCAGGATGCGCACTTCCAGGTTGCGTTCCCAGATCGAGTATTCGCTTTGCAGCGCCGACACCGGCTGCACCGCATGCGCGCGGCGGATCACGTCCTCGCCCGCTTCCGACAGGCCGAAGTGCAGCACCTTGCCGGCCGCGATCAAGTCTTTCACCGTGCCCGCGACGTCCTCGATCGGGACGGCCGGATCGACGCGATGTTGATACAGCAGGTCGATCCGATCCGTGCGCAAGCGCTTGAGCGACGCATCGACCACCTCGCGGATATGCGCGGGACGGCTGTCGGTGCCGGCCGCCTTGCCGTCATCGATCAGGAAACCGAACTTGGTCGCGAGCGTGACCTCGTCGCGCCGGCCGGCCAGCGCACGGCCGAGCAGTTCCTCGTTCGCGAACGGCCCGTAGATCTCGGCCGTATCGAGAAAAGTGCAGCCGAGATCGATCGCGCGATGCAGCGTCGCGATCGACTCCGTATCGTCCGGCGTGCCGTAGGCGTGACTCATGCCCATGCAGCCGAGTCCGATCGTCGAGACTTCCAGGCCCTGGCGGCCCAGCTTGCGTTTGCCCAGCACGGTGCGCTCCTTGATACGTAGGTGGATGTCGACGGCCCGCGTTACAGGCCGCCCAGATAGTCGCGCTTGCCGATCGCGACGCCTTGTTGACGCAGGATGTCGTAGGCCGTCGTCACGTGGAAATAGAAGTTCGGCAGCGCGAAGCCCAGCAGATAGGATTTGCCGTCGAACGTCAGCGTGCCCTGCTTCATCGGTAGTTCGATCGTGCGCGACTCGCTGCCTTCGAATTGCGCCGGCGTGAGGGTGTCGAGGAAGGCGATCGTCTTCGCGATGCGCGCCTTCAGATCGGCGAGGCTCGCTTCGGTGTCCTCGAACGAGGGCGGCGTGAGACCCGCGAGCCGCGCGCCCGTGCCCTTCGCCGCGTCGCTCGCGATCTGCACCTGGCGCACGAACGGAAACATGTCGTCGGCGAGACGCGCGTCGAGCAGCGCGGACGCCTCGATCGCGCGTTCCCGCACGTGCGCATCGGCCTTGTCGAGCAAGCCCGACAGACTGGACAACCCGCGTTTGAGCACGGGAACCGAGACTTCATACATCGAGAGCGACATGGGAACCTCTCCTGTTGTTTGAATGACTGGGGGCGCGGTGGGTACCGCGCCGCCCCGTAGGATAGTGCGGATCGGGATGGGCTGCTTGACGCGGGACGGCGGGCGGGTGGCGGGTTCGGGCTGGCTTTCGGGTGCCTTGCCGTCGGGCGGGCGGCGTGGCGCCCGCAGGCGGGTGCGTCGGGTGACGCGGTGCTTGTTCGCGGCCGGCGAGCATAGGCGCGCGAGGCGAATCCCAATAGAATGGCTGGAAATCGCTGAATCCTGCCGTCATGGCCGCCCGTCCACTCGACCCCTCCCGTC
This sequence comes from Burkholderia sp. FERM BP-3421, assembly GCF_028657905.1. Lineage (NCBI taxonomy): Bacteria > Pseudomonadati > Pseudomonadota > Betaproteobacteria > Burkholderiales > Burkholderiaceae > Burkholderia > Burkholderia sp. FERM BP-3421. The sequence goes on along the minus strand of NZ_CP117782.1, from coordinate 798,647 downwards.
CGTCGTTCGACCTCACGTCCGTGCCCGGGCCCGCCGTCGGCATGCATGTCGAGGCCGTCGATCACAAGCGCGAATTCCCCGTGCATCAGCATAGGCACGGGCAATTGGTGCTCGCGCTCAAGGGCGGCGTGACCTGCGAAGTGCCGAACGGCATCTGGATGGTGCCGCCGACCTGTGCGGTCTGGGTGCCCGGCAACACGCCGCACAGCATCCGCGCCACCGCGAACGCGCGCATGTGCCACCTGTTCGTGCAATCCGGCGCTGCGCCGCTGCCCGAGCGCTGCTGCACGCTCGCGATCACCCCGCTCGTGCGCGAACTGGTGCTGCATATGGCCGCGCAGCCGCCCGACTATGCGGCCGAGGGGCCGACCGGGCGGCTCGTCGGGGTCTTGCTGGAGGAACTGGCTCGGATGCCTGTCGAGCATCTGCATCTGCCGACGTCGGACGAGCCGAGGATGAAGAGGATCGCCAAGGCGCTGTCCGACGACCCGGCCGATCGGCGCACGCTCGCGGAATGGGGGAAGTTCGTCGCGATGAGCGAACGGTCGCTCGCCCGCCTCGTGCGCGATGAGACGGGGCTCACGTTCGGGCGCTGGCGGCAGCAGCTGCATCTGATGGTCGCGCTGCATCAGCTTGCGGCCGGGCAGACCGTGCAGCGCGTGGCCGATATGCTCGGTTATGACTCGGTTACCGCGTTCATCACGATGTTCAGGAAGGCGCTGGGCAAACCGCCGGCGAAGTATTTTGCGTCGATTGCCCAGGGGCGGGATGAGTGAATGCCGCGAGTCGGCCGGGGCTTGCTGTCAGGCGTCGGCGGGTGCGTGGCCGCGTGTGTCGTTGACACAGAGTTCCAATGTGACGGCGGCCGCGTCGGCCAGCGTGGGAACCGCCTTGTGCGGGATGCCGAATGCCTTGACCGCGCCCTCCGCCCAGGCTTCGAGTTCGGCGCGACGCTTCGCGTCGGGTTCGACGGTAATCGTGGCCTGGCAAACCGCGCCCAGTTCGACCTTGTTCCGCTTCAGCCAGAGGCCGCGCTGCTTGCGGTCTTCGTGGGCTTCGTCGCCCAGGGCTTGATAGACCACCGTGAAGGGTTTGCCCGCCGCGACGAGCGCCTCCATTTCCGCGATCCAGGTGGACGCGTAGCCTTCCGTGGCCTCGGTCGAACGGAACAGGCACATGGGGAATTGACTGAGGTCGTGGAGACGGAACTGGGATGAGTCGAGGGTCATGCTGGGCTCCTGGAAAGTTGGGCGGCGGTGGTCGCTTCGCGGTTGACACGCTCAATGCCTCGGTGGCTGAACCCCGGATCGATTCTCGAGCCCTCCGGGCTATCGCGAGCGGATGCCGCCGTGGCTCGTCATCTTATTTTGAGAATGAGAATCGTTATTTTTTTCTTCGGCCAATGAATCGCTAAAAGCGGTCAATCCAGGGCGCGCGTTCCTGCCGTCGTTTCCGGAATGGATGAGGGTGTACCTGTCTGCGCCATCCCCTCGCCCACTTCGCTCAATCAAGCCTTGGGTCCCGCCTGCGTGCGTTTCGCGCCCTCCCCAACCCCACCTCGCCCGCCAGCGATCTTCGCTAGAATGCCTCCCTTGCTAGACAGACGCGCCCCGAGGACATCGCTTGAAACTCCCGTACGAATGGCAGATCGGCCTGCGCTACACGCGCGCCGGCAAACGCACGACCGGCAACGGCTTCATCTCGTTCATCGCCACGGTTTCGATGGCCGGCATCGCGCTGGGCGTGGCTGCGCTGATCATCGTGCTGTCGGTGATGAACGGCTTCCGGAACGAGGTGCGGGACCGCATGCTGTCGGTGCTCGCGCATATCGAGATCTTCTCGCCGACAGGCGCGATGCCGAACTGGACGCTGACCGCCGGCGAAGCGCTGCGCAATCCGGCGGTCAAGGGCGCCGCACCGTACGTCGAGGCGCAGGTGCTGCTCAGGCACGGCGGCAAGATCACGGGCGTCGCATTGCGCGGCATCGATCCGCAACGCGAGCCGCAGGTGTCCGACATCGCGAAGGATATGAAGACGGGCCGTCTCGATGCGCTCGCATCGGGCGAACTGGGGATCGTGCTCGGCGTGCCGCTCGCGGCCAGCCTGCAGGTGCGGGTCGGCGATCGACTGACGTTCTTCGCGCCGGGCGGCTCGACCAGGCTCAGCAATTTCCTGCCGCAGTTCAAGCAGTTCAGGGTGGTCGGCACGTACGAATCCGGGCACTACCAATACGACAGCGCGCTCGCGTTCATCAATCTGGAAGACGCGCAGAACCTGTTCAATCGCCCCGCGCCGACCGGCGTGCGGCTGCGCATCGCTGATCTCGATCGCGCGCCGGATGTGGCGCTGGAATTGTCGCGCTCGTTGTCCGGCGATCTCTACATCCGCGACTGGACCCAGCAGAACCGCACGTGGTTCATCGCCGAGCAATTGCAGAAACGCATGCTGTTCGTGATCCTGATGCTGATCATCGCGGTCGCGGCGTTCAACCTCGTGTCGTCGCTCGTGATGACGGTCACGCAAAAGCAAGGCGACGTGGCGATCCTGCGCACGCTCGGCGCGCAGCCGGGCTCGATCACGAAGATCTTCGCGATCCAGGGCATGACGATCGGCTTGGTGGGCACGCTCGCGGGCGTGGTGCTCGGCTGCGTGGTGTCGTGGAGCATTCCTTGGCTGCTGCCTGCGATCGAGCGTGCGATCGGCGTGCAGTTCCTGACGCCGTCCGTTTATTTCCTCAGTGAGCTGCCGTCGAAGCTAGTGGCGTCCGATGTGGTCGAGGTGGCGGTGCTCGCGTTCCTGATGTCGTCGGTCGCCACGCTTTATCCGAGTTGGCGCGCGGCGAGGGTCAAGCCGGCGGAGGCGTTGCGGTATGAGTGAGCGAGGCATGGCTCTATTTCCGACTTTCCCTTAAACTAGGACATCCCAGGGCTTTCGGTTGGCGACCTCATCATGCATCGAATCGGATTCTTCGTTTGCCGCGGCTACGATGCGCTCGATCTTGCCGGCCCCCTCTCGGCGTTCAATCAGGTCGCCACGGCCGCCGGCCACACGCCCTATGAGCTTCACGTCATCTCGCAGGCGGGAGGGTCGGTTCTGGGCAATGCCGGTCTTCCGATCGAAACAAAGCCGATCGGACGACGCGCGTTTGACACGGTCATCTTCGTGGGCGGCGACATCGATCCGATGCAGGAACCGGAAAACATCGCCGCCGCCAGGAAATTGAGCGCCAAGGCGTCACGGGTGGCAAGCGTGTGCACCGGGGCATTTTTGCTGGCGGAAGCCGGCCTGCTGGACGAACTCCGAGCGACAACGCACTGGCGATACACCGCCCAATTGCAGTCCCGCTTCCCTCGCACCCGTGTCGAGGGCGATAGCATCTATATCGCGGACGGCCACATCTGGACGTCGGCAGGCATCGCCTCCGGAATCGACTTGGCACTGGCCATGATCGAACGGGATATGGGCCCGGAAACGGCCCGCACCGTCTCCCGGCTCCTGGTGGTTCCGTATCGCCGACCCGGCGGCCAGTCCCAGTTCTCCGCCATGTCGCAGATGGACCCGGAATCGGACCGCATCCGCATCGCGCTGAACTTCGCCAGGGAACATCTGGCCGAAGCACTCCCTGTCGAACGACTCGCAGATGCCGCGAGTTTGAGTCCGCGACAATTCGGGCGGGCTTTTCGCCGGGAAACGGGTGAAACGCCGGCCAAGGCGGTCGAGCGTCTGCGGGTTGAAGCGGCGCGACTGCGTTTGCAGGACGGTAGCGAGCCGATCGAACAGATTGCGCTGGCCGTGGGATTCACCGATCCGGAGCGCATGCGGCGAGCCTTCGTCAAACTGTATGGGCATCCGCCACAATCGATTCGACGCGAGAGCCGGCTCGTCGGCAACCGCTGATCGATCCACGGCGGGTACGCCATGCGTCGTTACACAGGACTTGAGGCCCGGTGCGCGTACTTGCGAGCGCTGGCCAGGCGTTGTTCGGTGATGCCCCGCGCACGCGCACGAACGGCGCCCAGGACCTCAGCCGATGCCTTCGCCGGGGAGCCCGAATCAAACGGCGGCTGCGGGTCGTAGGCCATGTAGAGTTGAAGTTCCTTGGCCGCCCGATCTCCACGCAGCAGTGCGGCCAGGATGAGCGCGCCGTCGATGCCCGATGTCACCCCGCCCGCGCTCACGTAATCGCCGTCGACAACGACGCGGTCATGGCTGGGGATGGCACCATAGAACGGCAGCGCTTCCATTGCCGTCCAGTGGGTTGTCGCCTTCCGGCCATGCAGCAAGCCAGCAGCGCCGCAGATAAGCGCGCCGGTACATACCGAATACACATACACGGCGCGCTTGGCTTGCTCACGGATAAATGCAAGAACGACCTCGTCGGCTGCGGCTTCTTCCTGACCATACCCGCCCGGAACGAGCAGCACGTCGAACTGAGGTGCTTCGTCGAACACAGTGTCCGGGACCAGCTGCAAGCCTCGCCTATCCCGCACAACACCTTTGTCCTTCCACACGGTGTGGAAAGTCGAGTTCGGCACGCGCGACAGCACCTCAAAGGGGCCCGTGAAATCGCATTGGTCCATGTTCGGGAAGATCAAGCCGCCAATCTCCAAACGCCTATGCTCAGGAATCGCCGCCATACTCCTTGCACCTCATGTTCCATGGACTGATCGGGCGTCGACCATGCTCGGGTGATAAGGTCGACATCGGGAAAGACGGTTGCCCCGACTTCACTCAGGGCGCTGCATCGTTCCACATATCGCGATGCAACTTCCACGCGCCGCCCTGCTTCAAGAAGATGAGCGTTTGCTTACCGCGATATTTGAGCTTGCCGGCCTGGTCGTGGATCTCCGCATCCGAAACCTCCGTCACGACCCGATCGTCGCCGTAAAACTCTTCATTGCTGAACGATACGGTGTCGGGCTTCGATTCGACAGCCAGCTTGGTGAAGTACGCCGTGATTGCGCCGGCACCCGTGATTCTGTCGCCGCCGGGCGGCAGGAGCGAGCCGTCTTTCGTGTACAGGCGGCCCACTGCCTCATAGTCTCCGCGCGCATAGGCTTCCGCCCATCGGGCATTCTCGGCTTTGATCGCCGCCTCGATTCGAGCTTGGGGACGACCGGCAACTGCCGGCGCGGCGAATGCGGAAACGGACAGGCAGGCGGCAAGGACAGCCGCACAAAGACGAATCTGTTGCATGTGTGGAGTTCCGATTTTTGCTTGGATTGAAGGGAGGTAAATCAACTCGGGCAGATCAAGCAGGCAATGTCGGCTGTCGCCTCGACCGAGGCCGGCGAGTGGCCTCGCACGCATTGCCCGCATGCATTTCAGCGAACGCCCGGGATCCGCGCGAGGCCCCTGGACGCGCCGGGCAGATCCTTGTCGACCATCGCGATGACTTCCGGCCGTGCATCCCTGGGATGACCGGAATGGAACGGCGGAGCAGGATCGTATTCGATCGCGAGTTGCGTGAATTCGGCGGCTTGTCGACCTCGCATCTTCGCGGCAACGCGCAGTGCGAAGTCGATGCCCGCCGTCACGCCGCCGCCGCTCATGAAGCGGCCGTTGTCGTCCTCGACGAAACGCTCCGGAACACCGATCGCGCCATATTCGGACAGCTTGTTGATGAAGGCCCAATGGCAGGCGCTTCGCTTGCCTTTGAGAATGCCCGTTGCGGCGAGTACGAGCGATCCGTTGCAAACCGACGTGACGTGTTTGGCGCCGTCAGCCAGACGCCGAATCTGCGCGAGATATTCCGGGCGCATCGGCACCGACAAATCCGATCCGCCGGGCACCAGGATCAGGTCGGTCTGCTTGATATCGGCCAGTCGTTCGGTCTTGCCGTAAACCACCCCGAACTCGAGGGTCACGTTGCCGCCATTCAGGCTTGCATAGCGAACGTGCGTATTCGGCAACCGGTGAAAAATCTCGCTGGGGCCCGCGAAATCAAGCAGCGTGCCGCCGTCGTAATTGACGATCAGAATGTTGAAGGGATCGTGCGGCGCCAGCTCGCCCTGGCTGGCTCCCTCTTGCGCAACGACGGGCGCGGTGCGGCAAAGCAAGGCGCCGCCGCCCAGCACGACGCCGAACGCGGCGACGCCTCCAAACTTGAGCGCATCGCGGCGCGAATGACCTGCCCTGCCGAGAGGCTCGCCAGAGGCATTGTTTTTGCTACGGTCGGTCAAGATAACTTCTCCTTGCACTTTGGCCCCTGGGCAAGCGCAGCCGGGTTGGGCCAGATTGAAAAACCGCCACGACGCGCAGCCTGGCGAGCGTTTGCCTGGGATTGGGATTGCCGCGATGACGTGCGGGGACTGAAATCGGCCGGCGAAGACTTAAAGCTGCGAGGCCCCGCCATCGACGACCAGTTCGGTGCCGACGACATAGGAGGATTCGTCGCTGGCGAGATAAAGTGCCGCGTAGGCAATGTCCTCGGCCTGGCCCAAGCGGCCCACCGGAATCGCCTGGGAGAATTCGGCCCGGCGGTCGCGGACCCACTCGTCGGACATGCCCCATTTGGTGATGAGAGGCGTGTTGATCGCGCCGGGCGCGATCGCGTTGAAACGGATCTTGCGGTCGAGAAACTCGTAGGACCAGCTGCGGGCAAGCGATCGCACCGCGGCCTTCGCCGCCGCGGTCAACGAGATGCCATGCTTGCCGGTCTGCGCGACGAACGAGGTATTGAGGATGACCGAGGCGCCCTCGCGCAAGTCCGGCAGCACCGCTTGAAGCGTGAACACCACGCCTTTGACGTTGATGTCCATGATCTCGTCATAGCGTGCTTCGTCGATGTCGTTGATGGCGGACGGGAAAGCCCAGCCGGCGTTGGCGAATACGACATCCAGGCCGCCGAACTGCGCGTTCACCTCGGCGGCGATCGCCCGCATGTCCTGGATCGAACGGACATCGCCCTTGAGGACGAGTGCTTGTTCGCCGAGTTCGGCCTTCACGCGCTCGAAGACGGATTCGTCGCGGCCGGTCACGGCCACTCGGGCGCCTTCCGCAATGAAGAGCTTGGCCGTGGCGAGACCGATGCCGCTCGTCCCGCCGGTGATCAAAGCCGACTTGTTCTTGAGCCTCATGTTCATGTTCCTTTCTCTGCGTCGCAAGGGATCAAGCCGGGGATTCAACGCGCGGCGGCGCGTGGCCCGGCTTGATTTCGTGAGCAAATTATGGAACTTGAGGTGAATGACTCAAAGGACGTATAACCCTTAAAAAGCGTCATACGATGAATCAACGGGACCCAATGGCATCGGGCTCTATCCCGTGTTCGCGAGGTCGCATGGAAACGACGTCATCGGGAATATCACGCCGGTGCGGCAGGCAACGCGGCGGCTTGGCGATTCGCGGAAACCGCGCCTGTCGAGGTGAGCGCGCTCCCCGTCTTCCGTCAGGCGCTCGATCCGTTGCTCACCCACTGAGATAGAAAGGCCGCAATCTTTTCCTCGATGTGGCTCTCGACGGTCTTCAACCTCAACAAGGGGATTTCGCCTTTTCCCAGGATGCTGTCCTTCAATGCATCCCGCCTCGCCTGTGGTGCTTGGTCATGGGAGCCTCCATCCACTTCGATCACGCCCAGCGGCACCTTCCCCACCTTGAAATACAGCACAAAATCGCAGCTGGCGCGATTTCGCATGAAATCGCGCTCCTGAGACGTGAATGCCTCGTCTGTCGATGAAACCACCTGGATCAAGGCGATCTGGGAATAGAACGTGATCGATCGATACGTATCAAGGGACAACGTATCCCGCAGTATTTGCGCCACGATCTGTTCCGACTTGTAGCGCGAATCGCTCGATCGCAGCCTTGCGTTGAGTCGCTCCAAGGATTGATCGTATTCCTTGTAGAGCAGATCGAAAGCCGACACGACGGGCGCACGATGAATCTGCCTGTCGTCCGCGTAGTATTCGATATAGCGCACCAGCGCGGCGATGTGCTGATTGTTCTCGGCAAAGACGTCATCGCCCGTTACGAGTGTGAATGCGTGCTTGGCCCGCGATACCGCCACGTTGACCAGGTGAGGATCGTCCACGAAGCTCAAGCGTTGTTGGCTGCCGTGCTTTTTGTCGAGCACCGTGGAAAAGACGATTTCCTCGCACTCCCGGCCCTGAAACTTGTGCACGGTGTCCTTCACGAAATCGTCAGGCAGGTGCGCACGGGAAAGCGCGACCTGAGCGTTGTAAGGCGCGATGAAGCCCCTGCCGTGCGCCGGATCCCAGTCACGCTCGCCATCCCACTTGAGCGTTTCGAGCAATGAATCGAGTTCTCTGCGATTCGCGTTGTTGCGCGTGTGGTTTCCCTTGCTGGTGACGATCAGCTTCAGCGAGGTCTCGCCGGCATCCTGCGTCATCGGAACCAACTGATTGTCGTAAAACTGCTGGTTGCAGAACTGGATGATTCTCGGGTGGCAGCGGTAATGCTCTTTCAGCAGCGTTACCGGGAGCGCCTGCCCGAAAACGCCGATGCATGAGTCGAGCAGGCTGTACCGATCGCAATCGTAGAACTGGGCGGGCGCACCGATGCCGAGATTCGCCGGAATATGCGGAAGCTGCTTCCTGTCGCCGACAATGATCAGATTGCGTGCGCAGCCCAGCGCCAGGATCCCTGGAACGATGTCCTGCTGCGAAGCCTCGTCGACGATGACATAGTCGAGGAGCACGTTTGCTCCGATCGAATTGACGATGGAATGGGTGCTGCTGCCGATAATCGGGAAGCGCTTCACAAAGGCGTCGAACTGACGGCGATAGTTCTGCGCATCGAATCCCTCCTGATGCGCAACATGTCGTTGGAGATGGCTTTTGAAATGCGCCATCGATCCACTGACAAGTTCATCGAGCAATGCATCGACGTTGCCGGCCGCCAGCGCCTCCCGATGCGCCGCAAGGGCCGACTCCCTGTCCAGCACTGCCTTCTCGTAGTAGTGGAGTTGCAACGCGTAGATGACGGACTTGCGCTTTTCCCAATCGTCGAAGGGTTTCACGCGCAGGACCCTGAAATTGAGCAACAGCTCGATTCTGTCCTTGAGCGTGACGCGACGCTCGGCAAGATGGGACAGGTAAGCCATCAGATCCGAGGACTTCCGGGGGGACAATCTGTACTTGTCCAGTGAGACCGGTGACGCCACGCCGTTTTCACGCTGCCATTGCTGCAGATAGCGCCGCTCGATGTGCAGTTCGTCGATCTCGGCCTGAAGCCGCGCTGCCGTGTTCTGGGCCTCAAGATATTGCTTGAGACGCTGCAGGACGTCTTGAAGGCGCGCCATACCCGGCCCGGGCTCGATGGCGTCCGACGGCACGGCGGGCAGCTCATCGAAGAACTCGGCTCGATTGTCCACGCTCCCCAGCCTGGCAACCACGTAATCCAACCCGGCCTTGCCGAGCTTTTCGTAAACGTTTCCGACGGCCGCGTTGTTGTTGGACACGATGGCCACGGTGCTTCCGCGCAACACGATGTTGGCGACGATGTTCAATATCGTCTGTGTCTTGCCGGTTCCCGGAGGGCCTTCGATCAGGCTGATCTGCGAGGAAAAGGCCCGCTCCACCGCTTTGAGCTGGCTTGCGTTGACGCCGAACGGGTAAATGAAGCCCCCGGCAGGATCACGCGCCCGATTCCGGCCCGTGCAGTAGGCGTGCAGCGCAGTGTCCTCATGTGGAACGATCTTGCGCATTTGATTCAGAACGTTCTCGGCAATCGCCTTCTTGTCTTTCGAATTGGCCTGCTCGATCCGAGCGTTGGCCACGTCGAGGAAATAGTGGAATAGCTCGCTGTCCTTCAGTTCCGTCTCCACGCTGAAGGTTATTTCGTCCGCGCTCATCAGGTAGACCTTCGGCTGTCCTCGATACTGGACAGCGGCGTACTTTCCGCCATAGATCACCGCCTGGTCGATGGGGCCGAACGACACGCCGCCCTTTTTAGACAACAGCTTTTGCTGCACCACCTCGGTGGGCTCAATCCGGCAATTGTCGATCGGGCGGCTAAACGTCTTGCCGGAACGAAAATGGCAAGTCAGCGTCAACTCGCCGCCCTTGGAATTGAAGCGCATCGTCCAGTCGACGATTTGCCGAGTTCTATCCTCGTCATCCACGTAAATGGAAATCATATGATCCTTATGCACGCATTATTCGAAGCATAAAAACATCATGTGTTTTCCATTGTAAACGTCGCGCAGGGTAAAAGGCTTGTGGCCGGGTGTCTCGTCTTGACACGACAAGCAGGGCATCCGCCACCTTCGGAAAAGGCCGGCCCTGTCGGTGTTCCGACAACCGTATCAATGGGATTTATTCACTTCAGGGATATCGCGACTTACTCGCCGCCGCGATCGAAAGGGACATGCAGAATCGTAGCAGCGGGGCTGCGACGCATCGGGTCAACGGGCTCGCGCTGGAAACAGGACCGATATGCGGGTCTCGCCCGGATAGAGAACTAACGAAGCCAGAAGCGGAAAAATGGACGAGACGCCGTCTCGCCCATTTTCCCGTTATCGTGCAGTCAAACATTCCGGATCGAACTCGAAACCACCAAGATCGTCATTCGCATTTACGATCCGGAATTTACATCAATTCGATTGAATATTTGGTTCGATCATCCAGCAATCGGAACCAATATGAGCGATGGGACGATCACTCCCACTCAATCGTCGCCGGCGGCTTCCCCGACACGTCATAAACGACCCGATTGATCCCGCGCACTTCATTGATGATCCGGTTCGACGCCCGGCCCAGCAGCGAGTACGGCAGATGCGCCCAATGCGCGGTCATGAAGTCGGTGGTCTGCACCGCGCGCAGCGCGGCCACGTAGTCATACGTGCGCCCATCCCCCATCACCCCCACCGACTTCACCGGCAGGAACACGGCAAAGGCCTGGCTCGTCAGCGCATACCAGCTCTTCCCGACCTGCCCTGCCTCGCACAGCCCGGCCGCCGCATCCTGCTCGGTGGCGATCGTATTGCGCAGTTCCTCGATGAAGATCGCATCCGCGCGACGCAGCAGCTCCGCGTACTCGTGCTTCACCTCACCGAGAATCCGCACGCCCAGGCCCGGCCCCGGGAACGGATGGCGATACACCATCTCTTCCGGCAGCCCGAGCGCGACACCCAGCTCACGCACTTCATCCTTGAACAGATCGCGCAGCGGTTCCAGCAGCTTCAACCCGAGCGTCTCCGGCAAGCCGCCGACATTGTGGTGGCTCTTGATCGTCGTCGCCTTCTTGGTCTTCGCGCCGCCCGATTCGATGACATCCGGATAGATCGTGCCCTGCGCGAGCCACTTCGCATTGCTCAGCTTCTTCGCTTCCGCCTGGAACACTTCAACGAACTCGCGCCCGATGATCTTGCGCTTCGCCTCCGGATCGGTCACCCCGGCCAGATGCCCGAGGAACTGCTCGGACGCATTCACATGCACGACCTTCGCATGCAAACGCCCCTCGAACATATCGAGCACCATCTGCCCTTCATTCAACCGCAGCAACCCGTGATCCACGAACACACAGGTCAGCTGATCGCCAATCGCGCGATGAATCAGCGCGGCCGCGACGCTCGAATCCACCCCGCCCGACAGGCCGAGAATCACTTCCTCGCCGCCCACCTGCTCGCGGATCTTCGCAACCGCTTCCTCGATGTGATCGCCCATGATCCAGTCCGGCTTCGCACCCGCGATATCGAGCACGAAACGCTCCAGCAGCGCGCGACCCTTGACCGTGTGCGTGACTTCCGGATGGAACTGCACCGCGTAATAACCGCGCGCTTCATCGGCCATCCCGGCGATCGGGCAGCTCGGCGTCGATGCCATCAGCTTGAAGCCCGGCGGCAGCTCGCCGACCTTGTCGCCATGGCTCATCCACACCTTGAGCATGCCGTGGCCTTCCGGCGTGGCGAAATCCTCGATGCCGTCGAGCAGGCGCGTATGACCGTGCGCACGCACTTCCGCGTAACCGAACTCGCGATGGTCGCTCCACTCGACCTTGCCGCCGAGCTGCACGGCCATCGTCTGCATCCCGTAGCAAATGCCGAGCACCGGCACGCCGAGATCCCACACCGCCTGCGGCGCGCGCAGCTGGTGGTCCTCATAGGTGCTCGCATGGCTGCCGGACAGGATCACGGCCTTCGGCGCGAACTCGCGCACGAATTCGTCGGTCACGTCGTTCGGATGAATTTCGCAGTAGACGTGGGCCTCGCGGACACGCCGCGCGATCAGTTGGGTGACTTGCGAACCGAAGTCGAGAATCAGGATTTTGTCGTGCATGGCTGCGGACGGGATGAAAAACAAACAGGTAAGAAAAACAGCGCACACGGCGCTGCATCAAAAACGAAACGGGACGGCCCGCGCAACTAGGGCTGGACCGGCGGCCGCGGCGCATCGCTGCGCGGCTCGCCGCCTTCGGTCGAAGCCGGCCCGAACCCGGCGGCTGCCGCCACGGGAACCGCCGTGGGCTCGGTGCGCCCGGGCGCGGTGATCAGGCGCGGCGCCTCCGGCTCCGCGGCAGGCCGCGGGGCATCGGCGCCCTTCGCGGCCGGGCCGGCGGCCCGCTCGCGACGCCGCACGGCCCCGGCCAGGCGCACACCGCCCAGCCCGACCACGAGCAGCACCGCCGCAGCGCCCACCGACACCATCTGGCCAAACGCCGACAGCGACGGCGTACGCAAGCCGATCAGCCAGACCAGCATCACGACGCCCGTGAGCCAGTTCACATGGCCGACCGCGCGCGCGACGCCTGCCGTGAGATCGCCGTTGACCGCCGCGTGCAGCGACAGCCACGCGAGCCCGAGCAACGCGACGCCGAACGCCTGCCCGACCATGGCGGGCTCGACGGTCGCCAGCTGCAGCGCGTCGTACAACGACTTCCACGGGCTCAACAGCAGCAGCGCGCCGAACCCGGCAAGCAGCAGAGCATCGACCAGCAGGACGGCTCGCAGCAGCGGCTTCATCGCGCTCAGTCCACGTGGTAGTTGGGCGCTTCCTTCGTGATCTGCACGTCGTGCACGTGCGACTCGCGCATGCCGGCCGCGGTGATCTCGACGAACTCGGCCTTGTCGTGCAACTCGGCGATGGACTTGCAGCCGCAGTAACCCATGCTCGCGCGCACGCCGCCGATCAGCTGGAAGATGATCGCGTTCACGGAGCCCTTGTAGGCGACCCGCCCTTCGATGCCTTCCGGCACGAGCTTGTCGATGTTCGCGGAGTTGTCCTGGAAGTAGCGATCGGCCGCGCCGTCCTTCATCGCGCCGACGGAACCCATGCCGCGGTACGACTTGTACTGGCGGCCTTGATACAGGAACACGTCTCCCGGCGATTCTTCCGTGCCGGCGAACATGCTGCCCATCATCACCGCGTTCGCGCCGGCGGCAAGCGCCTTCGACACGTCGCCCGAGAAGCGGATCCCGCCGTCGGCGATCACCGGCACGCCGGTGCCCTTGAGCGCGGCCGACACGTTCGCGATCGCGCTGATCTGCGGCACGCCGACGCCCGCCACGATCCGCGTCGTGCAGATCGAGCCCGGGCCGATGCCGACCTTCACGCCGTCCGCGCCGTACTCGACGAGCGCCTTCGCGGCGGCGGCCGTCGCGATGTTGCCGCCGATCACTTCGACCTTCGGGAAATTCTGCTTGACCCAGCGCACGCGCTCGAGCACGCCCTTGCTGTGGCCGTGCGCCGTATCGACGACGATCACGTCGACGCCCGCCTGCACCAGCAGCTCGACGCGTTCCTCGTTGTCCGCACCGACGCCGACCGCCGCGCCGACGCGCAGCTTGCCGTGTTCGTCCTTGCACGCGTCCGGGTGCTCGGTCTGCTTCGTGATGTCCTTGACGGTCATCAGGCCGCGCAGTTCGAACGCGTCGTTCACGACCAGCACGCGCTCGAGGCGGTGGCTGTGCATCAGCGCCTTCGCTTCAGCGAGCGGCGTGCCTTCCTTGACCGTCACGAGCCGCTCGCGCGGCGTCATGATCGACTGGACGGCTTCGTCGAGGCGGGTCTCGAAACGCAGGTCACGGTTCGTCACGATGCCGACGAGCTGCGCGCCTTCGACCACCGGGAAGCCGGAAATGCCGTGCTGGCGCGACAGCGCGATCACGTCGCGCACCTTCATCTGCGGCGGCACCGTGATCGGATCACGCACCACGCCCGACTCGAAACGCTTCACCTTCGCGACCTCGCGCGCCTGCTCGGCCGGCGTCAGGTTCTTGTGGACGATGCCCACGCCGCCCTGCTGCGCCATCGCGATCGCGAGACGACCTTCGGTGACCGTGTCCATCGCGGCGGACACGAGCGGCATGTTCAGGGAAATGGAGCGGGTGAGCTGGGTCTTGAGGCTGGTGTCGCGCGGCAGAACGTCGGAGAACGCCGGGACGAGGAGCACGTCATCGAAAGTGAGTGCTTTTTGGATCAGACGCATGGCAAATCCTATGGGCGCAAAACCGAATTATACGCGATGCGCGCCGGAATTTCACAACACGAACAACGGCTTAGCGGTATTTTTCATGCTGGGGCCGCGCCGCGTTCGGTCCGCGCTTCAGGTCGTTTTCGCTCGGGTTTCGTTTTCAGGGCGCGAGCAACGCGGCCGAACATCGGGTCGCCGGCGCCGCTCGCCCAGGTCCGAAAGTGCAGGATTCGACAAGACGACCGCCCACCGCGCCGCTATCATGCGCGCTCGAAATGGATTCTTGCGGAGTGGTCGATGCAGCGCGGCGTGGTGTATGGCGTATTGGCGGGGGCCCTGTGGGGCATGGTGTTCCTCGTGCCCCGGCTGCTCGCCGATTTCTCCCCGCTGCTGCTGAGCGCCGGGCGCTACGCGATGTACGGCGTGGTCGCGCTCGCCGTCGCGCTGCCGAACGCGCGCGCCCTGCTCGCGCGCCTCACCCGCACCGATCTCGTCGCGCTCGTGCAGCTCGCCGTGGTCGGCAACGTCGCCTACTACATGCTGCTGTCGGGCGCGGTCCACCTGATCGGCATCGCCCCCACCTCGCTCATCATCGGCGTGCTGCCCGTCACCGTGACGCTGGCGGGCCTCGGCGACCACGACGCCGTGCCGCTGCGGCGGCTCGCCGGGCCGCTCTCGCTCGTGATCGCGGGCATCGTCTGCATCAACGTCGACCTGTTCACGTCGGAAGCCGCGCACGCGACCACGCTCGCGCAAAAGCTCGCCGGCATGGCCTGCGCGGCCGGCGCGCTTGCAAGCTGGACCTGGTACGCGGTCGCGAACGCGCGCTACCTGCGCCGCCAGCCGCATTTCAGCGGCAACGAGTGGTCGGTGCTGTGGGGCGTCGTCACGGGGCTGGTCGGCGGCCTGCTCTGGCTGGCGATCCTCGCGCTGCCCGCGCACACGGTGCAGGCGCCGCTGCCCGCCGCGCGCTGGGAATGGTTCTGGGTCCTGAATCTCGGTCTCGCGATCGGCGCGTCCTGGCTCGGCAACGGGCTCTGGAACGCCGCGTCGAAGCGGCTGCCGCTCACGCTGTCCGGCCAGTTGATCGTGTTCGAGACCGTCTTCGCGCTGTTTTATGCGTTCATTTACGACCACCGCCTGCCGCGCGCGCTGGAGCTGGCCGCGCTCGCGCTGCTGCTCGCCGGCGTGTACGCGTCGGTGCGCCGCCACGATCAAGCGTGCCGCGAGGCGGACAGCCTCGAAGCGAATCTGCCCGCGCACTGAGCCGGCCGCCATTCGTCAGACAAACGCGTCGCCTCCGGCCCGGCGCGACCTCAGCAAAAAGGCCCCGCGGCGCAAGCCGGCGGGGCCTTCGTCCATCCGGGCGGCCGGGCGGCGCGCGCCTGGCCTGCCGCACCTGGCCTGCCGCGCCTAGCCGGCCGCACCTGGCCGGCCGCACCTAGCGGGAATCCTTGTTCTGCCACTTGCGGCCCTCGATCGAGCCGGCGCGGCGGGTCTTGTCGACGCGCCGCTGGCGGGCCAGCTTCGGGTCGACGATGAGCGGACGGTAGATCTCGACCCGGTCATGCGCGGAAAGCCGCGCATCGAGCGGCGCGAGCTTGCCGAAAATGCCGGTTTTCAGGGCCGCCGGGTCGATGTCGGGATGACGCGCGAGCACGCCGCTCGCGTCGATGGCGTCGCGCACGGTCGCGCCGTCGGGCACCTCGACGTCGATCAGCGTCTGCCGGTCGGGCAGCGCATAGCACACCTGGACTGCGAGCATCGGCCTACCCCTTGCCGTAGCGCTGATCGGCGCGCTTCACGAACGAATCGACGAAGGTGTTCGCGATATGGCTGAACACCGGCCCGATCAGCTTCTCGAGCAGGATGTTCGAGAATTCGTAATGCAGCGCGAACTCGATCTTGCAGGCGTCGGCCCGCAGCGGCGTGAAGCGCCAGTAGCCGGTGAACTTGCGGAACGGCCCGTCGGCGAACTCCATGTCGATGCGGGTCGGCCGCTGCTGGGTGTTGCGGGTGGCGAAGTGCTGCCGGATCCCCTTGAAATTGATGTCGATCCGGGCTTCCATGCCGTTTTCGTCCTGGCGGCGGATCTCGATCCCCCCGCACCAGGGCAGGAAATTGGGGTAGTCGGCGACGTCGGTGACGAGGTCGAACATCTGCTCCACCGAATGGCGGATCAATACGGTTTTCTGGACATCTGCCATAAATCGCGCGGCGTCGCTAAAGTAAAGACAGCGGGGCCGGACGCGGCGCATCCGGCTTTGCTAAAATTGCGATTTTAAACGAGTTGGGCGAATCCCTTCATGAGCATCATCGACAACAGAAAAGCGTTCTTCGACTATCAGGTCGAAGAACGCTACGAAGCGGGGCTCGTGCTCGAAGGATGGGAGGTCAAGGCGCTGCGCGCCGGACGCGGCCAGATCAAGGAAGGCTACGTGGTCGTGCGCAATGCCGAGATCTTCCTGATCGGCACGCACATCAGCCCCCTGCCCGAAGCCTCGACGCACATCACCCCCGATCCGGTGCGCACCCGCAAGCTGCTCCTGCACCGCGACGAGATCAAGAAACTGATCGGCAAGGTCGAGCAGCGCGGCTACACGCTCGTGCCGCTGAATTTCCACTACAAGGGCGGCCGCGTCAAATGCGAGATCGGCCTCGCCAAGGGCAAGAAGCTGCACGACAAGCGCGAGACGGAGAAAAAGCGCGACTGGGAGCGCGAAAAGGCGCGCATCATGCGCTCGGGCGTCTGACGGCCGCCTGACGGCCCCACCCGCCCCGCACAAGACAAGCGGCCCGCTCATCCGAGCGGGCCGTTTTCATTGCGCAAGCACGCAGGCGCGCGCTCAGGTCTTGGCGGCCCCCGGCGCGGCGCGGTTGACGATCGTGAGCGCCGAGGCGATCGCGGTGCTCAGATCCGACATGTTGGACGGCACGATCAGCGTATTGCCCTGCTTCGCGAGATTGCCGAACGCGCCCACGTACTGCTCGGCGATCTTGAGGTTCACCGCATCCATCCCGCCCTGCGACTGGATCGCCTGCGCGATCTTCTGGATCGCCTGCGCATTGGCCTCCGCGACCGCCAGGATCGCGGCCGCCTGGCCCTGTGCCTGATTGATCGCCGCCTGCCGCTCGCCTTCGGACTTCTGGATCGCCGCTTCGCGGCCGCCCGACGCGATGTTGATCTGCTCCTGCTTGCGCCCCTCGGACGCCGCGATCAACGCCCGCTTCTCGCGCTCGGCGGTGATCTGCGCCTGCATCGCGTGCAGGATTTCCTTCGGCGGCGTCAGGTCCTTGATCTCGTAGCGCAGCACCTTCACGCCCCAGTTCGCCGCCGCCTCGTCGAGCGCCGACACGATGCTGTGGTTGATGAAGTCGCGCTCCTCGAAGGTCTTGTCGAGTTCGAGCTTGCCGATCACCGAGCGCAGCATCGTCTGCGACAGCTGGGTGATCGCGAGCACGAAGTTGCTCGACCCGTACGACGCCTTCATCGGGTCCATCACCTGGAAGTACAGCACGCCGTCGACCTGCAGCTGCGTGTTGTCGCGCGTGATGCAGACCTGGCTCGGCACGTCGAGCGGGATTTCCTTCAGCACGTGGCGGTACGCGATCCGGTCGACGAACGGCAACACGATGTTCAGGCCCGGCGACAGCGTCGCGTGATAGCGGCCGAAGCGCTCGAGCACCCATGCGTGCTGTTGCGGAACGATCTTGACCGTCTGCGACACGATCACGAACACGATGACGAGCAGCACCACCCAAATGATGAGCGAGTCCATGTAATTAACCTCCAGTAGTGAACATAGCGTGAATGCGGGGTGTCGCGCGTCAGGCCGCGGGTTTCGCGGCAACGATCAGGCAGTTGCCGCGCACCGCGCGCACCTCGTAGAGGCGCGCGTCGTCGCGCTCGCCGGCGGCCAGCTCGACGTCCCACTGCGCGCCGCGGTACTGCGCGCGGGCGTGGCGGTCGCGCCAGCCGTCGACGGCGATCGTCGCGCCGATGTCGAGGTTGACATCGGGATTGCTCGACGCGTCGCGCCTCTGCTTGCGGCCGAGCCCCGAGCGCCGCAGCACGATCACCGCGACCAGCGCGACGATCGCCGCGCCCGCGAGCTGCCAGTGCAGCGAGCCGCCCGCGAGATGGGCAAGCCCGCCCGCCGCGAAGCCGAGCGCGATCATCAACAGATAGAAGGTGCCGGACAGCAACTCCGCGACGATGAACACGCCGGCCCCGATCCACCAAAACAGCTGGCCTGACAACATTTCAGCCTCCCAAAATGAAACACCCCGGTGTGTACCGGGGTGTTTATAGCACGAAGCTTGCAATTTGCCTTCAATCGAATGGCGACAAACCGCCACCCGGTTGACGGTCCGCCGATTACTTCTTCGCCGCGGCCAGTGCCTGCCACGTATCGATGATCGTATCCGGATTCAGCGAGATCGAGGCGATCCCTTCATCGGTCAGCCATTGCGCGAAGTCCGGGTGATCGGACGGGCCCTGGCCGCAGATGCCGACGTACTTGTTCTGCGCGCGGCACGCATCGATCGCGCGCTTGAGCATGAACTTGACCGCCGGGTCGCGCTCGTCGAAGTCGGCCGCGAGCAACTCCATGCCGGAATCGCGATCGAGGCCGAGCGTGAGCTGCGTGAGGTCGTTCGAGCCGATCGAGAAGCCGTCGAAATACTCGAGGAACGCTTCCGCGAGGATCGCGTTCGACGGCACCTCGCACATCATCACGAGGCGCAGGCCGTTCTCGCCGCGCTTCAGGCCGTACTTCGCGAGCAAGCCGACCACGCGCTCCGCCTGCTTCACGGTCCGCACGAACGGCACCATGATCTCGACGTTGTCGAGGCCCATCTCGCCACGCACGCGCTTGAGCGCCAGGCATTCCATCTCGAAGGCCTGCGCGAAGTCCTCGGCGATGTAGCGCGACGCGCCGCGGAAGCCCAGCATCGGGTTTTCCTCGTCCGGCTCGTAGCGCGAACCGCCGATCAGCTTCTTGTACTCGTTCGACTTGAAGTCGGACAGGCGCACGATCACGGGCTTCGGATAGAACGCCGCGGCGATCGTCGCGATGCCTTCCGTGAGCTTGTCGACATAGAACGCCCGCGGCGACGCATGGCCGCGCGCAACGCTCTCGACCGCCTTCTTCAGGTCCTGGTCGATGTTCGGGTACTCGAGGATCGCCCTCGGGTGAACGCCGATGTTGTTGTTGATGATGAACTCGAGGCGCGCGAGACCGACGCCCGCGTTCGGCAGCTGCGAGAAATCGAAGGCGAGCTGCGGATTGCCGACGTTCATCATGATCTTCACCGGGATCGCCGGCAGCTCGCCGCGCTGCACCTCGGTGACCTCGGTCTCGAGCAGGCCGTCGTAGATCTTGCCTTCGTCGCCTTCCGCACACGACACGGTGACGAGCGCGCCGTCCTTCAGCACGTCGGTGGCGTCGCCGCAGCCGACCACGGCCGGCACGCCCAGCTCGCGCGCGATGATCGCCGCGTGGCAGGTGCGGCCGCCGCGGTTCGTGACGATCGCGGCGGCGCGCTTCATCACCGGCTCCCAGTTCGGGTCGGTCATGTCGGCAACCAGCACGTCACCGGGCTGCACGCGCTCCATCTCGGACGGATCGTGGATCACCCGCACCGGGCCCGCGCCGATCTTCTGGCCGATCGCGCGACCGGTCGCGAGCACCTGCGACTGGCCCTTGAGCTTGAAGCGCTGCTCGGCCTTGCCGGCCGCCTGGCTCTTCACCGTCTCGGGGCGCGCCTGCAGGATGAAGATCTTGCCATCGCGGCCGTCCTTGCCCCACTCGATGTCCATCGGACGCTGGTAGTGCTTCTCGATGATCACCGCGTACTTCGCCAGCTCGATCACGTCCTCGTCGGTGATCGAGTAGCGGTTGCGCTGCTCGTGCGACACGTCGACCGTCTTCACGCGGCCCGGCTCGCCCGGCTGCGTGAACTCCATCTTGATCAGCTTCGAGCCGATCGAGCGGCGGATGATCGGATACTTGTCCTGCGCGAGCGTGGTCTTGAACACATAGAACTCATCCGGGTTCACCGCGCCCTGCACGACCGTCTCGCCGAGGCCGTAGCTGGAGGTGATGAACACGGCGTCCTTGAAGCCCGACTCGGTGTCGAGCGTGAACATCACCCCCGCCGCGCCGACGTCGGAGCGCACCATGCGCTGCACGCCGGCCGACAGGGCGACCTCTGCGTGCGTGAAGCCCTTGTGGACGCGATACGAGATCGCGCGGTCGTTGTACAGCGACGCGAACACGTGCTTCATGCGATCGAGCACGTCGGTGACGCCGACCACGTTCAGGTAGGACTCCTGCTGGCCGGCGAACGAGGCGTCGGGCAGGTCTTCCGCGGTCGCCGACGAGCGCACCGCGAACGACAGCTCCTCGGGCGAGTTGTTCTGGAGGATCTCGAACTGCGCGCGGATTTCCGCCTCGAGACGCGGCTGCATCGGCGCGTCGACGATCCACTTGCGGATTTCGCCGCCCGCTTCGGCGAGCGCCTTCACGTCGTCGATGTCGAGCGACTCGAGACGCTTGGCGATACGTTCGGTGAGCGTGTTGTGCTTGAGGAAATCACGGAAAGCGAGCGCGGTGGTCGCGAAACCCGTGGGCACCCGAACCCCTGCCTCGGCGAGCTGACTGATCATCTCGCCCAGGGACGCGTTCTTGCCGCCCACGATTTCAACATCGATCATCCGCAACTGCTCGAACGGAATTACATACGCCTGGTCCTTTGCGACGTTTGCTGCGTTAGTCATACAAGCCCCTAAGTGTGAAGAAAATGCTCGATCATGCACGCGGGCTCGGGCGCGGCCGCTTGCAAAAAGCGGGACGCGCAGTGCACAACCTGTCGGATAAACCTTCGCGGCAAGCGGCCTTACAAAAGCGCAGTTTGCAAAAATCCCGGCAGATGGGCGAATAAAGCAGACAAATCGCCAAACTTGCCGGGAGTTTATTGTTCGCCCGGCGATACGGCCCGGCTTGCGCCGACCCGTCCCCGCAAGGGCTTATCCAACAGGTTGCCGCTATTCTACCGTGCCGGCCGCCGCCTGTGGCGCCGCCCGGCTAGTCTGCCCGCTCGATGCGCGCGCATCGGGCGCCGGGGCGTCCACCAGCACGTAGCCGCGGCTCGCGTCGCCGTTGTCGGCGTCGGGCGTGCGCATCGCCGCATACAGGTCGGCCGCGCGCACCCACACGGGCGGGTACTTGTAGCGCGACACGTCGAGGATCAGGAAGCGGTCGGCCGCCGCGTCGTAGGCCGCGAGCGGCGAGATGTGGCCGCCCGTCTGCTGGCCGAGCTGGCGGCGCAGGTAGTTGACGAGCACGTAGCGCCCCGGCCGGCCGAGCGAGGCGGCGGCCTCCGCGCGGAACGCGTCGAGCGATACGCCGCCGGCATGCCGCACGGTCGCCGAAACGCCGCTGGCGCGCGCGAGCGCGCCGAGCTGGTCGAGCGTCATGCCGCGCTGCTCGATCAGCGCGCGCGGCCGGATCCGCTCGGTCGCATCGTTGAGCAGATTGTCCTGCGTGAAGTAATGGTAAGGCGGGTATTGCTCGGCGGCGGGCGCGGGCATCCGCAATGCGTTCAGCACCATCACGAGCGACGCGACGCCGCAGTAGCTCTCCGTCTTCTGCGTGACGAACTGGCTGCCGAGCGGCACGTAGGCGGCGCGCGCGGCGCTGTCGGCGAGCAGCTGCTCGCCCGCGGCGCTGCCGAGGTCGATCAGTTGCGGCGGCAACGGCAAGGTTTGCGCCAGGCCCGGCGCGCCGGCGGCGAGCGCAATCACCAATAGGCCGCCCATCCACGTGATACGCATCGCTGCCCTCCCGTCCGCGGGTTCGCGACGCCGGAGCTGGCATCGGGCCGCATCGCGCGGCCGGGCAAGCTTAGCGCGATTCGGCGCGGCGCGCCGGACCCTCGCCCGAGGGCCCGGCGCGCTGCTAGAATGGCCGTTCCGGGCTGCCTCGCGCAGCCGCCCTCGTTCACAGCCCGACGCCCCGATTCATGCTGCCAACCGTATTCATCGTCTCCGACGGCACCGGGATCACTGCCGAGACCTTCGCGCACTCGATCCTGTCCCAGTTCGACCAGAAATTCCGGCTCGTCCGCGTGCCGTTCATCGATTCGCTCGACAAAGCCTATTCGGCAGTCGAGAAGATCAACGAGGCGACGATCCACGACGGCCGCCGGCCGATCGTGTTCACCACGCTCGTCGACGGCGAATCGAACGAGATCGTCAAGCGCTCGAACGCGCTCGTGCTCGACATGTTCCAGCGCTTCGTCGAACCGCTCGAACTGGAACTCCAGATGAAGTCGAGCCACGCGATGGGGCGCGGCCACCAGAACGCCGACACCGATGAATACAAGAGCCGGATCGAGGCGATCAACTTCTCGCTCGCGCACGACGACGGCCAGTCGAACCGCAACCTGGCCGACGCCGACGTGATCCTGGTCGGCGTGTCGCGCAGCGGCAAGACCCCGACCAGCCTCTATCTCGCGATGCAGTACGGCGTGAAGGCGGCCAACTACCCGCTGATCCCCGAGGATTTCGAGCGCGGCAAGCTGCCGACGCCGCTCGTCGCGCACCGCGACAAGCTGTTCGGGCTGTCGATCGATCCGCAGCGGCTCTCGGAGATCCGCAACGAGCGCCGACCGGGCAGCAAATATGCCGCCCCGGAGAACTGCCGCTACGAGATCAACGAGGCCGAGGCGATGATGCGGCGCGAAGGGATCAAATGGCTGTCGTCGACCCACAAGTCGATCGAGGAGATCGCGACAACGATCCTGCAGGAAATCAAGCTCGAACGGCAGTCGTACTGAAACCGGACGGCCGCGTGCCGCGCCTCACAGAAAAAATGCCGCGTCGCCGCGGCATTTTTTCATGGCTCGTGACGCGCGCGTCACGCGCCCCGCTGCTGCCGGCACTGCTCGAACAGGCACACCGCCGCCGCAGCCGCGACATTGAGCGATTCCATGCCGCCCGGCTGCGGAATCGTCACGCGATGCGTCGCGGCCTCGCGCCAGCGCGCCGACACGCCCGCGCCCTCGTTACCGAACACCCACACCACGGGCTGCGCGAGATCACAATCGTAGAGCGCCTGCGCGCCATGCGAATCGGTCAGCGCGACCGGCGCGTCGAGCCGTTCGATCAGCGTCTGCGCGTCGACGTCCTCGTACACCTCGAGCAGGAAATGCGCGCCCATGCCCGCGCGCAGCACCTTCGACGACCACGCATGCGCGGTGCCCGGCGCGCAGAACACCTGCGTCACGCCCGCCGCCGCCGCGCTGCGCAGGATCGAGCCGACGTTGCCCGCGTCCTGCACGCCGTCGAGCACGACGCTCGTCACGGCCACCCGCTCCGGCAGCGTCGGCGCGGGCGTCTCGACGAGCATCAGGAAGCCGATGCCGTTCACGAGCGTCGACAACTGGCCGAACAAGGCATCCGGCAGCGTGACGACCCGCTCGGCGCCGACGCGCTCGACCAGCGCGCGCGCCTCGTCGAGTTGCAGCGCGCCGTCGGTGACCACGCACAGCGCCGGCTGCCCGGCCGTATCGAGGTACGCGCTCGCGAGATGCAGCCCTTCGAGCAGCGCCTGGCCGGCGCGCCGCTGCTGCTGCGTCGAACCGGCCAGCGCCTTCAGGCGCTTGTAGAGCGGGTTGTCGCGGGAGGTGATCGCTTTCATCGGGACGGCTTCAAGGCCGCGCGCACCGGTGCGAAGGTGCGGCGGTGCGCCTCGCACGGGCCATGCTCGCGCAGCGCGGCGAGATGCTTCGCGGTGCCGTAGCCCGCGTGCGCGTCGAAGCCGTACATCGGGAAGCGCGCATGCAGTTCGACCAGCATCCGGTCGCGCGTCACCTTCGCGAGGATCGACGCGGCGGAGATGCTCGGCACCAGCGCGTCGCCGCCGATGATCGCCTCGCTGCGCACCGACAGCGTCGGGCAGCGATTGCCGTCGATCTGCGCGAGCGTTGGACGCACCGCGAGACCTTCGACGGCGCGCTTCATCGCGAGCATCGTCGCGTGCAGGATGTTGAGCGTATCGATCTCCTCGACGGACGCCGAGGCAACGCAATAGGACTGCGCGTTCGCGACGATCAGCTCATAGAGCCGTTCGCGCTTCTTGGCGCTCAACGCCTTCGAATCGTCGAGCCCGTCGATCGGGCGGGCGGGATCGAGGATCACCGCGGCGGCGACGACCGGGCCGGCGAGCGGGCCGCGCCCGGCTTCATCCACGCCGCACACGCGTTCGTCGGGCAGGCTGAAGTCGAGACCGGATTGAGGCGCGGCGGACGCGCCACGCATGGCATTCATGAACGGGGTTTCCTGCTTTCGATCACGCGCGCGACGGCTTCGGCCGCGCGCTGCGCGGTGTTCTGGCGCAATGCATGATGCATGTCGGTGAAAATCTGGACCAGCGTGCGCCGGTTGGCTTCGTCGCGCAGCTGCGTGAGCGTTGCGTCCGCGAGCGCCTCGGGCGTCGCGAAATGCTGCAGCAGCTCCGGCACCACGAACCGGCCGGCGAGGATGTTCGGCAGGCCGACGTACGGCAGATAGCCCTGGCGACGCATGATCTGCCCGGTCAGCCAGGGCACCTTGTACGAGATCACCATCGGCTTCTTGAGCAGCGCCGCCTCGAGCGTGACCGTGCCGCTCTTCACGAGGATCGCGTCGGCGGCCGTCATCGCGACCTGCGAACGCCCGTCGGTGAGCGTCAGCGACAGGTGCGGATGCGCGTCGACGAGCGGCTGCAGCAGCGCGCGCAGCGCCGGCGTCGCGGCCGGCATCACGAAGCGCACGCCGGGCTCGCGCTGTTGCATCAGCGCCATCGCGGCAAAGAAGGTCGGGCCGATCAGCTCGATCTCCGAACGCCGGCTGCCCGGCAACACCGCGATCACGGGGCCGCTGTCCGGCAGGCCGAGCGCGATGCGCGCGCCGTGCGTGTCCGGTTCGAGCGGGATTTCGTCGGCGAGCGGATGGCCGACGTAGGTCGAGGCGACGCCCGCCTTCTCAAGCAGCGCGGTCTCGAACGGGAACACGCACAGCATGTGGTCGACGGCCTTGGCGATCTTCTTGATCCGGCCGCCCCGCCACGCCCAGATCGACGGGCAGACGAAATGGATCGTCGGAATGCCGGCGTCGCGCAGCGCGTGCTCGAGCCCGAAGTTGAAGTCCGGCGCATCGACGCCGATGAACACATCGGGCGGCTCCGCCAGCAACTGCCGCTTCAGCTCGCCGCGGATCCGCAGGATCTCCGGGATGTGGCGCAGCGCCTCGACGTAACCGCGCACCGAGAGCTTCTCCATCGGCCAGTGCGCGTCGAAGCCGACCGCGGCCATGCGCGGGCCGCCGATCCCGTAGTAGCGGGACGACGCCGGCAGCTGCGCCTGCAGCCCGCCCAGCAGCGAGGCCGCGAGCAGGTCGCCCGACGGCTCGCCGGCGACCAGCGCGACCCGCAGCGGATTCGGTTGGAGCGCCATCGCTTAGCGGATGATGCCGCGTTGCGACGCGTCGATGAAGTCGGTGAGCGCCTTGACGTGCGCATCGCCGTCGCCGCCCGCCGTCGCCAGCTCGCGCAGTTGCAGCTTCGCGTCCTCCAGCGTCAGGCCGTTCTTGTACAGCAGGCGATAGGCGCTGCGCAGCGCCGAGATCGCATCCGGCGAGAAGCCGCGGCGGCGCAGCCCCTCGACGTTGATGCCGTGCGGCTCCGCCTTGTTGCCGGCCGCGATCACGAACGGCGGGATGTCCTGGACGAGCGCCGACGCGCCGCCCAGCATCGAATGCGCGCCGATCCGCACGAACTGGTGCACGCCCGACATGCCGCCGACGATCGCATAGTCGCCGATCTCGACGTGCCCCGCCATCTGCGCGTTGCTCGACAGGATCACGTTGCTGCCGACCCGGCAGTCATGGCCGATGTGCACATAGGCCATGATCCAGTTGTCGTCGCCGAGCGTCGTCACGCCGCCATCCTGCACGGTGCCCGTGTGGATCGTGGTGAATTCGCGGATCGTGTTGCGATCGCCGATCACGAGCCGGGTCGGCTCGTCCTTGTACTTCATGTCCTGCGGACGGCCGCCGACCGACGCATAGTGGCCGATGCGATTATCGGCGCCGATCGTCGTGTGGCCTTCGATCACGCTGTGCGAGCCGATCGTGGTGCCGGCCCCGATCGTCACGTGCGGACCGACGATGGCGTACGGGCCGATCTCGACCGTTTCGTGAACCTGCGCGCCCGGCTCGATGATCGCCGTGGAGTGAATCCTGCTCATGCGCCCTTGCCTCTCAGTGTGAAGTCGCGTTGTGCCCGATGCGTGCCGCGCGCCTCAGGGCGCCGAGTCGGTCGTCTTGACCGTGCACATCAGCTCGGCTTCCGCCGCGACCTTGCCGTCCACTTCCGCGACCGCCTTGAACTTCCAGATGCCACGGATATAGCGTTCGAACGTGACATTGAGGATCAGCTGGTCGCCCGGCTCGACCACGCGCTTGAAGCGCGCGCCGTCGATGCCGACGAAGTAGTACAGCGTGTTTTCGGGATCCTTCGGCTGTTCTTCCGCGAACGTGAGCAGCGCGGCGGCCTGCGCGAGCGCTTCCAGGATCAGCACGCCCGGCATCACGGGCCGCTTCGGGAAATGTCCCGTGAAGAACGGCTCGTTGATCGTCACGTTCTTCAGCGCCTTGATGCCCTTGTGCGGCTCGAGCTCGAGCACGCGATCGACCAGCAGGATCGGGTAGCGATGCGGCAGCAGCGTGAGAATCTTGTGGATGTCGAGGTTGATTTTTTCAGTGCTCATGATGGTTCGTCTCACGCAATGGCTGCGTGGGGATTGAATACGAATGCGGGCGGGCGCAGCCCAGGCAACGCTCGCCCGGCGGTCGGAACAGCCGGCCCGGAAGCCGGCCCGCCCTGATCATGCGGTTATGCGCCGGCGCCGCCGTCGCGCGCCGCGAGCGCGGTTTCGAGCGCCTTGATGCGATCGCGCAGCTTGTCGAGATTGCGCACGAGCGCGGCGCTCTTGTTCCAGTCGCCATGCTCGACGGCCGGGAACGCGCTCGTATAGATGCCGGCCTTCGGCAGCGATTTCGACACGCCCGACTTCGCGGTGACGATCACGTAGTCGCCCAGCGTGACGTGGCCGGCGACGCCGACCGCGCCGCCGATCATGCAGTGGCGGCCGATCGTCGTGCTGCCCGCGATCCCGGCGCAGCCGGCGATCACCGTGTACGCGCCGATCCGGCAGTTGTGGCCGATCTGCACGAGGTTGTCGATCTTCACGCAGTCTTCGATCACCGTGTCGGCCATCGCGCCGCGGTCGATCGTCGTGTTCGCGCCGATCTCGACATCCGCCCCGATCGACACGCCGCCGACCTGCGGGATCTTGACCCAGGTGCCGGTGCGCGCGTCGCCGTCGCCGACGAAGTCCGGTGCGAAACCGAAGCCGTCCGAGCCGATCACCGCGCCCGCGTGCACGATCACGCGCGGCCCGAGCCGGCAGCCGTGGTAGACCGACACGTTCGGATACAGGCGCGCGCCCTCGCCGATGCGCGTGCCTCGGCCGACGAACACGTTCGCGTCGAGCCGTGCGTGCTCGCCGATCACGGCGCCGGCCTCGACCGTCACGCGCGGGCCGATCACGGCGCTCGCGGCAACCTGCGCGGCCGGATCGATGATCGCGCTCGGATGCACGCCGGCCGCGCTCGGCGGCGCGGCCAGATCGATGAACATCTGCGCGACCCGTGCGAAGTACGCGTACGGATTCGACGTCACGATGAAGTTGTGCCCGGCCGCGGCCGCGCCCAGCTTCTCGAGGTCGCGCGGTGCGATCAGCACCGCGCCGGCGCGCGTCGTCTCGACCTGCACCAGGTACTTCGGGTTCGCGAGGAACGCCAGTTGCCCCGGCCCCGCCTGGTCGAGCGGCGCGAGGCCGGCGACTTCGCAGGTCCGATCGCCGGCGACTTCGCCGCCGAACCGGGTCACGAGTGCGTCAAGCGTCAATGCCATGCGCGTGCCGCTCCGTCAGTTCGACGTGGAAGACGACGACAGCGCCTTCAGCACCTTGTCGGTGATGTCGATGCGCGGGCTCACGTAGACGGCTTCCTGCACGATCAGATCGTAGTTCTGCTGCTCCGCGATCTGCTTGATGACCTTGTTCGCCTTGTCGAGCACCGCCGCCAGCTCCTCGTTGCGGCGCTGGTTCAGGTCCTCGCGGAACTCGCGCTGCTTGCGCTGGAAGTCGGTGTCCAGCTGCGCCAGGTCGCGCTGCTTCTGCGCGCGATCGGTCGCCGACATCGACGCGCCGTTCTTGTCGAGCCCGTCGGACAGCGTCTTCAGGCGCGCGGCCATGTCCTGCAGATCCTTGTCGCGCTTCGCGAACTCGGCTTCGAGCTTCGTCTGCGCCGCCTTCGCGGGCGCGGACTCGCGCAGGATCCGATCCGAATTGACCGCCGCAATGCGGGCGACGTCCTGGGCGTGCGCCGCGGTCGCGCCCAGGGCGGCCGCCAGCGCCAACGCACACATCACTCGTTTCGAAAACTTACCGGTTAGCAAAATTACCCTCTCGATGCTGTAGTCAATGCTGGTTCGATCAGAATGCCGTCCCGATCTGGAACTGGAACTTCTGGTACTGATCGCCTTCGTGTTTCTGCAGCGGGAAGCCCAGACTCAGCTTGAGCGGCCCGATCGGCGAGATCCACGCGAGACCCACGCCATAGCCATAGCGCAGACCGTTCGCGCCGGTGCTGGTGCCGCCCGGCGCATTGCCCCACACATTACCGGCGTCGAGGAACGTGAACACGCGCAGCGTGCGGTCGTACCCCGTGCCAGGCAGCGGGAACGTCAGCTCGATATTACCCACCACCATCTTCGAGCCGCCGATCGGATCGTTGGTGATCGTATCGCGCGGGCCGAGCGAGCTCGGCTCGTAGCCGCGCACCGACCCGATACCGCCCGCGTAGTAGTTCTTGAAGATCGGGTACGGATTGCCGATACCGTTGCCGTAGCCGCCTTGCAGGTTCAGGCCCAGGATGAAGCCGCGCGAGAACGAATAGTAATACTGCGCCTGCAGGTCCATCTTGTAGTACTGGATCTTGCCGATCGGCGCGCCGTACTCGGCATTCGCCTGCGTGAAGTAGCCGCGGCTCGGGATCAGCGCGCTGTCGCGCGCGTCGCGCGACCAGCCGACCGTCAGCGGCACCGTGTTCGACACGCGGCCGAACTCGTTCACGTAATCCTGGTACGCGGCCGGCGTGTTCGAGTCGACGTCGAGGCGGTTCTGCTCGAAGCCCGCGCCGAAGAACACCGTGTCCGTTTCCGAGAACGGGATGCCGAACTTCAGGTTGCCGCCCGCCGTGATGATGCGGAAGCTCGAGTTCGTCGAGTAGTACAGCGGCTGGTACGTCCGGTAGTAGACGTCGGTGATCCGCTTGATGCCGTCGACCGTGAAGTACGGGTCGACCTGCGTGACGGTCAGCGTGCGGTAGCTCTTCGCGGTGTTCACGTTGACCGCGAGACTCGTGCCCGAGCCGAACACGTTGTCCTGCGACACGCCCGCCGACAGCACGACCTTGTCGGTCGACGAGAAGCCCGCGCCCAGCGTGATCGCGCCGGTCGGCTTTTCCTCGACCTTGACGTTCACGTCGACCTGGTCCGCGGTGCCGTCGACCGGCACCGTCGACACGTCGACGTTGGTGAAATAGCCGAGCCGGTTCACGCGGTCCTTCGACAGCGCGAGGCGGCTCGAATCGAACCACGAGCTTTCGAGCTGACGCATCTCGCGGCGCACCACCTCGTCACGCGTGCGGGTGTTGCCGACGACGTTGATGCGGCGCACGTATACGCGGCGGCTCGGGTCGACGACGAGCGTCAGGTTCACCTTGTGCGTGACCTGGTCGATCTCCGGCTGCGCGTTGACGGTCGCGAACGCGTAGCCGTACTCGCCGAGCTTGTCGACGATCGCGCGCGTGGTCTTCTGCAGCTTCTCCGCGGAGAAGCGGTCGCCCGGCTTGATCGTGATCAGCTTCTTGAGTTCGGCCTCGCGGTCGAGCAGGTTGCCGCCGAGCTTGATGCCCGACACCGTGTACGGCTCGCCTTCATGCAGCGTGACCGTCAGGTACATGTCCTTCTTGTCGGGCGAGATCGAGACCTGGGTCGACTCGATGTTGAACT
This sequence comes from Burkholderia sp. FERM BP-3421, assembly GCF_028657905.1. Taxonomy (NCBI): domain Bacteria; kingdom Pseudomonadati; phylum Pseudomonadota; class Betaproteobacteria; order Burkholderiales; family Burkholderiaceae; genus Burkholderia; species Burkholderia sp. FERM BP-3421. The sequence continues at coordinate 768,093 of NZ_CP117782.1, read as the reverse complement.
CGAGGTAGCCGCGGTTCAGGTAGTACGAGCGGACGTTCTCGAGGTCGCCCGTGAGCTTTTCCTTCGAGTACAGGTCGTTCTTCGTGTACCAGGAGAACCAGTTCGGTGTCGACAGCTGCATCTCGTCGCGCAGCGCGCTGGTGCTGTAGGTCTTGTTGCCGATGAAGTTGATCTGGCGGATCTTCGCGCTCGGCCCCTCGGCGACCGAGAACAGGATCGACACGCGGTTCGCGTCGACCGGCGTGACCGTGGTGGTCACCTCCGCCGCGTAGAAGCCGCGCGTCAGGTACTGGCGCTTGAGCTCCTGCTCCGCCTTGTCGACGAGCGACTTGTCGTAGTAGCGCCCCTGGGACAGCCCGACGGCCTTGAGCGCCTTGTTCAGGTTGTCCTTGTCGAATTCCTTGATGCCGGTGAAGTCGATCGACGCGATCGCCGGCCGCTCCTGCACCTGCACGATCACCACGCTGCCCTGGGTCGCGACCCGGACGTCGGTGAAGAAGCCGGTCGCGTACAGCGCGCGGATCGCCTCGGACGCCTTGTCGTCGGAGAACGTATCACCCTGCTTGATCGGCAGATAGGCGAACACGGTCCCCGCTTCGACGCGCTGCAAGCCCTCGATCCGGATGTCTTGCACGACGAAAGGTGCCGTTGCGTGGGCCGCGAGGCCGTGCACGGCGAGCGCCACGGCTGCAACCGTCTTAGGTACAAAGCGATGAGGTTTGAACAACGTGCATCCCCAGTGTTTAAGCTTGCATCAGATCAGGCGGGTCGCCCTCCGGCACCCGCCTGACGCTTCAGAAATGGATTAACCGAGCCAGATCGTTGAACAGCGCGATCGCCGACAGCACGACGATGCAGATCAATCCGGCGCGTTGCAGAATCAGTTGCCAGCGTTCCGATACGGCTTTACCGGTTGCGGCTTCAACCAGATAATATAACAGATGCCCCCCGTCCAAAACGGGAATCGGTAACAAGTTCAACACCCCCAGGCTAATGCTGACAAGGGCGAGAAACGATAGGAACGCCGACCATCCGAGGCGCGCGCTCTTGCCCGCGTAGTCGGCGATCGTCACCGGCCCGGACAGGTTCTTGATCGACGCCTCGCCGGTGATCATCCGCCCGAACATTCGCAGCGAATACAGCGAAATCTCCCAGGTCCGGCGCGCGCCCAGCTCCACGCTCTCGAGCGGGCCGTAGCGCACCTCGACGCCGCGCGCGGGCATCGTCAGCGCCGCGCCGATGCGGCCGATCGTCTGCCCGGTCTCCTCGTCGCGCTGCGCGTGCGGCACGATCGCCAGGGTCTGTTCGACGCCGCCGCGCTCGATGCGCAGCGCAAGCGAACGGCCCGCATGCGACTTCACGTCGCCGATGAAACGCGTCGAACTGCCGACCGGCGCGCCGTCGAGCGCGATCAGCCGGTCGCCCGGCCGCAGCCCCGCCTGCTCGGCCGCGCTGCCCGGCAGCACCGACGCGACCGACGGCGCGCCGCCGCCGACCTCGAAGCCGAGGCGCGTCATGAAATCGTCGTCGATGTTGCGGTCGGGGAAATCGCGCAGATCCACGCGGAAGTCGTAGGTCGCGCCGTCGACGCGTGCGCCGAGCACCACCTCGCGGTGATCGAAGGCCGCGCCGAGCAGCTTCCAGCGCAGGTCCGACCAGGAACGCACCGGCTCGGCCTCGCCGCCTTGCGCGGCGCGGATCGACACGATGGTCTCGTTGCCGTCGAAGCCGGCCCGCGCGGCGACCGTGCCCGCGGGCGGCGCCGCGACGATGGCGGCCGGTTCGGTCACGCCGGTGGCGAACACCAGCGAGAACAAGGCGATCGCCAGCAGGAAGTTCGCGGCCGGACCCGCCGCGACGATAGCGATCCGTTTCGCGACCGGCTGGCGGTTGAAGGCCTGCCCCCGCTCCTCGGGCCGGATGCCCGGCCCCGGGTCGCGCTCGTCGAGCATCTTCACGTAGCCGCCGAGCGGCAGCGCGGACAAAGTCCACTCGGTGCCGGTCTTCTTGCTGACCCAGCGCACGAGCGGCGTGCCGAAGCCGATCGAGAAACGCAGCACCTTCACGCCGCACCAGCGCGCGACGCGATAGTGCCCGTACTCGTGCACGACGACCAGCACGCCGATCGCCACCGCGAATGCCGCCAGTTCGACCAGCACGCCCACGAGCACCCCGCTCAGAACGCGCGCTCCACGCTCGGCGTGGGCAGCGTCTCGATGAAGGTGGCGGCCGCGCGACGCGCGTCGGCGTCGGCGCCGATGACGTCGTCAAGCCCGCTCGGCGTGCGATTGGACAGGCCGTTCAGAACCGAGTCGACCGTCTGCGCGATCGCCATGAAGCCGATCCGGCGCGACAGGAACGCGTCGACCGCGATCTCGTTGGCCGCGTTCAGCGCGGCGCTCGCGACGCCGCCCGCCTCGAGCGCCTGGATCGCGAGCGCGAGGCACGGAAAGCGCGTGTAATCGGGCTTCTCGAAGGTCAGCGAGGCGATCTGCGCGAGATCGAGCGAGGCGACGCCCGCGTCGACCCGCTCCGGATAGGCCAGCGCGTGCGCGATCGGGGTGCGCATGTCGGGGTTGCCGAGTTGCGCGAGCACCGAGCCGTCGCGGTACGAGACCATCGAGTGAATCACGCTCTGCGGGTGGATCAGCACGTCGATGCGTTCGCTCGGCAGGCCGAAGATCCAGTGCGCCTCGATCACCTCGAGGCCCTTGTTCATCATCGTCGCCGAATCGACCGAGATCTTGCGGCCCATGACCCAGTTCGGGTGCTTGCACGCTTCATCCGGCGTCACGTCGACGAGCGTCGCCGGCTCGCGGGTGCGGAACGGGCCGCCCGACGCGGTCACGATGATCTTCGCGATCCCACCGTGCTCGGCCGCGTCGCGCGGCATGCATTGGAAAATCGCGTTGTGCTCGCTGTCGACCGGCAGCAGGATCGCGCCGTGGTCGCGGACCGCGTCCATGAAGATCGAACCCGACATCACCAGCGATTCCTTGTTCGCCAGCAGGATGCGCTTGCCCGCGCGCGCGGCGGCCAGGCTCGGCGCGAGCCCCGCCGCGCCGACGATCGCGGCCACCACCGTGTCGCAGCCGTCGCTCTTCGAGACCTCGACGAGCGCCTGCGGGCCGTATTCGACGCGGGTCCGGCTGCCGGCCGCGCGCAACTGCGCCTCGACCTGCGCGGCGGTGTCGGCGTCGCCGACCACCGCGACTTCCGGCGCGAAGGTCAGGCACTGCCCGACGAGCTTGTCCCCGTTGCGGTGGGCGGTCAGCGCGTAGACCGAGAAGCGCTCGGGATGCCGCGCGACGACGTCGAGCGTGCTGTCTCCGATCGAGCCCGTGGAACCGAGCAATGTCAGGCGTTTTTGCATAGATATCAGTCTGGTTTTAACCGAGCAGCAGCATCGCGAGCGGCAGCACCGGCAACAGGGCATCCACCCGGTCGAGCACGCCGCCGTGACCCGGCAGCAGGCCGCTCGAATCCTTCACGCGGGCCTGGCGCTTCAGCAGCGATTCGAACAGGTCGCCGATCACGCTGAACGCGACCAGCAGCGTCAGCGCCGCGAACGCGCCCGCGGCGCCATAGCGCCCCGCCAGGGACGAAAACAGGGTCGGGTCATAGGCATGCGTCGCGATCGCGACGCCCGCGACGATCATCACCGCGAGCCAGCCGCCCGCCGCGCCTTCCCAGGTCTTGCCCGGGCTCACGGACGGCGCGAGCTTGTGCTTGCCGAAGCCCTTGCCCGCGAAGTATGCGCCGATATCGGCCAGCCATACCACTAGCAGCAGCGACAGCACGAACGGCACGCCCTGCGCGCGCGCGGCGACAAGCGCATGCCAGCAGGCGGCGAACACGACGAGGCCCGCGATCAGCAGGAACGGCCGCCAGGCACGCTCGGCCAGGGTCGGCTTGCGCCACAGCGCGAACGGGCCGGCCAGCAGCCAGAACACGCCGGCCGCCTCGAACAGCGGCCGCGATTCGGTCACGCCGATGCCGAGCCGCGTGCTCGCGGCAAGCACGGCGGCGGCGGCGAGCGCGTAGAGGACGGGCCCCGGGCCGCCCACCTTGAGCAGGCGCGCCCATTCCCATGCGGCGAACACGAGGGCCAGCGCGATCAACGCGCCGAACCCGCCAAGCGGCGCGAACAGCGTGACGGGCAGCAGCACCGCCAGCAGCACGATCGCCGTGATGACACGGGTTTTCAGCATGAAAGGGAGTCGGCGTCCTGGGCCTGCGGTTCGAGTTGCGCGCTGGTGCGCCCGAAGCGGCGTTCGCGCTCGGTGTACGACGCAAGCGCCTCGGCAAGCGCCGCCGCGTCGAAGTCCGGCCAGTATTTATCGGTGAAATAGAACTCGGTGTAGGCGAGCTGCCACAGCAGGAAGTTGCTGACGCGCTGCTCCCCGCCCGTGCGGATGAACAGGTCCGGCTCGGGCGCATAGGCCATCGCCAGGTGGCGCGCGAAGGCGTCCTCGGACACCTCGGCCTCGCGGCCTTCGCGGGCCGTTTCCGCGACCAGCTTGCGGGTCGCCTCCAGGATGTCCCAGCGGCCGCCGTAGTTCGCGGCGATCGTCAGGGTCAGGCGGGTGTTGCGGGCCGTCTTGGTTTCGGCGCGGCGGATCAGGTCCTGGATGCGCGGCTCGAACTTCGTCAGATCGCCGACGACGCGCAGGCGGATGCCGTTCGCGTGCAGCTTGCCGACCTCGCGCTCGAGCGCGGTGACGAACAGGCGCATCAGGAACGACACCTCGTCGGTCGGCCGCCGCCAGTTCTCGGAACTGAACGCGAACAGCGTCAGGTACTGGACCCCCGCGCGCGCGCAGCCTTCGACGACCGAACGCACCGCGTCGACGCCGCGGGTGTGCCCCGCGACGCGGGGCAGGCGGCGCTCGGTCGCCCAACGGCCATTGCCGTCCATGATGATCGCGATGTGACGCGGCACGTGTGCGACGTCAGGCACGCGAACGGTAGAGCTGGTATAAGTCATGGCCGCTGAGACTCTGGCTGCGGGAAAAATGCGACGCACGAAGCGCGTCAAACCGTCATGATCTCGGCTTCTTTGGTCTGCACGAGCTTGTCGATCTCGGCGACGGACTTGTCCGTCAGCTTCTGCACGTCGTCGCTCGCGCGGCGCTCGTCGTCTTCCGAGATTTCCTTGTCCTTGACGAGCTTCTTCAACTGCTCGTTCGCGTCGCGGCGCAGATTGCGCACGGCCACCTTCGCCGTCTCGCCCTCGCCCTTCACGACCTTGGTCAGCTCGCGGCGGCGCTCTTCCGTCAGCGCGGGCATCGGCACGCGGATCAGGTCGCCGGTGGTCGCCGGGTTCAGGCCCAGGTCCGCTTCGCGGATCGCCTTCTCGACCTTCGCGACCATGTTCTTTTCCCACGGCTGCACGCCGATCGTGCGCGCATCGACGAGCGTCACGTTGGCGACCTGGGAAATCGGCACCATCGAGCCGTAGTAGTCGACCTGCACGTGATCGAGCAGACCGGCGTGGGCGCGGCCCGTGCGGATCTTCGCCAGATCGTTCTTGAATGCTTCGATCGAGCGTTGCATCTTCTGCTCGACGTTCTTCCTGACATCAGCGACACTCATTTCAACCTCCGAACCTTCTATTCTTCAAAACGAGGCGGGCCCGCACGCGCGCGGCGTCATGCCGGGCCCGCTTCCGCGAGAGTTTACACGTGGACGAGGGTGCCCTCGTCCTCACCCAGCACGATGCGCTTGAGCGCGCCCGGCTTGTTGATCGAAAACACACGGATCGGCAGCTTCTGGTCGCGGCACAGCGCGAACGCCGTCGCGTCCATGACCTGCAGATTGCGGCCGATCGCTTCGTCGAAACTGATCGTCGAATAGCGGGTCGCCGACGGATCCTTCTTCGGATCGGCCGAGTACACGCCATCGACCTTGGTCGCCTTCAGCACCACCTCCGCGCCCACCTCGGAGCCGCGCAGCGCGGCCGCCGTGTCGGTCGTGAAGAACGGGTTGCCGGTCCCGGCCGCGAAGATCACGACCCGGCCTTCCTCGAGCTGGCGGATCGCACGGGGCCGGATGTACGGCTCGACCACCTGATCCATGCGCAGCGCGGACTGCACGCGCGCCTCGATGCCCGCGTGGCGCATCGCATCCTGCAGCGCGAGCGCGTTCATCATCGTCGCGAGCATTCCCATGTAGTCGGCGGTCGCGCGATCCATGCCGGCCGCGCCGCCCGCGACGCCGCGGAAAATATTGCCGCCCCCGATCACCACCGCGAGCTGCGTGCCGAGCCGCACGACCTCCGCGATATCGGCCACCATCCGTTCGATCGTTGCGCGGTTGATGCCAAAGGCATCATCGCCCATCAGCGCTTCGCCGGAAAGTTTGAGGAGGACGCGTTTATAGGCATTGGACATAGGGGCTTCCGAGCGACGAGAGGATGACAAGCACGAACTGTAGGGGCGAAATGCTGATTCGGGCAAGCGCCGCCGTCGCGGCGGGACCGGGAGGCCCCGCCCGGCGGCGCTGCCGGCCCGCGGCGCACGGACGCGCGCCGCGGGTCAAGCGGACTGCGAATTACTGCTGCTTTGCGGCAGCGACCTGCGCGGCCACTTCGGCCGCGAAGTCGTCCTGACGCTTCTCGATGCCTTCGCCGACCACGAACAGTGCAAATTTTTGCACTGCCGCATTGGCGGCCTTCAGCATCTGTTCGATCGTCTGCTTGTCGTTCTTCACGAACGTCTGGTTCAGCAGCGACACTTCCTTCAGGTACTTCTGGACGCTGCCGTCGACCATCTTCGCGACGATCTCGGCCGGCTTGCCCGATTCCGCAGCCTTCTGCTCGGCCACGCGGCGTTCCGTCTCGATCAGATCGGCCGGCACGTCGGCCGACGACAGCGCGACCGGCTTCATGGCCGCGATGTGCATCGCGACGTCCTTGCCGACCTGCTCTTCCGCGCCCGTGTACTCGACGATCACGCCGATACGGCTGCCGTGCAGGTAGGTCGCGAGCTGGTTCGCGGTCGCGAAGCGCACGAAGCGGCGGATCGAGATGTTCTCGCCGATCTTGCCGACCAGCGCGAGACGCACTTCGTCAACGGTCTTGCCTTCGAGCGGCAGCGCCGACAGCGCGGCCACGTCGGCCGGGTTCTGGGTCGCGATGAGTTCCGCGACGGTCTTCGCGAACGCGTTGAAGTCGTCGTTCTTCGCGACGAAGTCGGTTTCGCAGTTCAGTTCGACGAGCGAGCCCGCGCCCGCGCCGACGAACGATGCGACGATGCCTTCCGCCGTCACGCGCGACGCAGCCTTGCTGGCCTTGTTGCCGAGCTTCACGCGCAGCAGCTCTTCCGCCTTCGCCAGATCGCCGTCGGCTTCCGTGAGGGCCTTCTTGCATTCCATCATCGGCGCATCGGTCTTTGCGCGCAGTTCTGCCACCATGCTTGCGGTAATTGCCGCCATCATTCGCTCCTTGAGTCTGTTTACAACGCCGCCCGCACTTCGACGCAGGCAGCAGGCATTCGTTTCCGGAATTCCGCGCTTTTTCGCACTCTGCGATCCAGCGCACCTGCCAGGAAAAGCGGCTTAAAAAAAGGGGGCCTGTTGAGAGCCCCCTTTTTATGCCGGCTCGGGACCGGTTACGCGCTTTCCTCGACGTATTCGTCGTCGCCGCGCGCCGCCTGGACCACTTCGTTGACCGCGTTCGCACGGCCTTCGAGGATCGCGTCGGCGACGCCTTGCGCGTACAGCGCAACAGCCTTGCTCGAATCGTCGTTACCCGGGATCACGTAGTCCACGCCTTCGGGCGAGTGGTTCGTGTCGACCACCGCGATGACCGGCACGCCGAGCTTGTTCGCTTCCGTCACGGCGATCTTGTGGTAGCCGACGTCCACCACGAAGATGGCGTCCGGAATGCCACCCATGTCCTTCACGCCGCCGATCGACTTTTGCAGCTTGGCGATCTCGCGTTCGAACAGCAGCGCTTCCTTCTTGCTCATCTTCTCGGTTTCACCCGATTCGACGGCTGCTTCCATGTCCTTCAGGCGCTTGATCGATACCTTCAGCGTCTTGAAGTTGGTCAGCATGCCGCCGAGCCAGCGTGCGTTCACGTACGGCATGCCGGCGCGCAGCGCCTCTTCCGAGATCGTGTCGCGCGATTGGCGCTTCGTACCGACGAACAGGATCGTGCCCCGATTGGCAGCCAGCTGACGCACGTACTTCAGCGCGTCGTTGTACATCGGCAGCGTCTTTTCGAGGTTGATGATGTGAATCTTGTTACGGTGACCGAAGATGAAGGGGGCCATCTTCGGGTTCCAGAAGCGCGTTTGGTGACCGAAGTGGACACCGGCTTCCAGCATTTGGCGCATCGTGATTGCCATGAGAATTCTCCGCGAGGGTTGGGTCTTAAGCCGGCTGCCGTATCATGGACGCGGTTTTCACCTCGCCACGACACCCTGGATGCGCCGGCTTGCGATTCGGCCCGGCACAACACGCCGGACCCTGCGCCTCCGCCTTCTGCCGCGCACTCCCGCCCCATATTGGGGAAAGTACGCGATATTCAGCATCGACTTAGCCAGCGAGTATAGCACGCCCCTATTGCTCCCCTCAAGCCGCCCGCCACTTTCCCGCCCCCGGGCCCGCCCGTGCGCGCAATCGGGGCGAACCCGGCCGACGGCCCGCCGCGCGCCCGCCAAGGGCTGCGACCCGGAGCATAAGGTGCGATAATTGCGGGATTCAACGTATTCCAGGCACCAACCCATGTCCATCACGCTCAAGAACGAACATGACATCGCGCAAATGCGGGTCGCCTGCCGGCTCGCCAGCGAAGTGCTCGACTACATCACGCCGTTCGTCGCCGCGGGCGTGACGACGGGCGAACTCGACCGCCTCTGCCACGAGTACATGCTCAACGTGCAGGGCACGGTCCCCGCGCCGCTCAACTACCAGCCGCCCGGCTACCCGCCGTTCCCGAAAGCGATCTGCACCTCGGTCAACGACGTGATCTGCCACGGCATCCCGGGCGACAAGACGCTCAAGAACGGCGACGCGCTCAACATCGACATCACCGTCATCAAGGACGGCTACTTCGGCGACACGAGCCGCATGTTCCTGATCGGCGAAGGCTCGATCCTCGCGAAGCGGCTCGTGCAGACCACCTACGAGTGCATGTGGCTCGGCATCGACCAGGTGCGCCCCGGCGCCCACCTCGGCGACATCGGCCACGCGATCCAGAAGCACGCGGAGGCGCAGGGCTACAGCGTCGTGCGCGAGTACTGCGGGCACGGCATCGGCACGGTGTTCCACGAGGATCCCCAGGTCGTCCACTACGGCCGGCCAGGCACCGGCATCGAGCTGCAGGCCGGCATGATCTTCACGATCGAGCCGATGATCAACGCCGGCAAGCGCGACATCCGCACGATGCCCGACCAGTGGACCGTCAAGACCCGCGACCGCAGCCTGTCGGCGCAGTGGGAACACACGGTGCTCGTCACCGAGACCGGCTACGACGTGCTGACCGTGTCGGCCGGCACGCCCGCGCGCCCGGTGTTCGCGGCCCCCGCCGCGGCGCTCTGAGCCTGCCCCGCCCACCCGCCGCGCGCCCGCCGTCCCGTCCATGAGCGTTCCCGTCGCCGTCCCCTCCGAAGCGCTCGTGCACAAGGCCGAGTTCAAGGCGGCCAAGGCCGAGCTGCTCGGCCGCTTCCGGCAGGCCGCCAACGTCACCTCGCTGATGCACGCGCTGTCGCGCGTCACCGACGACGCGCTGCGCCAGGTCTGGCACGACTGCGGGCTGCCGGCGCAGCTCGCGCTGGCCGCGGTCGGCGGCTACGGGCGCGGCGAACTGGCCCCCTATTCCGACGTCGACATCCTGGTGCTGCTGCCGGACGCGCATCCGGCCGAGCTGGACGCGCGCATCGAGCGCTTCATCGGCATGGCCTGGGATCTCGGGCTCGAGATCGGCAGCAGCGTGCGCACGGTGGACCAATGCCTCGAGGAAGCCGAGCAGGACGTGACGGTGCGCACCTCGCTGCTCGAGGCGCGCCGCATCATCGGCAGCACCGCGCTGTTCGAGCGCTTCACTCTGCGCTACCACGACGCCCTCGACGCCCGCTCGTTCTTCCAGGCCAAGGTGCTGGAAATGCGCCAGCGCCACGCGAAGTTCCAGGACACGCCGTACAGCCTCGAACCGAACCTCAAGGAAAGCCCGGGCGGCCTGCGCGACCTGCAGACGATCCTGTGGATCGCGCGCGCGGCGGGCTTCGGCAGCAGCTGGCGCGAGCTTGAGGCGCGCGGCCTCATCACCGAGCGCGAGGCGCGCGAGCTGCGCCGCAACGAGGGCTTCCTGAAAACGCTGCGCGCGCGCCTGCACGTGATCGCCGGCCGCCGCCAGGACATCCTCGTGTTCGACCTGCAGACCCAGGCCGCGGAGAGCTTCGGCTACGCGTCGACGCCCGCGCGGCGCGCGAGCGAACAGCTGATGCGCCGCTACTACTGGGCCGCGAAGGCGGTCACCCAGCTCGCGACGATCCTGATCCAGAACATCGAGGCCCAGCTGTTCCCGGCCACGAGCGGCATCACGCGCGTGCTGTCGCCGGGCCGCTTCGTCGAGAAGCAAGGGATGCTCGAGATCGCGGCCGACGACCTGTTCGAGCGCCACCCGGACGCGATCCTCGAGGCATTCCTGCTGTACGAGACGATCCGCGGCGTGAAGGGCCTGTCGGCGCGCACGCTGCGCGCGCTGTACAACTCGCGCGACGTGATGAACAACGCCTGGCGGCGCGATCCGCAGAACCGCCAACTGTTCCTGCGGATCCTGCAGCAGCCCGAGGGCATCACGCATGCGTTCCGGCTGATGAACCAGACCAGCGTGCTCGGCCGCTACCTGCTGAACTTCCGCCGCATCGTCGGCCAGATGCAGCACGACCTCTACCACGTGTACACGGTCGACCAGCACATCCTGATGGTGCTGCGCAACATCCGCCGCTTCGCGCTCGCCGAGCACGCGCACGAATACCCGTACTGCAGCCAGCTGTTCGCGAACTTCGAACGGCCCTGGGTGCTGTACATCGCCGCGCTGTTCCATGACATCGCCAAGGGCCGCGGCGGCGACCATTCGACGCTCGGCATGGCCGATGCGCGACGCTTCTGCCGCGAGCACGGCATCGACGGCGAGGACGCCGCGCTGATCGTGTGGCTGGTCCAGCATCACCTGACCATGAGCCAGGTCGCGCAGAAGCAGGACACCAGCGACCCCGAGGTGATCAAGCGCTTCGCGGGGCTGGTCGGCAACCCGCGCTGGCTGACCGCGCTGTACCTGCTGACCGTCGCGGACATCCGCGGCACCAGCCCGAAGGTCTGGAACGCGTGGAAGGGCAAGCTGCTCGAAGACCTGTACCGCGCGACCAGCGCGGTGCTCGGCGGCGCACGGCCCGACGCCCATTCGGAGCTGAAGTCGCGCCAGGAGGAGGCGCTGGCGCTGCTGCGCCTCGAAACCGTGCCCGACGATGCGCACCGCGAACTGTGGGACCAGCTCGACGTCGGCTACTTCCTGCGGCACGATCCGGCCGACATCGCGTGGCAGACCCGCGTGCTGTGCCGGCACGTGCGCGCGGACACCGCGATCGTGCGCGCCCGTCCGTCGCCGATCGGCGACGCGCTGCAGGTGCTCGTCTACGTGCAGGACCGCTCCGACTTGTTCGCGGGGATCTGCGCGTACTTCGACCGCAACGGGCTGTCGGTGCTCGATGCGCGCGTGAGCACGACGCGTCACGGCTATGCGCTCGACAACTTCATCGTGACCCGGACCGAGCGCGACGTGCATTATCGCGACATCGCCAATCTCGTCGAGCAGCAACTCGCCGCGCGCCTGGCCGGCGCGGCGCCGCTGCCCGACCCGTCGAAGGGACGGCTGTCGCGCCTGTCGCGCACCTTCCCGATCACACCGCGCGTCGACCTCCGGGCCGACGAGCGCGGCCAGTACTACATCCTGTCCGTGTCCGCCAACGACCGGCCGGGCCTTCTTTATTCGATCGCGCGCGTGCTGGCTGAGCACCGGGTCGGCGTCCATGCGGCGCGGATCAATACGCTCGGCGAGCGCGTCGAGGACGTGTTCCTGCTGGACGGTGCCGGCTTGTCCGACAACCGCCTGCAGATCCAGGTCGAGACCGAGTTGCTGCGTGCGATCGCAGTGTGAGTAAGTTTCAGCGTTTATGCGCACCAAATTGACCGTGAAGAATCCGCGACCGGCCTCGCCGAGCCGCGCCCCCGTGCGCGCCGGCAGCCTGGTCGGCCGCAAGCCGGTGCGCGCCGTCGCGCCCGCCGCGAAGCCCGCCGCGCCGGCCAAGAAGAAACCCGCCGGCGGCGCGGATCGCGCCCCCGCCCGCGGATTCCGCGCAAGCGACGACGGCTCGCGCGCCGAGCGTCGGACCGACGCGAAGCCGGGCTGGAAACGCGAGGATCGCGGCGGCGACGCCAAGCCGCGCGCGCCGCGCGGCGAGGGCCGTCCGTTCCGCTCCGCCGATGACCGCGGCGGCCCGCGCGACAGCGCACGGCCCGAGCGCCGTAGCGATTCGAAACCCGCCTGGAAGCGCGACGGCCGCCCCGGTGACGACAAGCCGCGCGCACCACGCGGGGAAGGCCGTCCGTTCCGCTCCGCCGATGACCGCGGCGGCCCACGCGACAGCGCACGTCCCGAGCGCCGTAGCGATTCGAAACCCGCCTGGAAACGCGATGACCGCGACGGCGATGCCAAGCCGCGCGCACCGCGCGGCGAAGGCCGCCCGTTCCGCTCCGCCGATGACCGCGGCGGCCCGCGCGACAGCGCCCGGCCCGAGCGCCGTAGCGATTCGAAACCCGCCTGGAAGCGCGACGACCGCCCCGGTGACGACAAGCCGCGCGCACCACGCGGGGAAGGCCGTCCGTTCCGCTCCGCCGATGACCGCGGCGGCCCGCGCGACAACGCACGCACCGAGCGCCGTAGCGATGCGAAACCCGCCTGGAAACGCGACGACCGCGCCGGCGATGCCAAACCGCGCGCACCGCGCGGCGAAGGCCGCCCGTTCCGCTCCGCCGATGACCGGACCGGCCCGCGCGACAGCGCACGTCCGGACCGTCGAGTCGATGCGAAACCCGCCTGGAAACGCGACGACCGCGCCGGCGATGCCAAGCCGCGCGCACCGCGTGGCGAAGGCCGCCCGTTCCGTTCCGCCGATGACCGGACCGGCCCGCGCGACAGCGCACGTCCGGACCGTCGAGTCGATTCGAAACCCGTCTGGAAACGCGACGACCGCCCCGGCGACGACAAGCCGCGCGCACCGCGCGGCGAAGGCCGCCCGTTCCGCTCCGCCGATGACCGGACCGGCCCGCGCGACAGCGCCCGGCCCGAGCGCCGCACCGATGCGAAACCCACCTGGTGGCGCGACGACGGCCCCGCCAGCGCCAAGCCGCGCGGCGCACGCGGCGAGGCCGGCGGCCTGAAGGTCGCGAAGCCGGTCAAGGCGTATGCCGAGCCCGTCGATCACGGCGACGAAACCGGCCTCGTGCGCCTGTCGAAGCGCATGTCCGAACTGGGTCTGTGCTCGCGCCGCGAAGCCGACGAATGGATCGAGAAAGGCTGGGTGCTCGTCGACGGCGAGCGCATCGACACGCTCGGCACCAAGGTGCGGCCGGACCAGCGCATCGAGATCGACGCGAACGCCCGCGCCGCCCAGGACGCGCAGGTGACGATCCTGCTGCACAAGCCGGTCGGCTATGTGTCCGGGCAGGCCGAGGACGGCTACGCGCCCGCCGCGACGCTGATCACGCGCGACAATCACTGGGACGCCGACCGTTCGGGGCTGCGCTTCTCGCCGCAGCACCTGCGCACGCTCGCGCCGGCCGGCCGCCTCGACATCGATTCGACCGGCCTGCTCGTGCTGACCCAGAACGGCCGCATCGCGAAGCAGCTGATCGGCGAGCAGTCCGACATCGACAAGGAATACCTGGTGCGCGTGCGCTTCGGCGAGCGCCTGACCGACATCGACCAGCATTTCCCGGCCGAGTCGCTCGCGCAGCTGCGCCACGGCCTCGAACTCGACGGCGCGCCGCTCAAGCCCGCGATGGTCAGCTGGCAGAACGGCGAACAGCTGCGCTTCGTGCTGCGCGAAGGCAAGAAGCGGCAGATCCGCCGGATGTGCGAGCTGGTCGGCCTCGACGTGATCGGCCTGAAGCGCGTGCGGATGGGCCGCGTGATGCTCGGTGCGCTGCCGCAGGGCCAGTGGCGCTACCTGTCGCCCGACGAATCGTTCTGAACCGTCCGCCCTCATGCAAAACGCCCGCATCCGCGGGCGTTTTGCTTTTCCGGCGGCGCGTCGCCGCGCGGCTCAATCGTCCGCTTGCGCGTCGAGCCCGGGGAACAGCACCTCGGTGAAGCCGAACTTCGAGAAATCGGTGATCCGCATCGGGTACAGCTTGCCGATCAGGTGGTCGTACTCGTGCTGGACGACGCGCGCGTGGAAATCCTCCGCCACCCGCTCGATCCGCTCGCCGTACTGGTCGAAGCCGCTGTAGCGCACCTTCACGTAGCGGCTCACCACGCCGCGCATCCCCGGCACCGACAGACAGCCTTCCCAGCCCTCCTCCATGTCGGGCGGCAGGTACTCGATGGTCGGATTGACGAGCACGGTCTCCGGCACGGCCGGCGCCTCCGGGTAGCGGGCGTTGCTGCCGAAGCCGAAGATGATCACCTGCAGGCCGACGCCGATCTGCGGCGCGGCCAGCCCCGCGCCGTTCGCGTGGTGCATCGTCTCGAACATGTCCGCGACCAGCTGGTGCAATTCCGGCGTGTCGAAGGTCTCGACCGGCCGGGCGATTTCCAGCAGGCGTGGATCGCCCATCTTCAGAATCTCGCGAATCATGACGCAGAACCCTCCTCCAGCAGTTTGTGTAATCCGTCCTCGTCCAGCACCGGGATGCCGAGCGACTCGGCCTTCGCGAGCTTGCTGCCCGCCTCTTCTCCCGCCACCACGTAGTCGGTCTTCTTCGACACCGAACCCGCCACCTTCGCGCCCGCCGCCTCCAGCATCTCCTTCGCGGACTCGCGCGTGAGGGTCGGCAGCGTGCCCGTCAGCACCACGGTCTTGCCCGCCAGGAGGCCTTGCGGCGCCTTCGGCGCGGGCGGCCCCTCGGGCCAGCTGACCTTGCCCGGCGCGCGCAGTTGCTCGATCACCGTGCGGTTGTGCGCCTCCGCGAAGAACTGGTGGAGCGACTCGGCGACCACCGGCCCCACGTCGTTGACTTCGAGCAGCGCCTCGAGCGAAGCGTCCATGATCGGATCGAGCGAGCCGAAATGCTTCGCGAGATCCTTCGCGGTCGATTCGCCCACATGGCGGATGCCGAGGGCGTAGATGAAGCGCGCGAGCGTCGTGTGCTTGGCCTTCTCGAGCGAGTCGATCAGGTTCTGCGCGGATTTCTCGGCGAAGCGGTCGAGTTCGGCGAGCGTCGAGAAACCGAGGTTGAACAGATCGGCCGGCGTGCGCACGAGATTCATGTCGACCAGCTGATCGATGATCTTCTCGCCGAGCCCGTCGATGTCGAGCGCGCGGCGCTGCGCGAAGTGCCACAGCGCCTGCTTGCGCTGCGCCGGGCAGAACAGTCCGCCCGTGCAGCGCGCGATCGCCTCGTCCGGCAGGCGCTCGATGCGCGAGCCGCACACCGGGCAGGCGGTCGGCATCACGAACTCGGCCGCGTCGGCGGGCCGCCGTTCGGGCAGCGCCGACACCACTTCGGGAATCACGTCGCCCGCGCGCCGCACGATCACCGTGTCGCCGATCCGGATGTCCTTGCGCCGCACCTCGTCCTCGTTGTGCAGCGTCGCGTTCGTGACGGTCGCGCCGCCGACGAACACGGGTTCGAGCCGCGCGACCGGCGTGATCGCCCCGGTGCGGCCCACCTGCACATCGATCGCGACGAGCCGCGTGAGCGCCTCCTGGGCCGGGAACTTGTGGGCGAGCGCGAAGCGCGGCGCGCGCGACACGAAGCCGAGCCGCTCCTGCTCGTCGCGCCGGTTGACCTTGTAGACGACGCCGTCGATGTCGTACGGCAAGCCCTCGCGCTTCGCGCCGACCGCGCGGAAGAAGCCGAGCAGGCCGTCCGCGCCGTGCACCACCGCGCGTTCGCGGTTCACCGGCAGGCCGAGGATCTCGTACCAGTCGAGCAGCCCGCCGTGGGTGGCCGGCATCTCGGCCCCTTCGAGGACGCCGATCCCGTAGGCGAAAAACGACAGCGGCCGCTGCGCGGTGATCTTCGGATCGAGCTGGCGCAGGCTGCCGGCCGCCGCATTGCGCGGATTCGCGAATTCGCGCTGCTCCGCGGCCCGCTGCCGTTCGTTCAGGCGCGCGAAATCGCGCTTGAACATCAGCACCTCGCCGCGCACGTCGAGCACGGCCGGCCACTGGCCGCCCTTGAGCTGCAGCGGAATCGAGCGGATCGTCCGGATGTTCTCGGTGACGTCCTCGCCGGTGGTGCCGTCGCCGCGCGTCGCCGCCTGCACGAAGCGGCCGTCTTCATAGCGCAGCGAGATCGCGAGCCCGTCGAACTTCAGCTCGCACGCGTATTCGACCGGCTCCGTCGCGGTGCCCGCGAGATCGGGCGGCGCCTTGCCGAGCGCATCGGACACGCGCTTGTCGAACGCGGCGATGTCCTCGTCGGCGAAACCGTTGTTCAGCGACAGCATCGGCGCGGCGTGCACGACCGGCGTGAAACCGTTCGCGACTTCGCCGCCGACCCGCTGGGTGGGCGACTCGGGGACGATCAGGTCCGGGTGGTCCGCCTCGATCTGCTGCAATTCGCGGAACAGGCGATCGTATTCGGCGTCCGGCAGGTCCGGCTCGTCGAGCACGTAGTACGCGTAATTCGCGCGTTCGAGTTCGGCGCGCAGCCACGCGGCCCGGGCGGGCGGCTGGCTGGCTGGCGGTTCAACGGGGGATCGGGCCATGCTGGCGGCACTTTCTCATCAAGACAATCAAGCCAAGATTATCTCAGGTCGGCGCCCGCTTGAGCATTGTCCGAACGAGGGGTCGCGGACGGCGGACGCCGCCCGCCGCGTTACTGACTGAACAGGCGTCGCGTGACCGGCGAGCCGGCCGGAATGCCCGCTTCCTCCAGCTTCGCGTACAGCTTCATCAGCTGCTGCTCGATCGCGAGCAGGGTCGATTCCGGCAGCGGCCGGCGCTGGTCGTCGACCACCCGCGCGCCGATCCGCTCGGACAGCGATTTCGCGTAGTCGCACATGAGCCGGAACGGCAGGATGTCCTCCTCGGCGACCGGCACGTCGAGCACCAGCGTGATCATGTTGCCGCCCTTGTACGTCAGGTCGTCGCGCAGGAAATTGGTGTCGCCGAACTGCAGCATGAACACCGGGTTCTGCTTGGCGTCGAGCTTGACGAAGCGGGTGCCGTCGCGCGACAGCAGCAAGCCGTCCTGCGACGCGACCGCCTGCACATAGTTCGCGGACCACGGCGCGCCGTCCGACATCACGTTGATCGACAGCTGCGCGTCGCACTGCGCGGCGAAGCCGTCCAGCTCGCGCGCCATCGACACCGTCTCCAGCATGTCCGGGAACTCCGGCGCGCCGTCGAGCGCGTCGGCGAACTGCTGGGTGCCCGTCACGAATTCGGAAAACTCCAGTTCGTTGAGCGGGCCGCTGCGGTTCGCGAGCTGGGCCGCCGCGCGCAATTCCTCGTAGCGCACGCCGTTCTGCAGCAACTCCCAGGCCGCGCCGCCTTCCGGCTTGCCCTCGATGTGCACCGGCTTGCTGCCCGCGCGCCGCAGCCGCTGCGCGGCGGGCAGGATCTTCTCGCCCGCGAGCGGGCCCGCGAGCCGGATCGGCACGATGCAGTCGATGCGGCGGTCGACCACCGCCGGCGGCGCGGCCGAGATCGTGGTCGCGGCCGGCAGCACCGGCTCGACCGGTTCGCTCGCGACGGCCGCCTCGGTCGTGCCCGCCGGCGCGGCCGCCTCGGCCTCCGCGTGCGGCGCGGCGTCGGGCGCGGTCCCTTCTGCGCCGGCGGCGCCGAACGTCGGCTCGACGCGCGCGCTCTCGTCGGCCGAGGCCGCGGGCGCCGGCTCGGCGGCCTCGGCGCGCCGGGTCGGCTGGCGCACCGGCTCGATGAACGGCGCCTCGTCGTCGCGCTCCTGGCGCGCCAGACCCTCCGCGGCCTCGGCCGGCATCGGGCGCGGCATCTTGCGGCGCACCTTGGCGCCCTGCCACGCGTTATAGACCACCACGCCCCCGACCACGACGGCGCCCGCGCCGATCAACCCGAGTGTCAACTCGTCCATGCATGCTCCATCAGCAATTCTTGTCATCCGGCGGACCAGCGGGCGCCATGCGCCGCGCGCTCGTCCGCCTCCCGTCAAACGATATTCTGGGCAAACCCGGCAGCCGTTTCCATGTCGACCGCCACGATCCGCGACACACCCTGCTCCTGCATCGTCACGCCGATCAGCTGCTGCGCCATCTCCATCGCGATCTTGTTGTGCGAGATGAAGAGGAACTGCGTCTTGTCCGACATCGCGCGAACCAGGTTGGCGAAGCGTTCGGTGTTCGCATCGTCGAGCGGCGCGTCGACCTCGTCCAGCAGACAGAACGGCGCCGGATTCAGCTGGAACATCGCGAACACGAGCGCGGTCGCGGTCAGCGCCTTCTCGCCGCCCGACAGCAGGTGGATCGTCGCGTTCTTCTTGCCGGGCGGCTGCGCCATCACCTGCACGCCGGCGTCGAGGATCTCGTCGCCGGTCATGATGAGCTTCGCCTGGCCGCCGCCGAACAGGCGCGGGAACAGGTCGCTGAAGTGCCGGTTCACCTCGTCGAAGGTGCCCTGCAGCAGCGTGCGGGTTTCCTGGTCGATCTTCTGGATCGCGTCCTCGAGGGTCTCGATCGCATTGTTCAGGTCGGCCGACTGCGCGTCGAGGAACACCTTGCGCTCGCTCGCCGCCGCCAGTTCCTCGAGCGCCGCCATGTTGACGGGCCCGAGCGCCGCGACCGCGTTGTTGATGCGCGTCACCTCGCCCTGCAGGTAGGACGGCTTCAGGTCCGGCGTCAGCTTCGTCTGCAGCGCGGCCTCGTCGACCTCGGCCGCCGCGAGCTGCTCGGCGAACTGCTCGCCGGACAGGCGCGCCGCCTGCTCCTTCAACTGCAATTCGGTGATCCGGTCGCGCAACGGCTGCAGCGAGCGCTCGGCCGCGAGCCGCGTCTCGTCCGACGCGCGCAGTTTCGCGGTCAGGTCGTCCAGCTCGATGCGCGCGGCCGACAGCGCCTGCTCCTTCGCGGCGCGCACCTCGAGCGCATCCTGCAGCCCGGTATGCGCGGTCTGCTCGTTGATCGCCTCGAGTTCCACGCGCGCGTCCTCGAGCGACGCGAGCACGCGTTCGCGCTGCTCGTGCGCGATCTGGATGCTGCGCTTCAGCTCGTCGATCCGGTTCGCGGAATTGCGCGCGGCGAAACGCGCGTCGTTGGCCGCGCGTTCGAGGTCGCGCGCCTGCTGGCGGGCGGCCGTCAGGGTTTCGTCGCGCGCTTCGAACGCCAGTTGGTTGTCCTCGAAGCGCGCCTGCAGCTCGGCCAGCTCGCCGTCGTGGCGCTCGAAGTTCGCCTCCGATTCGGCGCGCAGCGCACGCTGCTCGTCGATCTGCGCGCCGATTTCCTCCAACTCCTCACGGATCTGCGTGCTGCGCTGCGTGTAGCGCTCGTGCGCCTGCGCGAGCTTCAGCACGTCGAGTTGCAGCGCGTGCACGCGCTGCGTCGCGCGTTCGGCCTGCGCGCGCAATTCGGTCTGCGCCTGCGCGGCCTGCGTGTGCGCCGCCTCCGCGCGGATCGCGGCCGCCTTCGCCTCGTCGGCGAGCAGCGCCTGCGCGCGCACCTGGCGGCCCAGGTTTTCGATTTCCTGCTGGCGCGCGAGCATGCCCGCCTGCTCGGAATCCGCCGCGTACAGCTGGACCCCCGCGCGCGTGACCAGATGCCCCGCCTTCACCACGAACGCGCCGCCCTGCGGCAGCTGCGCGCGCGCGGCCAGCGCCTGCGCGAGATCGTCGGCGATGAACACCGCGCCCAGCCAGTCGTTGAGCACCGCGCGCAGGCCCGCGTCGTCGATCCGCACGAGCGACAGCACCGGGCGCAGCGCGGCCGGCGCGGCGAGCGGCTCGCCCGCGGGCGGCGGTGCGTAGAACGCGAGCTTGGCGGGCGGCGCATCGGTCGCGAACGCCTTCACCCAGTCGAGATTCGATACCTCGAGCGCCGCGAGGCGCTCGCGCAGCACCGCCTCGAGCGCGGTTTCCCAGCCCGGCTCGACGTGCAGCTTCTTCCAGAGGCGCGGCAGCGAGCCCAGCTCGTGCTTGTCGAGCCACGGCTGGATCTTGCCTTCCGTCTGCACGTTCTCCTGCAGCTGGCGCAGCGCGCCGAGGCGCGCTTCGAGCTGGTGGATCTGCGCGCTCTCGGCCTGCACCCGCTCCTGCGCGGCGCGGCGCTCCGCGTCGAGGCGCGGCTGCGCATCCTGGGCGTCGCCGACGCGCGCCTGCGCGTCGGCGAGGATTTCCTCGTGCTCGGCCAGCTGCATCCGCAGCTCCTCGAGCTGCGCCTCGTCCGGCGCGTCGAGCCCGCCCGCCTCAGACTTCAGGCGTTCGTGGCGCTGCTGCAGCTGCTGCAGTTGCTGGTCGGCATTGCGCTGGTGCGCGGCCTCGAGCTTCAGCGCCTGCTCGGTCTGCGCGATCCGGCCGCGCTCGTCGTTGAGCTGCGCCTGCGCGTCGCGCCAGCCGGCTTCGAGCGCGGGCAGCGCGTCGTGCTTCGCGGCCGTGTCGTCTTCCGCGAGCGCGGCCTTTTCATCCGCGACCGCGCGCGCTTCCTCGGCTTCCTCGAGGTCGCCCTGCGCCTTCTCCGCCTGCGCGTGCCATTGCTCGCGCTGCGCGGTCAGCGCCGCGATCTGGGCCTGCACACGATTGCGCGATTCGACGATGAACTTGATCTCGGCCTCGAGCCGGCTCACCTCGGCGTTGGCCTCGTACAGCGAGCCCTGCGCGCCCTGCATCGCATCGCTCGCCGCGTAGTGCGCGACGCGCAGCGTCTCGAGCTGGGCTTCCACCTCGCGCAGCTTCGCGGTCTGCGCCTCGAGGTCGATCTGCGCCTGCTCGATCGCGCGCTGCTGCTTCGCCTGCTCGGCGGCCGCCTCGTTCTTGCGCAGCAGCCACAGGAGCCGCTGCTTCTCCTCGCCGTCGGCGACGAGTTCCTTGTAGCGGGTCGCGACCACCGCCTGCCCTTCGAGCTTCTCGAGGTTCGCGCCCAGCTCGCGGACGATGTCCTCGACCCGGGTCAGGTTCTCGCGGGTGTCGTGCAGGCGGTTCTCGGTCTCGCGGCGGCGTTCCTTGTACTTCGACACGCCCGCGGCTTCCTCGAGGAACACCCGCAGTTCCTCGGGCTTCGCCTCGATGATGCGCGCGATCATGCCCTGCCCGATGATCGCGTACGCGCGCGGGCCCAGGCCGGTGCCGAGGAAGATGTCCTGGATGTCGCGGCGCCGCGCGGGCAGGTTGTTGATGTAGTAGCTGGAGGTGCCGTCGCGCGTCAGCACGCGCTTCACGGCGATCTCGCCGTACTGGCCCCACTGGCCGGCCGCGCGGCCGTCGGAGTTGTCGAAGATCAGCTCGACGCTCGCCCGGCTGCCGGGCTTGCGGGCGGTCGAGCCGTTGAAGATCACGTCCTGCATCGATTCGCCGCGCAGCTCCGAGGCGCGCGACTCGCCGAGCACCCAGCGCACGGCGTCGATGATGTTGGATTTGCCGCACCCGTTCGGGCCGACCACGCCGACGAGCTGGCCCGGAACCTGGAAGTGCGTGGGATCGACGAATGATTTGAAGCCAGCCAGTTTGATCGAGCTCAGACGCACGGCGGTATCGGTAGTAATAGAGTCAAACGAAGGGTGGCGCCCGGCCTCGCGGACCCGCCGGCGAGCCGGCCGGCGCGCGGCGCACGCCCCCAGGATTCGAAAAACGGGGCCGTGCTGTCAAGCATGCGGCCCCGCGTACTGGGGGCAATCATACCATCGCGCGCGCGCCGTCCCGCGCCTCGCCGTTAGTTGCCGGCGGGCGATGGACGCGGCTCGACAGCAGGGTCGCCGCCACGATGCACGCGCCGCCCGCCCATTCGCGCGCGCCGGGCACCTCGCCCGCGAACAGCCACGCGGACAAAGCCGTGATCACGATCTCGAACAGCATGAGGATCGAGGCCCGGCTCGCCGGCACCCGCGTGAGGCCGTACTGGACCAGCATGTTGGTCGACGCGACGACCACTCCGATGCCCGCCACGAGGAGCGCGGCGAAGCCCAGCTGGGGGGCCGCCGGCACGGGCGGCAGGCCTTCGGCGAAGGCCGCCGCGAGGCCCAGCACGGCCGCGCCGCCGAACAGCGTCGCGGTGCGCATTTCCGCCTTCATCTGCGGCAGCTCGCGGCTGATCCTGACGATCAGCACGTTGCTCATCGCGAAGCCCATGCCGGCCGCGAGCCCGGCCCACTCGGCCGGACTGGCCGGCAGCGGCAGGCCGAGGCGCGGCGACCACAGCATCAGCGCCGCGCCGCCGATCGACAGCAGCGCGAGCCCCGCGCCCGCCCAGCTGAGCCGCTCGCCGAGCAGGAAGTGCGCGTACAGCGCGGTCCAGGCGGGCGTCAGGTAGAACAGCAGCATGACCCGCAGCACCTCGCCGTGGATCGTGCCCCAGACGAAGCCGAGGTTGGTGATCCCCGCGGCGACGCCGAGCGCCGGCAGCAGCCAGTGCCAGCGCAGCGTCGCGATCGACCGGCGGCGCACCACCAGCACGAAGCCGCACGCGACCATGCAGGTCAGCGCGCTCGCCGCCGTGCCCGTCACGCCGAGCGACGCCAGGATGCGCAGCGGATACCAGGTCAGGCCCCATACCGACGCGCCGATCAGGATCGCCAGCGTCGGCCAGCCGGCGCGCACCTCGTCACGACTCATTCCCTTCCCCTCTTTCCATCCGTTCCGTGCTCGCCGCGCGGCGTGGCGGCGATCCCTCACGCTATAATCGAAAACCGCCGCCGGTCGACCCGACCGGCGGCGCCGTCCTGCGCCGCGGCACCCGCGCGCCCGGCGGTGTCCGCCCTCGCTTAAACCGGCCCGCGCCAGCGGTCCACCTATCGGCGCCGAGCGCCGCCCAGCCCGTGAATCCACGACTCGATACGCTTCAACCCTATCCGTTCGAAAAGCTCCGCGCGCTTTTCAAGGACCTGACGCCGCGCGCCGGCCTGCGCCCGATCAGCTTCGGCATCGGCGAGCCGAAACACCCGACCCCGGCGCTGATCCGCGACGCGGCCGCCGCCGCGCTCGACGGCCTCGCGTCCTACCCCGCCACGGCGGGCTCCGACGCGCTGCGCGCGGCGGTCGCGCGCTGGCTCGAACGCCGCTACCAGCTGCCCGCCGTCGATGCCGCGACGCAGGTGCTGCCCGCCTCGGGTTCGCGCGAGGCGCTGTTCTCGCTCGCGCAGGCGGTGATCGACCCGGCCCCGCGCGCGGACGGCAAGAAGGCGATCGTACTCTGTCCGAATCCGTTCTATCAAATCTACGAAGGCGCGGCGCTGCTCGCGGGCGCCGAGCCGTATTTCGTCAACAGCGATCCCGCGCGCAACTACGCGCCCGACTATGCCGCCGTGCCCGACGAGGTCTGGGCGCGCACCCAGCTGCTCTACGTGTGCTCGCCCGGCAACCCGACGGGCGCGGTGCTCACGCTCGACGACTGGCGGGAATTGTTCGCCTTGTCGGATCGCCACGGTTTCGTGATCGCGTCCGACGAGTGCTACTCCGAGATCTACTTCGACGAGGCGGCGCCGCCGCTCGGCGGGCTCGAGGCCGCGCAGCGGCTGGGCCGGGGCTTCGAGCGGCTCGTCATGCTGTCGAGCCTGTCGAAGCGCTCGAACGTGCCCGGCATGCGCTCGGGCTTCGTCGCGGGCGACGCCGCGCTGCTCAAGCGCTTCCTGTTGTACCGCACCTACCATGGCGCGGCGCTGTCGCCCGTCTACCAGCAGGCGAGCATCGCCGCGTGGGGCGACGAGGCGCACGTGCGCGACAACCGCGCGCAGTACCTGCAGAAGTTCAGCACCGTGACGCCGATGCTCGCCGAGGTCGTCGACGTCCGCCTGCCGGACGCCGCGTTCTACCTGTGGGCGAACGTCGCGCGCACCGGCCTGTCGGACACCGAATTCGCCCGGCGCCTGTACGCCGACTATAATGTCACGGTCCTGCCCGGCTCCTATCTCGCCCGCGACGCGCATGGCGCGAATCCGGGCCGCGATTTCATCCGGATCGCCCTCGTCGCCGGCACGGCCGAGTGCGTCGAGGGCGCCGAACGCATCGTCGCATTCTGCCGCGGCCTCGGCGCCTGAGCCGGCCCGGCCGATCCCGTTTCATCCATCATCCACGTCCACCAAGCCACGAACATGTCGCAACAACTTCAGCAAATCATCGATAACGCCTGGGACAACCGCGCGGAGCTGTCGCCGAAGGCCGCCCCCGCCGAGGTGCGCGACGCCGTCGCGCACGCGCTCGAACAGCTCGACCGCGGTCAGCTGCGCGTCGCCGAGAAGCGCGACGGCGAATGGATCGTGCACCAGTGGCTGAAAAAGGCGGTGCTGCTGTCGTTCCGCCTCGAGGACAACGCGCCGATGCCGGCAGGCGGCTACTCGCAGTTCTACGACAAGGTGCCGTCGAAGTTCGCGAACTACACCGCCGAGGATTTCGCCGCGGGCGGCTTCCGCGTGGTGCCGCCCGCGATCGCGCGCCGCGGCTCGTTCATCGCGAAGAACGTCGTGCTGATGCCGTCGTACACGAACATCGGCGCGTATGTCGACGAAGGCACGATGGTCGACACCTGGGCGACCGTCGGCTCGTGCGCGCAGATCGGCAAGAACGTCCACCTGTCGGGCGGCGTCGGGATCGGCGGCGTGCTGGAACCGCTGCAGGCGAACCCGGTGATCATCGAGGACAACTGCTTCATCGGCGCGCGCTCGGAAGTGGTCGAAGGCGTGATCGTCGAGGAGAACTCGGTGATCTCGATGGGCGTGTATCTCGGCCAGAGCACCAAGATCTACGATCGCGAGACGGGCGAAGTCAGCTACGGCCGGATCCCGGCCGGCTCGGTCGTGGTGGCGGGCAACCTGCCGTCGAAGGACGGCTCGCACAGCCTGTACTGCGCCGTGATCGTCAAGAAGGTCGACGCGAAGACGCGCGCGAAGGTCGGCCTGAACGAGCTGCTGCGAGGCGACTGATGCGCACCGTCGTGTATGGAATCCCGAACTGCGACACCGTGAAGAAGGCCCGCGTGTGGCTTGAGGCGCACGGCGTCGAATTCGCGTTCCACGACTTCAAGAAAGCCGGCGTCACCGCGCCGCTCGTCGCGGGCTGGCTGAAGGACGTGCCGCTCGACGCGCTCGTGAACCGGCGCGGCACCACCTGGCGCGGCCTGGCCGACGCGCAGAAGGCCGCCGCCGAGCGCGAGGACGGCGCGATCGCGTTGATGATCGACAAGCCCTCGGTGATCAAGCGCCCGGTGCTCGTCGTCGACGGCCGCGTGAAAGCGCTCGGCTTCAGCGCCGAGCAGTACGCCGGGCTGTTCGCCGGCGCAGCCTGAGGTCCGGCCCGCGCGTCGGGCCGTCCTCGCCGCACCCTGCCGGCCCCGCGCCGGCATTTTTTATCGAAAGTGGTCCGAACCATGTCCGCCACCCTAGCCCTTACCGAACAGCTGATCGCCCGCGCCTCCGTCACACCGGACGACCAGCACTGCCAGCAGCTCCTGACCGAGCGCCTCGCCGCGCTCGGCTTCGAATGCGAAACCCTCGCGTCGCACGGCGTGACCAACCTGTGGGCCGTGAAGCGCGGCGCCGACGGCCGCGACGGCAAGCTGCTCGCGTTCGCGGGCCATACCGACGTCGTGCCGACCGGCCCGCTCGAACAATGGTCGTCGCCGCCCTTCGTGCCCGCGCACCGCGACGGCAAGCTCTACGGCCGCGGCGCGGCCGACATGAAGACCTCGCTCGCCGGCTTCGTGGTCGCGTCGGAGGAATTCGTCGCCGCCCATCCCGGCCATCGCGGCACGATCGCGTTCCTGATCACGAGCGACGAGGAAGGCCCGGCCACCGACGGCACCGTGAAGGTCGTCGAGGCGCTGCAGGCGCGCGGCGAACGCCTCGACTACTGCATCGTCGGCGAACCGACCTCGAGCGCCACGCTCGGCGACGTCGTGAAGAACGGCCGGCGCGGCTCGATGTCGGGCGAACTCGTCGTCAAGGGCGTGCAGGGCCACATCGCCTACCCGCATCTCGCGAAGAATCCGATTCACCTGCTCGCGCCCGCGCTGGCCGAACTCGCGGCCGAGCGCTGGGACGACGGCAACGAATACTTCCCGCCGACCACCTGGCAGGTCTCGAACCTGCATGCGGGCACCGGCGCGACCAACGTGATCCCCGGCCACGCGGACCTGCACTTCAATTTCCGCTTCTCGACCGCGAGCACGGTCGAGGGCCTGCAGCAGCGCGTGCATGCGATCCTCGACAAGCACCAGCTCGACTACACGCTGCGCTGGTCGGTCAGCGGGCTGCCGTTCCTCACGCCGCGCGGCGAGCTGTCGAACGCGCTCGAGCAGGCGATCCTCGCGGAAACCGGCGTGACGACCGAGCTGTCGACCACGGGCGGCACCTCCGACGGCCGCTTCATCGCGCGCATCTGCCCGCAGGTGATCGAATTCGGGCCGCCGAACGGCAGCATCCACAAGATCGACGAGCACATCGAGGTGCGCTTCATCGACCCGCTCAAGAACGTGTACCGCCGGGTGCTCGAACACCTGATCGCCTGACCAAGGACCACCCCATGACGACCCCTACCGACCATCCGTTCCACACCGTGCGCGACCTGGTGCGCTACGCGGTGTCGCGCTTCTCGCAGGCGCAACTCGCGTTCGGCCACGGTTCCGACAACGCCTACGACGAGGCCGCCTACCTGGTGCTGCACACGCTGCACCTGCCGCTCGACACGCTGGAGCCGTTCTACGACGCGCGCCTCACGGCCGCCGAGATCGGCGACGTGCTCGCGATCATCGAGCGCCGCGCCGCCGAGCGCGTGCCGGCCGCCTACCTGACCCACGAGGCCTGGATGCACGGCCACCGCTTCCACGTCGACGAGCGCGTGATCGTGCCGCGTTCGTTCATCGGCGAGCTGCTCGACGACGGGCTGCAGCCGTACGTGGCGGACCCGGAACAGGTCGGCGCGGTGCTGGAGCTGTGCACGGGTTCCGGCTGCCTCGCGATCCTCGCGGCGGGCGCGTTCCCGAACGCCGACATCGACGCGGTCGACCTGTCCGCGGGCGCGCTGGAAGTCGCGGAGATCAACCGCCGCGACTACGGGCTCGACGCGCGCATCGCGCTCCACCACGGCGACCTGTACGCGCCGCTGCCCGCCGCGCGACGCGACGACGCGGATGCGCGCTACGACGTGATCCTGACCAATCCGCCCTACGTGAACGCCGCGTCGATGGCCGCGCTGCCGCCCGAGTACCGGCACGAGCCGGAGATGGCGCTCGCGGGCGGCGAGGACGGCATGGACATCGTGCGCCGCATCGTGCGCGACGCGCGCCGCTGGCTCAAGGACGACGGCGTGCTCGTCGTCGAGATCGGCAACGAGCGCTCCCACGTCGAGGCCGCGTTCGGCGGGCTCGACCTGATCTGGCTGCCGACCAGCGCGGGCGACGACAACGTGTTCCTGATCCACGCGGCGGACCTGCCCGCCGTGGCCTGAACGGCCGAAGGCTGACCGGCCCCGGGCGGCGCATTGCCCGCCCGGGCGCGCGGTTCGGTAAGATGCGTGTCAGCGCGTCCCGTCAAAACGTGGCGCGCGCCGCCCATTCCGGACCCCTGCGCGCCCATGCAACTCGACTGGCTCCATCTCGGCACCCTGATCGCGATCGCCCACGCGCTGGGCGTGATCGCCGCCTGCCACGCGATCCTCAACACCCGCACCTCGCAAGGCGCGATCGCCTGGGCGGTGTCGCTCACCGCGATGCCGTATCTGACGCTGATCCCCTACCTGTTCCTCGGCCGCAGCAAGTTCTCGGGCTATGTCGACGCGCGCCGCCACGAGACCGCCGCGCTGCGCACCCGCACGCGCGCGACCCCGCCCGCCGACGCCTCCGCGCCGCGCGGCCTGCCGGCCGGCGCGCCCGGCGAAGCCGCGGTGCGCGCGCTCACGCGGCTGGCCGGCACGCCGTTCCTGGCCGGCAACGCGGTGCGCACGCTCGTCAACGGCGACGCGACCTTCTCCGCGATCCTCGCCGCGATCGAGCGCGCGCGCCGCTACGTGATCGTGCAGTTCTTCATCGTGCGCGACGACGCGCTCGGCGACATGCTGCGCGACGCGCTGCTCGCCTGCGCCGCGCGCGGCGTGCGCTGCTACCTGCTGTACGACAGCATCGGCAGCTTCGATCTGCCGCAGCGCTACGTGGGCGCGCTGCGCGCGGGCGGCGTCGAGGTGCATCCGTTCGCCACCCATCGGCAGTTCGTCAACCGGTTCCAGCTCAATTTCCGCAACCACCGCAAGATCGTCGTGGTCGACGGCGAGGTGGCGTTCGTCGGCGGGCATAACGTCGGCGTCGAATACCTGGGCGCGAACCCGCGCCTGTCGCCGTGGCGCGACACCCACATCGAGGTGCGCGGGCCCGCCGTCGCGCGGATCCAGGACGTGTTCGCCGAGGACTGGCACTGGGCCACCCAGACGCTGCCAC
The DNA here is from genome assembly GCF_028657905.1 of Burkholderia sp. FERM BP-3421. Lineage (NCBI taxonomy): Bacteria > Pseudomonadati > Pseudomonadota > Betaproteobacteria > Burkholderiales > Burkholderiaceae > Burkholderia > Burkholderia sp. FERM BP-3421. The sequence continues at coordinate 739,322 of NZ_CP117782.1, read as the reverse complement.
CCGACGCGCCGCCGCCCGCGCCGCGCCCCGACTCGGACATGCATTGCCTCGTCGTGCCGATGGGGCCGGCCGATCCGCAGGAAACCGGTTCGCTGTTCTTCGTCGCGGCCATCAACGCGGCGCGCGAGCGGGTATGGATCACCACGCCCTACCTGGTGCCCGACGAGGCGGTGATCGCCGCGCTGAAGCTCGCGGTGATGCGCGGCGTCGACGTGCGGATCCTGATCCCGAGCCGGCGCGATCACTACGTGGTGTTCGAGGCCTCGAAGCTGTACGCGCGCGACCTGATCGCGGCCGGCGTGCGGATCTTCCGCTACCGCCCGGGCTTCCTGCACCAGAAGGTGGTGCTGGTCGACCGCGCGGCCGCCGCAATCGGCAGCGCCAATCTCGACAACCGCTCGTTCCGCCTCAATTTCGAGATCATGGTGCTGACGGTCGACGCCGGCTTCGCGGCCGAGGTCGACGCGATGCTCTCACGCGACTTCGCCGAAGCCTTCGAGGTCGACGCCGGCGAATACCGGCGCGCGAGCGCGTGGCGCCGCGTCGCGATGCACGTCGCGCGGCTGTTCGCGCCGATCCTGTAGGCGCGCCGCGCTCGCGGCCGTCACAGCAGCGGTTCGAGGTCCGCGGCCAGTTCGGCCGGTTTCGCGGACGGCGCGTAGCGCCGCACCACCTCGCCCTCGCGGTTGATCAGGAACTTGGTGAAGTTCCACTTGATCGCCTTGAGCCCGAGCAGGCCGGGCGCCTCGTCGGTCAGGTAGCGATACAGCGGATGCGCCTGCGGCCCTTTCACGTCGATCTTCGCGAACAACGGGAAGGTCACGCCGAAGCGCTGCTCGCAGAACGCGCCGATCTGGGCGGCGTCGCCCGGCTCCTGCTTGCCGAACTGGTTGCATGGAAAGCCGAGCACCGCGAAGCCGCGCGCGCGATAGCGTTCGTACAACGCCTGCAATCCCGCGTACTGCGGCGTGAACCCGCATTCGCTCGCCGTGTTGACGATCAGCAGCACCTGGCCGCGGTATTGGTCGAGCGACACGTCGCCGCCGCCGAGCGCCTCGGCGCTGAACGAATAGAGTTTCGACATCGTCCTGATTTCCTTTCTCGATGATCCGGATTCCCGCGCGCCGGCTCGTCGGAGCCCGTGCGCGCGCCACGCAGTCTAGAATAGCGGTTTTCCTCCAGCCTGTTCCGCCGTGATCCGTTTCAGCCAGTTCAGCCTCGCCCGCGGCACCAAGCCGCTCTTCGACGCCACCACCTTCACCCTCAACCCGGGTGAAAAAGCCGGCCTGATCGGCGCCAACGGCGCGGGCAAGTCGACCTTGTTCGCCGTGTTGCGCGGCGAGTTGCATCCGGACGGCGGCGATCTGTCGCTGCCGCCGTCGTGGCGGATCGCGCACGTGTCGCAGGAAACCCCCGCCGTCGATCGCAGCGCCCTCGACTACACGCTCGACGGCGACGCCGCGCTGCGCGCGATCGAGGCGCGCATCGCGCAGGCCTCGGCCGCGCACGACGGCGCGGCCGAGGCCGAGGCGCACGCGGCGTTCGCCGATGCCGACGGCTACACCGCGCCGGCGCGCGCCGAGGCCCTGCTGCTCGGGCTCGGCTTCACGCTCGCGCAAACCCGCGAGCCGGTCGCGAGCTTCTCGGGCGGCTGGCGGATGCGTCTCAATCTCGCGCAGGCGCTGATGTGCCGCTCGGATCTCCTGCTGCTCGACGAACCGACCAATCACCTGGATCTCGACGCGATCGTCTGGCTCGAAGACTGGCTGCACCGCTACGCGGGCACGCTCGTCGTGATCTCGCACGACCGCGAGTTCCTCGACGCGATCTGCAACGTCACGCTGCACCTCGAGAACCGCCAGGTGAAGCGCTACGGCGGCAACTACTCGCAGTTCGAGGTGCTGCGCATGCAGCAGCTGACGCTGCAGCAAAGCGCCTACGAGAAGCAGCAGAAGACCATCGCGCATCTGCAGAGCTTCGTCGACCGCTTCAAGGCGAAGGCGAGCAAGGCCAAGCAGGCGCAGAGCCGGGTCAAGGCGCTCGAGAAGATGGAGCTGATCGCGCCCGCGCATATCGCGTCGCAGTTCACGTTCGAATTCCGCACGCCGAACGCCGCGCCGAATCCGATGATGGTGATGGAGGACGTGCGCTGCGGCTATCACGCCGACGACGGCGCCGAGATCCCGATCGTGGAGCGCGTCGCGCTGTCGATCCAGAACGGCCAGCGCATCGGGCTGCTCGGCGCGAACGGCCAGGGCAAGTCGACGCTGATCAAGACCCTCGCCGGCACGCTCGCGCCGCTCGGCGGCCTGGTGCGCGAGGGCAAGGGTTTGACGATCGGCTATTTCGCGCAGCACCAGCTCGAAACGCTGCGCCCCGACGATTCGCCGCTCGCGCATCTCGCGCGGCTCGCGCCGGATACCCGCGAACAGGAATTGCGCGACTTCCTCGGCAGTTTCAATTTCTCGGGCGAGATGGCGACCGCGTCGATCGCGCCGTTCTCCGGCGGCGAGAAGGCGCGGCTCGCGCTCGCGCTGATCATCTGGCAAAAGCCGAACCTGCTGCTGCTCGACGAACCGACCAACCACCTGGATCTCGAAACGCGCCACGCGCTGACGATGGCGCTCGCGCAATTCGAGGGCACGCTGATCCTGGTCTCGCACGATCGTCACCTGCTGCGCGCGACGACCGACCAGTTCATGCTGGTCGCGCAGCACCGGCTGCAACCGTTCGACGGCGACCTCGACGACTACCGCGACTGGCTGCTCCAGCATGCGGCCGAGCAGCGCGCGGCCGCGCGCAACGACGCCGCATCGGACAACGCGACGCCCGGGATCAACCGCAAGGACCAGAAGCGCCTCGAAGCGGAAACGCGCCAGCGCCTGTCACATCTGAAGAAACCGTTGCAGACGCGGATCACGAAGCTCGAGAAGGAAATGGAAAAGCTCAACGCGGAGAAGGCGACGCTCGACGCCTACGTCGCCGATCCGGCGAGCTACGCGGCCGAGCAGAAAACGCGCCTGACCGAGGCGATCCGGACGCTCGGCGACCTCGGCAGCCGGCTCGAAACGCTCGAAGCCGAATGGCTCATGGCCCACGAGGAACTGGAACAGATCGGTTGATCGATGCGCGCGGCGCACCGCGCCGGCATCAGCGGCGCGGCAGGGTCTCGCGCGGCATCTGCTCGTCGTCGGGCATCAGATAGCGCCGCCCTTCCACCGGCTGACGCATCGTCGCGGCGACCTCCGCCTCGGTGACGTTCTCGGCGACCACGCGGCGCGCGATCCGTCCCTCTTCGTCGACCCATTCGATGATCCGGCAGCCGCCGCCCCATGGCGGGCGGATCGGCTCGGACACCCGGCAGCCGCGCACGTTGTAGCGATGCGGCTGCAATCCCGCTTGTTCAGTCCGTTTCAACGCAGTTCCCTTCGCCGCACGATGCGGCCGATCATCGAAATCAGCATAGGGAAAAGCAACGGCGGCCGGGTTACGGCCGCCGTCAGAATGGTTACGCAGGATTACGTCCGTAAGCGGGCGCGCGTCATTCGAGCGTGCGCACCTGCTCGATCGCCTGCTCGATCCGCTCGACCGCGAGCACCCGCAACCCCTCGATCGGCTGCTTCGGCGCATTGGCCTTCGGGATCAGCGCCGCCGTGAAGCCCAGCTTGGCCGCCTCGCGCAAACGCTCCTGGCCGCGCGGCGACGGCCGGATCTCGCCCGCGAGCCCCACTTCGCCGAACACGATCAAACCCTTCGGCAGCGGCTTGTTGCGCAGCGACGAATGGATCGCGAGCAGCACCGCGAGGTCGGCCGCCGGCTCGGTGATCTTCACGCCGCCGACCGCGTTCAGGAACACGTCCTGGTCGAAGCACGCGATGCCCGCGTGCCGGTGCAGCACCGCGAGCAGCATCGCGAGCCGGTTCTGTTCGAGGCCGACCGCGAGCCGGCGCGGATTCGGCACGTTCGCGGTGTCGACGAGCGCCTGCACCTCGACCAGCAGCGGCCGCGACCCTTCCTGCGTGACCAGCACGCACGAGCCCGGCACCACCTGCTCGTGCTGCGACAGGAACAGCGCGGACGGATTCGCGACACCGCGCAGGCCGCGCTCGGTCATCGCGAACACGCCCAGCTCGTTGACCGCGCCGAAGCGGTTCTTGAACGCGCGCACCAGCCGGAACGACGAGTGCGTGTCGCCCTCGAAGTACAGCACCGTATCGACGATGTGTTCGAGCACGCGCGGGCCGGCCAGCGCGCCTTCCTTGGTCACGTGGCCCACCATGATGATCGCGGTGCCGGACTGTTTCGCGATGCGCGTCAATTGCGCCGCGCATTCGCGCACCTGCGCGACCGAGCCCGGCGCCGAGGTCAGCGCCTCGGAATAGACGGTCTGGATCGAGTCGATCACCGCGACGTCGGGACGCTCCGCGTCGATCGTCGCCTGGATCTTCTCGAGCTGGATCTCGGCGAGCAGTTTCAGGTCCGCCGCATCCGCGCCGCCGTCGAGCAGCGCGAGCCGCTGCGCGCGCAATGCAATCTGCGCGGCCGACTCCTCGCCGCTGATATAAAGCGTGCGCCGCTCGCTCGCGATCTGCGCGAGCGATTGCAGCAGCAGCGTCGACTTGCCGATCCCGGGATCGCCGCCGATCAGCACGACCCCGCCCGGCACCAGGCCGCCGCCCAGCACGCGGTCGAATTCGCCGATGCCGGTCGAGAAGCGCGGCACGTCGGCCGCCTCGATGTCCGACAGCCGCTGCACGGGCGCGCTCTTCGCGAGCGCCTGGAAACGATGCGAGGACGGCGCTTCGGGCACGCTCTCGACGAGCGTGTTCCACGCCTGGCACGACGGGCACTGCCCCTGCCATTTCAGCGACTGCCCGCCGCACTCCGTGCAGACGTAGACGGTTTTCTGTTTCGCCACGCGCGCGCCCTTATTCCGCGCGCACCGGCACGCGCTGCGCGACCGCGCACATCAGCTCGTAGCCGACCGTGCCGCACTTCGCGGCGACGTCGTCGATCGGCAGCGCCGGCCCCCACAGCTCGACGCGCGAACCCACGCCCGCCTGCGGCACCGGCGTCAGGTCGACCGTCAGCATGTCCATCGACACCCGCCCGACGATCCGCGTGCGCACGCCGTCGACGATCACCGGCGTGCCTTCCGGCGCGACGCGCGGATAGCCGTCGGCATAGCCGCAGGCGACCACGCCGATGCGCATCGTTTCATGCGCCGAAAAAATCGAGCCGTATCCCACTGTCTGGCCCTTTCCAAGCATCTGCACGGCGATCAATTCGGACGACAGCGTCATCGCGGGCTGCAGCCCGGTGCCCGCGAGGTCCGCGGACTGCCCGGACGGCGCGGCGCCGTACAGGATGATGCCGGGCCGCACCCAATCGAAGTGGGTCGACGGATGCCACAGCACGGCCGCCGAATTGGCGAGGCTGCGCGCGCCGGCGATCCCTTCCGCGCCGCGCTCGAAGGTCGCGACCTGCTCGGCCACGCCGCGCTCGCCGTCGGCATCGGAGAAATGGGTCATCAACGTGATCTGGCCGATCCCCGGGCAGGCGCGCGCGCGCTCCCAGGCGGCGCGGTATTTCTCCGGCGTGTAGCCGAGCCGGTTCATCCCGCTGTTCATCTTGAGCTGGATGTTGACGGGCTTCGACAGGCGCGCGGTCTCGAGCATGCGCATCTGCTCGTCGTTGTGCACCGAGGTGGTCAGGCTGTAGCGGTCGATCACATCGATGTCGGTCGAACGGAAGAAGCCTTCGAGCAACAGGATCGGACCCGCCCAGCCCAGTTCGCGCAGCTTGACGGCCTCGTCGAGGTCGAGCAGGCCGAAGCCGTCGGTGCCGCGCAGGCCCGGGAAGACCCGGGCGAGACCGTGGCCGTAGGCATTGGCCTTGACGACGGTCCACACCTTCGAGCGGGCGGCGTAGCGGCGGACGACGGAGAGATTGTTCGCGAGGGCGGCGGTGTGAATCGTGGCGGAAATCGGGCGCGGCATAGGAAATTTTCGTAAAGACGCTTGCGAATCATCAGCTTAACGCGTCTCGTGGACGCGGGTCCGATCATTCACGGAACGATCGGGGGATCTTGCTAGTCCGAATTGACGTATTTTCATGATATAAAGCCGTGCGCACAACCCATTTTGAACGGAATAAGTCCGATTGCGCGGCCACCACGGCCGAGCCGCAGCGAGGAAAGCATCGCTACAGATGAAAAAAGGTTTTTACTCCATCATGGCCGCGCAGTTTTTCTCGTCGCTGGCCGACAGTGCGCTTCTCATCGCCGCAATCGCCCTGCTGAAAGACCTCCACGCGCCGAACTGGATGATACCGCTGCTCAAGCTGTTCTTCGTCCTGTCCTACGTCGTGCTGGCTGCCTTCGTCGGCGCGTTCGCCGATTCGCGTCCGAAGGGGCGCGTGATGTTCATCACCAACTCGATCAAGGTGGTCGGCTGCCTCGTGATGCTGTTCGGCGCGCATCCGCTGATCGCGTACGGCATCGTCGGCTTCGGCGCGGCCGCCTACTCGCCCGCCAAGTACGGCATCCTGACCGAACTGCTGCCGCCTGACCGCCTCGTCGCCGCCAACGGCTGGATCGAGGGCACCACGGTCGGCTCGATCATCCTCGGCACCGTGCTCGGCGGCGCGCTGATCAGCCCGCACATCGCCGCGCATGTGATCGCGCACACGCCGCCGTCGATCAACACGCCCGCCGAGGCGGCGATGCTCGTGATCATGGCCATCTACGTGATCGCCGCGCTGTTCAATCTGCGAATCCCCGACACCGGCGCGCGCTACCCGCGGCAGGAGCACGGGCCGATCAAGCTCATCACCGATTTCGCCGATTGTTTCATGACGCTCTGGCGCGACAAGCTCGGCCAGATCTCGCTCGCCGTCACGACGCTGTTCTGGGGCGCGGGCGCGACGCTGCAGTTCATCGTGCTGAAGTGGGCCGAGGTGTCGCTCGGCATGTCGCTGTCCGAGGGCGCGATCCTGCAGGCGGTGGTCGCGATCGGCGTGGCGGCCGGCGCGATGGTCGCCGCGAGCCGGATCCCGCTGCGCAAGTCGCTGAGCGTGCTGCCCGTCGGCATCATGATGGGCGTCGCGGTGATGATGATGGCGTTCTACACGCGCGACCTGTTCCCGGCGAACTGGGTCGTCCATCTCGGCCACCTGCGGGTGCCCGTCCACCTGATCGTCGCCTATGTGTTCCTGATGGTGGTGGGCGCGCTGTCGGGCTTCTTCGTCGTGCCGATGAACGCGCTGCTCCAGCATCGCGGCCACGTGCTGCTGTCCGCCGGCCACTCGATCGCGGTGCAGAACTTCAACGAGAACCTCTCGGTGCTCGTGATGCTGTGCCTGTATGCGGTGCTGGTCTGGCTCGACGTGCCGGTCGGCATCGTGATCGTGCTGTTCGGCACCTTCGTGTGCCTGACGATGTGGCTCGTGATGCGCCGCCATGTCGCGAACCAGCGCCAGTTCGACTCGGTCGCGCTGATCGGCGAATCGAAACACTGAGGCCGCGCCGCGCGCCCCCGCTGCACTCGGCGCGCCCCGTTCCTTTTTACCGCGCCGCGCGCCCCCGCGCCGGCGCGCCCCATCCATGACCCGATCCATTCCCCATGCGCTGACCATCGCCGGTTCCGATTCCGGCGGCGGGGCCGGCATCCAGGCCGACCTCAAGACCTTCTCGGCGCTCGGCGCCTATGGCGCGAGCGTGATCACCGCGCTCACCGCGCAGAACACCCGCGGCGTGACCGCGGTCCACGCGCCTGACGCGGGCTTCGTCACCGCCCAGCTCGACGCGGTGTTCAGCGACATCCGCATCGACACGGTGAAGATCGGCATGCTCGCGAACGCCGCGATCACGTGCGCGGTCGCCGACGCGCTCGAGCGCTATCGGCCGCGCCACGTGGTGCTCGACACCGTGATGATCTCGAAGAGCAACCATGCGCTGCTCGCGCCCGACGCCGTGGAGGCGCTGCGCGACCGGCTGCTGCCGCTCTCGGACCTGGTCACGCCGAATCTGCCGGAAGCCGCCGTGCTGCTCGGCGTCGCGCCCGCGCACGACGAAGCGGAGATGGTGCGCCAGGGCGAGGCGCTCGTCGCGCGCGGCGCGCGGGCGGTGCTGATGAAAGGCGGCCATCTGCCGGCGACGCAGGACAGCCCCGACTGGCTCGTGCGGGCCGTCGACACGCGGCGCTTCGACGGCCCGCGCCTGGCCGTCGCCAACACGCACGGCACCGGCTGCACGCTGTCGTCGGCGATCGCCGCCCTGCTGCCGCAACGCGACGGGCTCGCCCCGGCGATCCGCGACGCGAAGCAGTACCTGACCGCGGCGATCGCCGCGAGCGGGCAGCTCGACGTCGGCCACGGCGTCGGCCCGGTGCATCACTTCCACGCGTGGTGGTGACGCGCGTTAAAGCACGGCCGCCGCGAATGCCGTTGCCTGCCCGGGCCACGCGTCCGGCACGATGAAGCCGCGCGCGCGTTCGACCCAGGCGCCCTCGGCGTCAGGCCCGAGCACGGCCACGAGCGACGGCGCGGCCTGCCCGCTCACGCGCTCGAGCAACGCGGACGCGTGCATCCCTTCCGCCTCCGCCTGCGCCGCCTCGATCCGGCGCGGCGCGAGCCATGCAAGACGCGGCAGCACGATCCAGCGCGACGCGTCGCGCGCCTCGGCTTGAAGCGACGCGCGCCAATCGGCGTGCGTGATCCAGAATCCGCGCGGATGCCCCGCGTGCAGCACCGGCGGGTCGTTCACCGGCGACGCCAGCCCCACCCGCGCGGCGCGGTAGAACAACCAGCCCTTCACCAGCATCTGCGCCTGCCAGGGTCCCGCGTGGCCCAGCGCGGCGAATGCGGCGAGATGCGTCAGCCGCAGCTGGTGCTCGACCAGCTTGCGCCGCTTCAGGTCGAACCGGTCGGCGAGATTCGGACCGACGAAGTCCGCGAGCGCCGCCGTCCCCGCCTCCGCCGCGCACAGATAGCATTTGACCGCGAGTTCCCAGTGCAGGCGCGCGCCGTCCATCGTTTCGAGCAGGAAATCGCATTCGCCGAGCGTGCGCCCGTGGCTGCGCAGCGGCAGGTTCGCCGCGACCAGACGCCAGCCGGGCGCATGCGCGGCGAAGAAACCGATCAGTTCTTCCGCGTAGCGCCCGAGCCGGGTCGGACGCGCGTGCGCGAGCGCTCGATGCAGCGCGTCGGGCTGCCGATCGAGCGCCGCGAGCCATGCGCCGAGCGCAGCCGGACCGGCGGACGGCGCGGCCGGTTGCGCGAGCGGCACGTCCGGCGTCGCGGCGAAGAGCGGCGCGCTTTCCAGCAACCAGCCGAGATCGCGCACCGCCGGGTCGCGCAACGTGCGCCAGCCCGCGGGCGCGGCCGCGCTCATCGGTCGCCGGCGGGCGCCGGCGCGCGCTGGTAGGTGTCGCGCGCGAGGCACAGGTCGGCCCAGGCCTTGGACTTGTCCTGCAGGCTGCGCAACAAATAGGCCGGATGGTAGGTGACGATCACCGGCACGCCCTCGTACGTATGCACGCGGCCGCGCAGCGAGGCGATGCTCGCGTCGCTCTTCAGCAGCGTCTGCGCGGCGAAGCGGCCGAGCGCGACGATCAGCTTCGGCTTCACGAGCGCGACCTGACGCTGCAGGTACGGCTCGCAGCGCGCGACCTCGTCCGGCTCCGGGTTGCGATTGCCGGGCGGCCGGCACTTGATCACGTTCGCGATGTAAACGTTCTCGCCCCGCTTGAGCGCCAGCGCCTGCAGCATGTTGTCGAGCAGCTTGCCCGCCTGGCCGACGAACGGCTCGCCCTGCTTGTCCTCGTTCTCGCCCGGCGCCTCGCCGACCAGCATCCAGTCCGCTTCGCGATCGCCGACCCCGAACACCGTGTTGGTGCGCTTCTCGCACAGCTTGCAGTCCCGGCAGGTCGCGACGCGCGCACTGAGCGCGTCCCAGTCGAGCGCCGCCACCGACGACGCGGACACGACCGGCGCGGCGGCGTCGGACGGCGCGCCCGGCAGGGACGGCTCGAACCCCGGTTCGAGATCGAACCACGACATGTCTTCATCGGGCGCGTCGGGTGACACCTGCGCGACGGCCGGCGCCGCGCGCGGCGCGGCCTCGTTGCGCGCCCGGTCCGCGTCCGGCGAAGCGCTGCGCGCGGGCGGCGGCGCTTGCGCCGCATCGAGCGCGGACGATGCGCGCGCATCGATCTCGATCGCGCCGGGCGACGCGACAGCGGCCTGCGCCGTCGTCGCGTCGCCTTCCGCGCGCGCACCGCGCCTCACCCACCTGGGCGCGAGCCCCAGTTCCTCGAGTGCCGACTCAACCCACGCCATGCGCGCCTCCTTCGTTCGTCAAGGTAAGACGCATCACGATCGCGTCCTCCCGGCCGTGAAGCCGGGCCGGATAATAATTCTTGCGCCGGCCGACCGTCGCGAAGCCGAAGCGCTCATACAGCTGCAGCGCGCGCGGATTCGACGGCCGCACTTCCAGCAACACACCGTCGAGACGCTCGGCGCGCGAAATCCGCACCACTTCGCGCAGCAGCGCGAGACCCGCGCCCGAGCGCTGCACCGAAGGCGCGACGCACAGATTGAGCAGATGCATCTCGTCGACGACCGGCATCAGCACGCAATAGCCGACGAGCGTGCCCGTCACATGCCGCATGCACACACCGAAATAGCCGTTGCGCAACGAATCCTCGAAGTTGCCGCGGGTCCACGGAAATTCGTACGCGACGCGTTCGATCGCGACCACTTCGTCGAGATCGGCGTCGGTCATCGGCGACAAGTAGCGGTCGGCGAGCAACACGCCGCTCATCGGCCGCCTCCGCCCGCGCGCGCCGCGAGCCGTTCCGCGGTGGTCTGCGCGACCTTGTCGCGCACATAGTCGGGCGCCGCCTGGTCGGCGGGCACGACCCGGCCGGCGCGATACGCGCGCCAGGCGAGATGCGCGATCGGCAGCGCGTGCGGCAGCGCGCGCGCATCGATCGCCTGCGCGCGCGCCGCGGCCGGCAGACGCGCGCCGAACGCCGCGGCGGCATTGCCGGCCAGCGTGAACGGCGCGTCGGGCGCGGGCACGGCCGACGGCGCATCGAGCGACGCCGGCTGTTCGGTGCGCCAATCCTGGCGCGCCTCGTCCCAGGCGTAATCGGCCCAGTAGACCTCGTCCATGCGCGCGTCGAGCGCGGCCAGCACGCGTGCGGGCGCGGCGCCCGCCGGCGCGTTCAGGCGCGCATGCTCGGCGCACGCGAGCAGCGTGCCGACCGGCACGACCGGCAGCGCACACCCGAACGCGAGCCCCTGCGCGACGCCCGTGGCGGTGCGCAAGCCCGTAAACGAACCCGGCCCCGCGCCGAACGCGATCGCCGCGCAGGCCGCGAGCGTGAGCCCGGCCTCGTCGAGCAGCTCGCGCACGGCGGGCAGCACCCGCGTGCTCGAAACCGCCCCGGTTTCGTCGTGGCGCACCCAGGTCTGGAAGGAAAACGAGCCGTCGGCCGTCGCGGCCGCGCTCAGCAACGCGACCGAACAAAACTCGGTCGACGTGTCGATGGCAAGAAGCACTGTTTGTGTCATGGCCGACATTGTAATGCGAGGCCCCGCCCGCACAGGCGTTCCGTCCCGATTCGCGACGCGCGGCGCGCGCGCCGCGGTTTGGAAGAAACGCTCGACCCGCCATCGCGCCCCGCTTGCTAAGATCGCCCCACCTTGAAACCTTACGGAGACACCCGATGAGCGACATCACCGTTCAATTCAACCAGGCCCAGGAAGACGTCAAGCAACTGTCCGAGCGCCCCGGCAACCTGACGCTGCTGCGCCTCTATGCGCTCTTCAAGCAGGCCACCGACGGCGACGTGCACGGCGACAAGCCCGGCTTCACCGACATCGTCGGCAAGTACAAGTACGACGCTTGGGAAGCGCTCAAGGGCACCTCGCAGGACGCCGCGAAGCAGCAATACGTCGAGCTGGTCGAGTCGCTGAAGAACGGCACGGCCTCCTGAGCCACACCGATCGCACCGGAAACCTGCCCTTATCCGCAGTCAAATCCCTGGTAAGTGGTGCGATCGGCACAACAAAGGACTGGCGCAGCGCAGCAAAAATCCTTATAATGCGCGCTGCGTCACACCTTAAGCGGCCCGAAACCGCCCCTTTCTGTCTGACGTCCCGTAGCGTTTAGCTCCAATCCAGTTTAGAACCTGTCCCCTCCTGCCTAGGCCCCACGGGCCGTCTTGTATCAGGCTGGCGGCAGCGCCCAAGGAGGCGCGCCGCATCCGAAACAGCTTCTAACGAAAAGCCCGCATGGCAGTCCGCATGCGGACGATGTCTCGTTTCCCGATTTGCTCGATCAATCCGACGACTTGGGTATGCGCGATTGGCGCCGACGTTTCACCCACTGTGTGTGTATCAAGGATTGTTAATGACTTCGAGCAACCTCTCCAGCCCGCTGAACGCGATCGTCGACGACGTGCTTGCCCTCGACTCCGCCGCGCCCGCCGTGGCAGCGCCCGTCGAGGCCGCGCCGGCCGACGCCGCGCCGGACACGAGCGGCCCGACCTTCGCGTCGCTCGGCCTTTCGCCGGAAATCGTGTCGGCACTGGAAGCCGCCGGCTACGCCAAGCCGACGCCCGTGCAGGAGCGCGCGATTCCGGCCGGGATCGCCGGCCGCGACCTGCTGGTATCGAGCCCGACCGGCTCGGGCAAGACCGCTGCATTCATGCTGCCGGCAATCGAGCGCTTCGCCCAGCTGGCGCAACAGCCGCGCGCCCCGCGCGAGCCGCAAGGCGCTGCGCGTGGTGCGCGCCGGCCGCAGCCGGTCGCCCGCCCGGGCCTGCTCGTGCTGACGCCGACCCGCGAACTCGCGATGCAGGTGACGACGGCCGCGTCGACCTATGGCCGCCATCTGCGCCGCCTGCGCACGGTCAGCATCCTCGGCGGCGTCGCCTACGGCCAGCAGCTGATGCTGCTCGCGAAGAACCCGGAAATCCTGGTCGCGACGCCGGGCCGCCTGCTCGACCACCTCGAGCGCGGCCGTATCGACCTGTCCGAACTGAAGATGCTGGTGCTCGACGAAGCCGACCGGATGCTCGACATGGGCTTCATCGACGACATCGAGACGATCGTCGCCGCTACGCCGGCCACCCGTCAGACCATGCTGTTCTCGGCCACGCTCGACGGCAAGATCGGTTCGCTGACGGGCCGCCTGCTCAAGGATCCGGAGCGGATCGAGATCGTCCAGCGCCTGGAATCGCGCACGAACATCGCGCAGACCGTCCACTACGTCGACGACCGCGACCACAAGGATCGCCTGCTCGATCACCTGCTGCGCGACGACGCGCTCGACCAGGCGATCATCTTCACGGCGACCAAGATCGACGCCGACCAGCTGGCCGGCCGCCTCGCGGACGCGGGCTTCGAGTCGGCCGCGCTGCACGGCGACCTGCCGCAGGGCGCGCGCAACCGCACGATCCGTGCGCTGCGCGAGCGCCGTGTGCGCGTGCTCGTCGCGACCGACGTCGCGGCGCGCGGGATCGACATCCCCGGCATCACGCACGTGTTCAACTACGACCTGCCGAAGTTCGCGGAAGACTACGTGCACCGGATCGGCCGTACCGGCCGCGCCGGGCGCTCGGGCATCGCGGTGAGCCTCGTGCACCACGCAGAACAGGGCGCGCTCAAGCGCATCGAGCGCTTCGTGCGCACGCCGCTGCCGGTCAACGTGGTCGAGGGTTTCGAGCCGCGCAAGGCGCCCCCGCGCAACGATCGCGGCCCGAGCCGCGGCCGTCCGGGCGGCGGCAACGGCGGTCGACGCTTCGGCGGCAAGCCGGGCGGCAGCCGTGAAGGCTACGGCGCACGCCAAGGCCAGGGTTATGGCGGCGGCAACGGCGGCGGCAACGGCGGCGGCTGGAGCGGCAAGCCGGGCAATGGCGGCGGCAAGCCTGCCGGCGGCAGCCGCGAAGGCTACGGCGGCGCACGCCGTGAAGGCAGCGGCGGCGGTTACCGCAGCAGCGGCCCGCGTCGCGGCAACGCGTCGTAAGCCTCGCATGCGGGCCACGCGCCCGCATCGCCCCTCCCCGAACCGGCGCCCAGGCGCCGGTTTTTTTTGCCCGCGCCGAAATATCACGATGTGAAAAAATCTTTTGTGTCGTAAAAAGCATGCTGCGTGGCACAACCATGTGGATTGCAGGATGGGAAAGGCCTTTCCTCATCATGAAATGCAATATATAAGCCTTTGTTTTAACTCATCTATATTTTTCTGAAGTTCCACCTTCAAGCCCTGTCTTCGCTCCGTCGATTTGCCTAGACTCTTATACAAGAGTTCACGAAACGGAATGCCTCCGCCCCACCCGCCGCTTCGTGGCCACCGGATTCGCACCCCCCTTCTTCAGGCAACGACCACACAAGGAGCACACCATGTCGCGTCAACAACAGGTTCAGGAACTGCAACAGCAATGGGACACCGACCCGCGCTGGAAGGGCGTCACCCGCAACTACAGCGCCGAGGACGTGGTGCGCCTGCGCGGCTCCACCCCGATCGAGCACACGCTCGCCAAGCGCGGCGCGGAAAAGCTGTGGGCGCAAATCAATAGCGAGCCGTTCGTCAACGCGCTCGGCGCCTTGACCGGCAACCAGGCCATGCAGCAGGTCAAGGCCGGGCTCAAGGCGATCTACCTGTCGGGCTGGCAAGTCGCGGGCGACGCGAATCTCGCCGGAGAAATGTATCCGGACCAGTCGCTCTATCCGGCGAACTCGGTGCCGCAGGTCGTCAAGCGCATCAACAACACGCTGACCCGCGCCGACCAGATCCAGTGGTCGGAAGGCAAGAACCCGGGCGACGAGGGCTACGTCGACTTCTTCGCGCCGATCGTCGCGGACGCCGAGGCCGGCTTCGGCGGCGTGCTGAATGCGTTCGAACTGATGAAGGCGATGATCGAGGCCGGCGCGTCGGGCGTCCACTTCGAAGACCAGCTCGCCTCCGTGAAGAAGTGCGGCCACATGGGCGGCAAAGTGCTCGTGCCGACCCGCGAAGCCGTCGCCAAACTGACCGCGGCGCGTCTCGCGGCCGACGTGTCGGGCACGCCGACCGTGCTGGTCGCGCGCACCGACGCCGAAGCGGCCGACCTGATCACCTCGGACATCGACGACAACGACAAGCCGTTCCTGACCGGCGAGCGCACCGTCGAAGGCTTCTTCCGCACCCAGCCGGGCCTCGGCCAGGCGATCTCGCGCGGCCTCGCGTACGCGCCGTACGCCGACCTGATCTGGTGCGAAACCGGCAAGCCGGACCTCGAGTACGCGAAGCAGTTCGCCGAGGCGATCCACAAGCAGTTCCCGGGCAAGCTGCTGTCCTACAACTGCTCGCCGTCGTTCAACTGGAAGAAGAACCTCGACGACGCGACGATCGCGAAGTTCCAGAAGGAACTCGGCGCGATGGGCTACAAGTTCCAGTTCATCACGCTGGCCGGCTTCCATGCGCTGAACTACTCGATGTTCAACCTCGCGCACGGCTATGCCCGCACCCAGATGAGCGCGTTCGTCGAACTGCAGCAGGCCGAGTTCGCCGCCGCCGACAAGGGCTTCACCGCGGTCAAGCACCAGCGCGAAGTCGGCACCGGCTACTTCGACGCCGTCACGCAGACGGTCGAGCGCGACGCGTCGACCACCGCGCTGCACGGCTCGACCGAAGACGAACAGTTCTTCGACGGCAAGAAGGTCGCGTAACGCGGCGCGGCGCGCTCGCGAAACTGGCGATCAGGGAGAAGATGGGCCTGCCGCGCACCGCGAGGCAGGCCGCGCGCGGCGGCGTCGAGCGCCGCGCAGGACAGCGCGCCGGCTTGCCCGGCGCGCGTCGCTTGGTGCGCGGGCCCGCGTCCCGCGCACCCTACCGATAGACGATCACCGGGATTTTCGTATGGGTCAGCACCCGCTGCGTCTCGCTGCCGATCAACAGGCTGCCCAGCCCGCGCCGGCCGTGCGAGGCCATGAAAATCACGTCGCAACCGCCCCGCTCCGCCGCCTCGATGATGCCGAGGTAAGGCGACGGATGCACGCTCGTGCAGCTGTCGAACACCACCCCCGCCTGCCGCGCCGCGGCCTCGACCTCGTCGAGATGCGTGCGCGCCTCGCGTTCGCTGCGTTCGCGAAAATCGGCGGGCGGCTCGATCACCACCTCGGAGAACGGCGAGTACGGATATTGCGGCAGACACGCATAGGCGGTCACGCGCGCGCGGACCGTCCGCGCGAGATCGATCGCACCGTCGATCGCCTTCTTCGACAGATCGGATCCATCGGTCGGAACCAGGATGTGCTTGAACATGGCGGCCTCCGTCGGCGGCAACACAGCGCCCGCGCGGCAATCGCGCGCGTCGCGCCGCCGGGCACCCTGCCTAGCTTGATTGTAGTGCGCGAAAGCCGGCCGTCGGCCGCGCCAGAGGGTTCGCCCTCATATCGGAAACGCGCGCCGGCGCCGGACTCAACCCCAATAGCCCGGTTGTTCGTACGTATGCTTCAGAAAATCGAGGAACAGCCGCACCCTCAACGGCAGATGGCGGCGCTGCGGGAACACCGCGTGTATGCCGATCGGCGGCGCCGCGAAGGCGTCGAGCACGGTGACGAGACGGCCCGCGGCGATGTCCGCGCCGACTTCCCACCACGAGCGCCACGCGAGGCCGTGGCCGTCGAGGCACCATTCGTGCAGCACCGCGCCGTCCGAGCACTCCATGGTGCCGGCCACGCGGATCGACACGACCTTGCCGTCCTCCTGAAAGGTCCAGCCACGCTGCTGGTTCGCGTTCGCGGCGAGCGCGAGGCAGTTGTGGCGCGGCAGTTCCGCGAGCGTCGCCGGGGTGCCGGTGCGCGCCAGGTACGCCGGCGAACCGACGCAGACCCGGCGGTTCTCGCCGAGCTTGAGCGACACGAGCGACGAATCGGGCAGCTCGCCGAGCCGCACCGCGCAGTCGAAGCCTTCGTTGACGAGATCGACCATGCGATCGGACAGATCGAGCGTGATCGACACGTCCGGGTGCGCGGCGGTGAAATCGGGCGCGAGCGGCGCGACGTGCCGGCGCCCGAACCCCGCCGGCGCCGACACCCGCAGATGCCCGCTCGCCTTGACGCCGCCCGCCGACACGCTCGCCTCCGCGTTCTGCATGTCGTGGATGATGCGCTGGCAATCCTCGAGGAACGCCGAGCCTTCGAAGGTCAGCGTCAGCTTGCGGGTCGTGCGCACCAGCAGCTTCACGCCGAGCCGCTCTTCAAGCGCGTCGAGCCGGCGTCCGATGATCGCCGGCGCGACGCCCTCGGCGTGCGCGGCGGCCGACAGGCTGCCCTTCGCGGCCACGGCGGCGAAGGTTTCGATTTGCTTGAAACGATCCATGCGGCGAATGAACGGTATACGCCGTCCGTGAAGAAGTCAGCGATGACGCGCTAGATTAGGTATATGAAAGTAAAAGATCAAGTGATGATTAGCGTCTTTTTTATCTCAGTCCATCACCAATACAATCAACCCTGACCTCTGATCACGGAGCGCAAGGCTATGTCGGCCACAACGACACTCTCCCCGAAGGCCATCCTGTTCGACGCGTACGGCACGCTGTTCGACGTGCACGCGGTCGTCGCCGCGGCGGAGCAGCTGTACCCCGGCCACGGCGAGCGGCTGTCGCAGCTGTGGCGGCGCAAGCAGATCGAATACACCCAGCTGCGCACGCTCGCCGACCCGGGCGGCGCCCGTTACCGGCCGTTCTGGGACATCACGCGCGACGCGCTGCGCTTCGCCGCGCGCGCGCTCGGCCTCACGCTGTCGGGCGCGGCTGAAAAGCGCCTGCTCGACGACTACGCGTGCCTGTCGACCCATCCCGACACCGTGCCCGCGTTGCGTGCGCTGCGCGCGCTGCCGGCGCAGCCGCGCCTCGCGATCCTGTCGAACGGCGACCCGCGCATGCTCGACATCGCGGTGAAGAGCGCCGGCATGAACGGCCTGTTCGACCGTGTGCTGTCGGTGGACGCGGTGCGCGCGTACAAGCCGTCGCCGCTCGCCTACGCGCTCGGCACCGCGGCCTTCGACGCCGCGCCGCGCGAGATCGTGTTCGTCTCGTCGAACGGCTGGGACGCCGCAGGCGCCGGCTGGTTCGGCTATACGACGTTCTGGCTCAATCGCGCGGGCGCGCCGTTCGAGGAACTCGACGCGCCGCCCGACGGCAGCGGCCCCGGCATGGCCGACCTGCTCGCCTTCCTCGCCGCCCCGGCTCCCGCCGGCAGACCGGCCGGCCGGCCGCGCCCCAGCCCGGGCGCGTGAGCCGGCAGGACTGCCCCCATTCCCAACCCTTTACCGCAAACCGCAACTGACCGACCAAGGAGAGACACATGAGCATTACGCTGAAGCTGCCGCAAGGCATGGCGATCACGGGCGAACTGAAGCCCGGCTACGACGCGATCCTGACGCCCGAGGCGCTCGAACTCGTCGCGCAGCTGCACCGCGCCTTCGAGCCGCGCCGCCAGGCCCTCCTGAAGGCGCGCGCCGAACGCACCCAGCGTCTCGACGCGGGCGAACGTCCGGACTTCCTCGCCGCCACCCAGGCGGTGCGCGACGCCGACTGGC
The DNA here is from genome assembly GCF_028657905.1 of Burkholderia sp. FERM BP-3421. Lineage (NCBI taxonomy): Bacteria > Pseudomonadati > Pseudomonadota > Betaproteobacteria > Burkholderiales > Burkholderiaceae > Burkholderia > Burkholderia sp. FERM BP-3421. Next base: position 720,727 of record NZ_CP117782.1, on the reverse strand, counting down.
AGGTCGCGCCGCTGCCTGCCGACCTGCAGTGCCGCCGCGTGGAAATCACCGGTCCAGTCGAGCGCAAGATGATCATCAACGCGCTGAACTCGGGCGCGGACTCGTACATGACGGACTTCGAGGATTCGAACGCGCCGAGCTGGACCAACCAGATCGACGGCCAGATCAATCTGCGCGACGCGGTGCGCCGCACGATCTCGCTCGAGCAGAACGGCAAGTCGTACCGGCTCAACGACACGATCGCGACGCTGATCGTGCGCCCGCGCGGCTGGCATCTCGACGAGAAGCACGTGACGGTCGACGGCCAACGCGTGTCGGGCGGCATCTTCGACTTCGCGCTGTACCTGCTCCACAACGCGAAGGAACTGATCGCGCGCGGCTCGGGCCCGTACTTCTATCTGCCGAAGATGGAAAGCCACCTCGAGGCGCGCCTGTGGAACGAGATCTTCGTCGCCGCGCAGGAAGCGGTCGGGATCCCGCGCGGCACGATCCGCGCGACGGTGCTGATCGAGACGATCCTCGCCGCGTTCGAGATGGACGAAATCCTGTACGAACTGCGCGAGCACAGCTCGGGCCTGAACGCGGGCCGCTGGGACTACATCTTCTCGGCGATCAAGAAGTTCAGGAACGACCGTGATTTCTGCCTCGCCGACCGCGCGAAGATCACGATGACGGTGCCGTTCATGCGCGCCTACGCGCTGCTGCTGCTCAAGACCTGCCACAAGCGCAACGCGCCCGCGATCGGCGGCATGAGCGCACTGATCCCGATCAAGAACGATCCGGAAGCGAACGACAAGGCGATGGCCGGCGTGCGCGCCGACAAGGCGCGCGACGCGACCGACGGCTACGACGGCGGCTGGGTCGCGCACCCGGGCCTCGTGCCGCTCGCGATGGAGGAGTTCGTCAAGGTGCTCGGCGACAAGCCGAACCAGATCGGCAAGCAGCGCGACGACGTGAAGATCGAGGGCAAGAACCTGCTCGACTTCCAGCCGGAAGCGCCGATCACCGAGGCCGGCCTGCGCAACAACATCAACGTCGGCATCCACTACCTCGGCTCCTGGCTCGCGGGCAACGGCTGCGTGCCGATCCACAACCTGATGGAGGACGCGGCCACGGCCGAGATCTCGCGTTCGCAGGTGTGGCAATGGATCCGCTCGCCGAAGGGCGTGCTCGACGACGGCCGCAAGGTCACCGCGGATCTCGTGCGCGAGTACGCAAAGGTCGAGCTCGGCAACGTGAAGCAGGTCGTCGTGGGCGACACGCAGCCGTACGAGCGCGCGGCCGCGATCTTCGAGCAGATGTCGACGTCGGAGAACTTCACCGAGTTCCTGACGCTGCCGCTCTACGAAGCGATCTGACGGATCGCGCGGGCCGCCCGGCCCGCCATGAAAAAAGGCGCCGCAAGGCGCCTTTTTTCATGGTCCGGCGAGCGCGCCGCGTCAGGCCGCGGCGCGCTCGCGTCGATACTGCACCCAGTCGCCCGAGGCAATGCGCAGCGTGTCCGCGGCCACACGCTCGGCCACCGGATAGAACAGGCAGGCGTAGCACCGGCCGCCCAGTTGCACCGACGCCTCGCGCGCGGCGAACAAGCCGTCGTCGCCCGGATACACCTGCTCGATCTCGTCGAGCACCGGCACGAGCCGTTCGTCGATCGCGTAGACGTCGCCCCAGACGAGATCCGGGCCGCCTTCCGTCGCGATCATCCCCGGATAGCGGCCGAGATCGTAGAGCCGCCCCGCCAGCGCCGCGGCGCCCAGCAACTGCGGCGCCGCGATCCCGTGCCGCTCGGCGGCGCGGCTGATGTCGTTGACCTCCCCCGCGCGCAGGGTTCCGTAGACAAATACATGGCGCATGGCCCCTCCTTCCTCATCACGTGAAACACGACCTGACGCGACGCACCGCCTCAGGTCAACGGCGCATCGCTGACGAGCACGCCGTCGGCATCCGCGTAAATCCAGTCGCCGGGCGCGATGCGGGCGCCCAGCACGGAGACCGGCACGTCGGCCACGCCCTCGCCGCGCCGGTCGCTCCGGCGCGGATGCGCGGCCAGCGCGACGATGCCGACGTTGCACACGGCCAACTCCTGCGTGTCGCGCACGCAACCGTATACGACCACGCCGGCCCAGCGGTTGCGCTCGGCCAGCACGCCGAGGTTGCCGCCCACGAGCGCGCAGCGCGTGCTGCCACCGCCGTCGACGACGAGCACGCGCCCGCCGCCGTCCTGTTCCAGCGCCTTGCGCACCAGCGTGTTGTCCTCGAACAGCTTGAGCGTCGCGGCCGGGCCGCTGAACGATGCGGCGCGGCCGAACGGACGGAATACGGGTTCGAGCACGCGCAGCGTGCCGTCGGCGAGCCGGTCCTCGTGCGCGTCGCAGAGATCGGTGGTGGCGAACGTCATCTCGGGGTCTCCTGTCCTGGTGGGTCAACAATTCCGGTCGTGACATTATCGGCCGAAAAAATCCCGCAGCAACGCAAGGTCCAGGGCCCCTACAATAGGCGTGAGACACCCGTCGCATGCCGCACCGACTTCGATCGCCCATGAGCCCATCCGTTCCCCCGCGCGCGAGCGCCGCGCCCACCATCATCGAGATTCCTCCCGAGTTCACGCCCACGCCTGCGCATCCGATGTGCGTACGCGCGCGGCCGGTGGCCGCGGGCGTGCGCATTCCGCTGCATACCCATGCCTGGGCGCAGGTCGCCTACGCCTCGCGCGGCGTGTTGCGGATCGCGACGGCCAGCACCACCTGGATGGTGCCGCCCTCGCGCGCGATCTGGGTGCCGCCGCGCGTCACGCACGAAGTGGTGATCGTCGAGGACGCCTACCTGCGCACGCTCTATATCGACGAATCGGCGGTGCCGGACGGGCTCGATGCGTGCCGGGTGGTCGAGGTGTCGGGGCTGCTGCGCGAGTTGATCGGCGCGCTGGAGGCGCGGCCCGCGAGCGCCGCGCGCGAGACGCTGCTGTCTTCGCTCGTGCTCGACGAGCTGACTCAGGCCGAACCGCTGCCGCTCGCGGTGCCGATGCCCACCGAGAAACGCCTGCGCGCGCTGTGCGAGGCGGTGCTCGCGCAGCCCGCGCACGGCGAATCGCTCGAATACTGGGCGGCCGGCGTGGGCGCAAGCACCCGCACCATCGCGCGGCTGTTCCGTCAGGAGTTGGGCGTGAGCTTTTCGCAGTGGCGCCAGCAGGCGCTGCTCGCGCGCGCGATTCCGCTGCTCAACCAGGGCCGCCCGCTGTCGCAGGTGGCGCGCGAACTCGGCTATCGCAGTCAGAGCGCGTTCTCGGCGATGTTCCGGCGCGCATTCGGAGCGAGCCCGCGCGCCTTCATGCAGCGCGGCGCCGATCCGCGCGCGGGCAAGGCCGAGGTCGAGCGCGACGCGCGCGCCTAGACCGGCCGCACCATGTGGCGGATCGAGCCGAGCTGCGCGAGCCGCGAGCCGGCCAGCCGGTAGCCCATGCGCAGATAGAGGCGCGCGGCCGGGTTGTCGACGAACACCCGCAGCTGGGTCTCGCTGAGCCCGCGCGCCTTCGCCCAGCGATGCGCGGCGTCGAGCAGATAGGTGCCCGCGCCGTGCTGCCGGTGGCCCTGCGCGATCTGCACGTCGCGGATATGCAGCGACGCCCCCTCCTCGGTCACCCTCAGGACCCCGATCCGCTCGCCCTCGAGTTCGAGAATGAAATTCTCCGAATCGCGCCAACTGGCGAAAAAGAGGTCCGTGCGCCATTCGAGACCGTGGCGCCGGTAATACGCGCCCATGTTGCGGTGCGTGAGCGCCTCGGCAAACGGAAAATCATCCGCCTCGGCGGGGCGCAGCTGATACAACAAGCGGACATCGGTCGGATCGAGCATGGATGACAGGCCGGAAAACACATCATGACCGCCACGATAGCGCAGCCCGATCGCGATGCAATGCCGGTTTGCACGGAGGGGCTTTTCGCGCCGCAAAAACAAAAAGCCCGTTCAGGCATTCCTGAACGGGCTTTGATCTGGCGGAGCGGACGGGACTCGAACCCGCGACCCCCGGCGTGACAGGCCGGTATTCTAACCAACTGAACTACCGCTCCAGCTTTTCACTACTACTCGCAGGCATTGGTTAAGCTCCTGCAAGCTTGCTTCGTTTCCGACGAAACGCCGCTGTATCTGGCGTCCCCTAGGGGATTCGAACCCCTGTACTCACCGTGAAAGGGTGATGTCCTAGGCCTCTAGACGAAGGGGACAACGTACTGCTTACACCTTTAACGCAAAAGCCCGTTCATATATGCAGCCTGAACGGGCTTTGATCTGGCGGAGCGGACGGGACTCGAACCCGCGACCCCCGGCGTGACAGGCCGGTATTCTAACCAACTGAACTACCGCTCCAGCTTTTTACTACTACTCGCAGGCGTTGGTTAAGCTCCTGCAAGCTTGCTTCGCTTCGAATGAAACGCCGCTGTATCCTGGCGTCCCCTAGGGGATTCGAACCCCTGTACTCACCGTGAAAGGGTGATGTCCTAGGCCTCTAGACGAAGGGGACATAATCTTTACAGATTTGTCTTACTGCTTGGTTCTTGCCATTAACTTTCGTCAACAGCAGAGAACGAGATTCTAACTTCTTTTAAATCATTTGTGAAGCAATTTTTCACACTCTGCTTCGCAAACTTCATTCTGCTCTGGTGGTGGAGGTAAGCGGGATCGAACCGCTGACCTCTTGCATGCCATGCAAGCGCTCTCCCAGCTGAGCTATACCCCCTTGCAGAACAGAAACGAGATTGTAGAGGCGGTTTCGAGGTTTGTAAATACCCTATTTGTGATTCGAGCATCATTTTTTGCATGCGCTCGTTTCACGCAAGATCCGACGCCCTTCCGGGCGCCGGATCCGGGACTCACGCGGCCCCGTTCTCGAGACGCGCGACCACCGCGTCACGGCCGAACAGCATCAGCACCGCGTCGATCGACGGCGTATGCGTGGTGCCCGCCACCAGCAGGCGCACCGGCATCGCGAGCTGCGGCATCTTGAGCCCGTTCGCGGCGAGCGTCGCCTTCAACGCGGCCGCGATCGCTTCCTTGGTCCATTCGACGCCCTTCAGCGCGCCGGCCAGCTCCGCCAGCGCCGGACGCACCGCGTCCGTCACGTGCTGCGCGAGCGCCTCCGCATCGGGCGCGGGCGTGCGGTAGAACATCGCCGCGCCCTCCGCGATCTCCTTGACCGTCGACGCGCGATCCTTCATCAAGCCGACCACGCCCACGAGATCCGGGCCCGTCGCCGCATCGACGCCAAGCGCCGCGAGGAACGGCTGCGCCAGCGTCGCGAGCCGCCCGTTGTCGGCCTGCTTGATGTAGTGGTTGTTGAGCCAGTTCAGCTTGTTGTGGTCGTACTGCGCGGGCGACTTGCCCAGATGCTCGAGATCGAACCATTCCACGAACTGCTCGCGCGAGAAGATCTCCGCGTCGCCGTGCGACCAGCCGAGCCGCGCGAGATAGTTGAGCACCGCTTCCGGCAGGTAACCGTCGTCGCGATAGCCCGTCACGCTCATCGCGCCGTGCCGCTTGCTCATCTTCTCGCCCTGCTCGTTCAGCACGGTCGGCAGATGCGCGTAGACCGGCACCTCGCCGCCGAGCGCCCGCAGGATGTTGATCTGGCGCGGCGTGTTGTTCACGTGGTCGTCGCCGCGGATCACGTGCGTGATGCCCATGTCCAGGTCGTCGACCACGACGCAGAAGTTGTAGGTCGGCGTGCCGTCCGGGCGCGCGATCACGAGATCGTCAAGTTCCTCGTTGGAGATCTCGATATGCCCCTTCACCGCGTCGTCCCACGCGACCGCGCCCGTCAGCGGATTGCGGAAGCGCAGCACGGGCTGCACGCCCGCGGGCGGCGCCGGCAGCACCTTGCCCGGCTCCGGCCGCCAGGTGCCGTCGTAGCGCGGCTTCTCGCCCGCCTCGCGCTGGCGCTCGCGCAGCGCGTCGAGTTCCTCGGTCGACATGTAGCACGGATAGACGAGCCCCTGTTCCTGCATCTGGGCCAGCACCGCGCGGTAACGGTCCATCCGCTGCATCTGGTAGAACGGACCTTCGTCGAAATCGAGCTCGAGCCATTTCATGCCCTCGAGGATCGCGTCGACCGACGCCTCGCTCGAACGCTCGAGATCGGTGTCCTCGATCCGCAGCACGAAGGCGCCCTTCATCTTGCGGGCGAAGGCCCACGGATACAGCGCGGAACGGATGTTGCCGAGATGGATGAAGCCGGTCGGGCTCGGCGCGAAACGGGTGCGTACAGGACGGGTCATGACTGGTAACTCGATGGCCTTTTGGCGGCGCGTGAAATGAAACGACGCGGAATCGGCGCGCGAGCCGCCGGTGCGGGCGGGCTCACGCGTCGAAGCCGGAACGGAAAGAGGACGAATTATACCCGCCGCGCACGCGTTGCCGGCCCCGTTGCGCACGCGTCGCGGGTTTCGCGCAGGGCCGCCCGCTTGCTTTATGATGGGCGCGCCGCGGCCGACCGCCGGCGCGGCGCCTTGGCCCGCGCCCTCGCGCGCCGTCGCACACCTGACGCGGGGCCGCGCCCCGCCGCGTAGCCGGAGATTTCCCGATGTCGTCCCCTCGCCTGTCCCGCCGCACCTTCTCGCTTGCGTGCGCGTCCGCCACCCTCGCCGCCTGCACCTCGTTCGGCGACAAGCGCCCCGCGGACAACGCCGCGTCCGCGCCGCCCGCGCAGCCGCGCGAGAAGCCGCTGCGGATCGGCATCGCGCTCGGCGGCGGCGCCGCGCGCGGCTTCGCGCACATCGGCGTGCTGAAGGCGCTCGAGGCCCGCAACATCCCGGTCGAGATCGTGGCGGGCACCAGCGCGGGCTCGGTGGTCGGCGCGCTCTACGCATCGGGCATGAATGCGCTGCAGATCAACAAGCTCGCGCTGACGATGGACGAATCGTCGATCAGCGACTGGGCCACTCCGTTCCGTTCGCGCGGCCTGCTGCAAGGCGTCGCGCTGCAGAATTTCCTGAACAAGACGCTCAACAACCGGCCGATCGAGAAGATGGTCAAGCCGCTCGGCGTCGTCGCGACCGACCTCAAGAACGGCCAGGCGATTCTGTTCCAGCGCGGCAACACGGGGCTCGCGGTGCGCGCGTCGTGCAGCGTACCCTCGGTGTTCGAACCGGTGCGGATCGGCGATCGCGAGTATGTCGACGGCGGCCTCGTGAGCCCGGTGCCCGCGTCGTATGCGCGCAAGATGGGCGCCGACTTCGTGATCGCGGTCGACATCTCGTCGCGCCCCGAGGGTGCTCCCACCCAGAACCCGATCGAGATGCTGCTCCAGACCTTCACGATCATGGGCCAGACGATCAAGACCTACGAGCTGGACAAGTATGCGGACGTCGTGATCCGCCCGAACCTCGCGGCGATGGGCGGCAGCGACTTCAACCAGCGCAACGCGGCGATCCTCGCGGGCGAGGAGGCGGTGGCCCGGATCATGCCGGAACTGCAGCGCAAGCTCGCGGCCGCGCGCGGCGCGAGCGTCTGAGGCGCGCGTCGGCTTCACGCAAACAAAAACCCCGCGTCCTTGCGGAGGCGGGGTTCGAGGAAGCGGCGCGCCGAGCGCGGCGCTAACCGCAGGGCACGGCGGTATCAGTTGCCGCCGTTGCCGCCGATCGTCGCGCTCACGCGCTGACGCAGATCCTCGGGCTTGGTCGAGAACTGCGTCTCGATCCGGCGCGCGCCCGTGAAGCGCTTTTCCCAGTAGGTGCTGTCGAGATCGTCGACGCGGATCGTGCTGCCCGTCGACGGCGAGTGCACGAACTTGTTGTCGCCGATATAGATGCCGACGTGCGAGAAGGTGCGGCGCATCGTGTTGAAGAACACGAGGTCGCCCGGCTTCAGCTCGCTCATCCGCACCTTTTCGCCGACGCGGCTCATCTCTTCCGCGCGACGCGGCAGCGACATGCCGAGCGTGTCCTGGAACACGTAGCGCACGAAGCCGCTGCAATCGAGCCCCGAATCCGGGGAATTGCCGCCCCAGCGGTAGCGCACGCCGATCATGTTCAGCGCGCCGACCACCACGTCGCCGGCCTTGCCGGCCATGCCGGACAGGAACGACTTCGCACCGCCGTCGCTCGACGACGCGCTGGCCTGGGCATTTTGCTGGGAGGAAGAAGAGGAAGCCGAGCCCGACTGGGGCGTGAATGCGGCATTCTGGCTAAAACTGCTGACATCGTCGGCGAACGCGCCGGGAGCTGCAGCGATCAGGACGCCGATGAACATCCCGGCGACGACGCGCGTGCAAGCCTGGGTCAGATATCGGTGCTGCATTGGTCGATGGATTTACGCTTAAAAATCAGCTGATTGGCGGAAAATTTCGGTCGATACTAGCCACAAAGTATTGATTTGTCAAAATCATTTGGACTTTTTTAGCCGGGACACGCCCGTCACTGCGGCGTCCGCGGGAGCGCCACCGCTTTCAGCAGCTTTCGCGTGTAAGGATGCGACGGTTTTGTGAATATTTGTGTCACATCGCCGGCCTCCACGATCACCCCGCCCTGCATCACCGCGACCCGGTGCGCCATCGCGCCGATCACGTCCAGGTCATGGCTGATGAACACGTAGCCGAGGTTGTATTTCTGCTGCAGCCCGGCCAGCAGCTTCAGCACCTGCTGCTGGATCGACACGTCGAGCGCGCTCGTCGGCTCGTCGAGGATCAGCACGCGGGGCTTGAGCACCAAGGCCCGCGCGATCGCGATGCGCTGCCGCTGGCCGCCCGAAAACTCATGCGGATAGCGCGTCAGCACGGTGTGGTCGAGCCCGACTTCGCGCAGCACCGCGATCACCTGCTCGCGACGCGTCGCCGCATCCAATTCAGGGCGGTGCAACGCGAGCCCTTCGCCGACGATCCGCTCGATCGTCTGTCGCGGCGAAAGCGAACTGAATGGATCCTGAAAGACCACCTGCATCGCCGCCCGCAGCGCGGTCTGTTCGCGCCCCCGGTAGGCCGCGAGCGCGCGCCCCTCGAATTCGATCTCGCCGTGCGCGATCGCCTGCAACCCGAGCAGCGCCATCGCGAGCGTCGACTTGCCGGAACCCGACTCGCCGACGATGCCGAGCGTCTCGCCCTGGCGCACCGCCACGCTCGCGCCGTCGACCGCCGTGAAGCGCCCGGCGCGGAACCAGCCGGCGAAGCCCGGCTGCTTCTGCGCGAAGCGCACGCTCACCTCGCGCGCGTCGAGCATCACCGGCGCGATCGGCAGCACCGGCATCACCGCGCGCTGCGGGCGGCTCGCGAGCAGGCGCCGCGTATAGGGATGCTCGGGCGCGTCGAAGATCGCGTCGACCGGCCCGCTCTCGACCAGCTTGCCCTTCTCCATCACCGCGACCCGCTGCGCGAAGCGCCGCACGAGGTTCAGGTCGTGCGTGATCAGCAGGATCGCCATGCCGCGCGCTTCGGCCGCCTCCCGCTGCAGGTCGAGCAGCAGCTCGACGATCTGCGCGCGGATCGTCACGTCGAGCGCGGTGGTCGGCTCGTCCGCGAGCAGGAGGCGCGGCCGGCACGCGAGCGCCATCGCGATCATCGCGCGCTGGCGCTGGCCGCCCGACAGCTGGTGCGGATAGCTGTCCACGCGCCGCTCCGGCTCGGCGATGCCGGTGCGCGCGAGCAGCGCGACCGCGCGCCGCCGCGCCTCGACGCGGCTCACGCCGTCGTGCTGCTCGATCGTCTCGCCGATCTGCTCGCCGATCGTAAACAGCGGATTGAGCGCGCTCATCGGCTCCTGGAAGATCATCGCGACGTCCGCGCCGCGCAGGCCGCGCATCTGCCGCTCGCTCTTGTCCGCCAGATCCTCGCCCGCGAAGCGGATCGTCCCGCTCGTCTGCGCGTCCCGCACGAGCCGCAGGATCGACAGCGCCGTCACGCTCTTGCCCGAGCCCGACTCGCCGACCAGCGCGACCCGCTCGCCCCGCCCGATCGCGAGCGACACGTCGTCGACCGCGAGCGTGTCGCCGAAGCGCACGCTGAGCCGCTCGAGCGCCAGCAGCGGCGTCGCGTCGCCGTCCCGCACGCGCGCGCTCATCGCCCGCCTCCGGCCGCGCGCGTCGAATCCGCGATGCGCGTGTCGAGCGCGTTGCGCAGCGCGTCGCCCATGAAGGTCAGGAGCAGCAGCGTCGCGACCAGCACGCAGAAGGTCGACAGCGAGATCCACCAGGCGTCGAGGTTGCCCTTGCCCTGCGCGAGCAGCTCGCCGAGGCTCGGCGTGGGCGGCGGCACGCCGAGCCCGAGGAAATCGAGGCTCGTCAGCGCGAGGATCGCGCCGCTCATGCGGAACGGCAGGAACGTGATCACGGGCGTCATGCTGTTCGGCAGCACGTGCCGCCAGATGATCTGCCAGTTCGACAGGCCCAGCGCGCGCGCGGCGCGCACGTAGTCCTGGCCGCGGTTGCGCAGGCATTCGGCGCGCACGTAGTCGGACAGCCCGATCCAGCCGAACAGCGACAGCAGCACGAGCAGCAGCAGGAAGCTCGGCTCGAAGATCGACGCGAAGATGATCAGCAGGTACAGCTCCGGCATCGCGCTCCAGATCTCGATCAGGCGCTGCCCGACGATATCGATGCGGCCGCCGAAATAACCCTGCACCGCGCCCGTCGCGATGCCGATCAGCGTGCCGATGAAGGTCAGCGCCAGCCCGAACAGCACCGACACGCGGAACCCGTACACGAGCCGCGCGAGCAGGTCGCGGCCCTGCGCGTCGGTGCCGAGCCAATTGGCGCGCGACGGCGGCGCCGGATTCGGCACGGTCGAGAAGTAGTTGAGCGTGTCGTAGTAGTAGCGGTTCGGCGGGTACAGCACGAAGTTGCCGGGCGTCTCGAGCTTGCGCCGCACATAGGGGTCGAGATAGTCGGCGGGCGTCGGGAAATCGCCGCCGAATGCGGTTTCCGGATAGTCCTTGAGCAGCGGGAAATAATAGTGGCCGTCGTAGCGGACCACGAGCGGCTTGTCGTTCGACCAGAGCGGCGCGGCGAGGCTGGCCGCGAACGCCACGACGAAGATCACGAGGCTCCAGTAGCCGAGGCGCTGCTGCGTGAAACGCAGCCACACGCGCCGGGCGGGCGACGGCGACAGCCGCGCGCGCGCGGCGTCGAGGCGGGCGGACGGGGCGGCGGCTCGGTTCAAGTCAACGCTCCAGATGTTCGAATTGAATGCGCGGGTCGACCCACACGTAGCAGAGATCGGAAATCAGCTTGGTGGCAAGCCCGATCAGCGTAAACAGATACAGCGTGCCCAGCACGACCGGATAGTCGCGGCGGATCACCGATTCATACGACAGCAGCCCGAGCCCGTCGAGCGAGAACAGCGTCTCGATCAGCAGGCTGCCCGAGAAGAACGCGCCGATGAACGCGGCCGGAAAGCCGACGATCAGGGGCAGCAGCGCGTTGCGGAACACGTGCTTCCACAGCACGCGGCGCTCGGGCAGCCCTTTCGCGCGCGCGGTCAGCACGTATTGCTTGCGGATCTCGTCGAGGAACGCGTTCTTGGTCAGGATCGTGACCACCGCGAAGCTGCCGACCACCGATGCGGTGATCGGCAGCACCAGGTGCCACAGATAATCGGTGACCTTGCCCAGCAGGCTCAGCTGCGCGAAGTTGTCCGAGGTCAGCCCGCGCAGCGGGAACAGCTGCCAGAACGAGCCGCCGCCGAACAGCACGAGCAGCAGCACGCCGAGCACGAAGCCCGGGATCGCATAGCCGACCAGCACCACGAGGCTCGTCGCGACATCGAAGGTGGAACCGTTGCGCACGGCCTTCGCGATGCCGAGCGGCACCGACAGCAGATAGGTCAGCAGGAAGGTCCACACGCCGATGCTGATCGACACCGGCAGCTTCGACACCACGAGCGACCACACGCTCTGGTGATGGAAATAGCTCTGGCCGAGGTCGAAGCGCGCGAAGCGCGACAGCATCAGCCCGTAGCGCTCGAGCGGCGGCTTGTCGAAGCCGTAGAGCGCCTTCAGCTGTGCGACCTGCTGCGCGTCGACGCCCGTCGACGCGCGCATCCCGAAATGCGCGCCGCCCTGCTCCGCGCCCTTGCGCAATTCCTGCACGGCCTGCTCGACCGGCCCGCCCGGCACGAACTGGATCACGACGAAGGTGATCGTCAGCACGCCGAGCAGCGTCGGAATCATCAGCAACAGGCGTTTGAGGATGTAGCTCCACATAGGCGTTCCAGATAGTCGGCCCGCGACGGGCCGGGTGGATCAGCGGCCGGGCAGCGCCCACCAGGTCGACGGCACCCAGCCTTCCGCCGCATAGTACAGCGGCAGGCGCGCCGGATAGGCGAGCGTGCGCTTGTAAGCGATCCGGTGGGTGTTGCTGTACCACTGCGGCACCACGTAATAGCCGTGCATCAGCACGCGGTCGAGCGCATGCGTCGCGTCGAGCAGCTGCTCGCGCGTCTGCGCCTGCAACAGCGTCTTCACGATCGCGTCGAGCGCGGGCGACTTGACGCCCATCAGGTTGCTCGACCCCGGCTGGTCCGCGTAGCGGCTCGCGAAATACAGCGCCTGTTCGCTGCCCGGCACCTGCACGGCCGGATAGCGCAGCGTCGTCATGTCGAAATCGAAGCTGTCGAAACGCTTTTGCAGCAGCGCGTAATCGGCGATCCGCAGCTTCGCGACGATGCCGAGCTTCGCGAGATTGCGGATATACGCGTTGATCACCGCTTCCATCGTGGAGCCCGGCCCCGAGGACCCCGAATCATCGAGGATCTCGAACACGAACGGCTCGCCCTTCGCATTGCGCAGCGCGCCGTCGCGATAGGTCCAGCCGGCCTGCGCCAGCAGCGCGCGCGCCTTCAGCAGGTTCGCGCGCAGCGAGCCGGGCGGGTTGGTGTTCGGCTGCACGGGCATCGGCCCGAACACGGCCGGATCCAGCTGCGCGCGCAGCGGATTCAGGATCGCCAGCTCGCCCGGCCCCGGCGTGCCGGTGGCCTGCAGGTCGGTGTCGGCGAAGAAGCTGTCGATGCGCGTATAGCCGCCGTAGAACAGCTGCCGGTTCAGCCACTCGAAGTCGAGCGCGAGATCGAGCGCCTGACGCACCCGCGCGTCGCGGAACATCGGCCGGCGCTGGTTCATCACGAAACCCTGCATGCCCGCGCCGTTGTGCTGGCGGAACTCGCGCTTGATCAGCTCGCCGCTGTCGAACGCCTTGCCGACGTCGCGCCGCACCCAGTTGCGCGCGATGTTCTCGACCAGCACGTCGTACTCGCCGGCCTTGAAGGCTTCGAGGCGCGTGACCGGATCGCCGTACAGCTTGTAGACGATCCGGTCGAAGTTGTTGGTGCCGATCCGCACCGGCAGCCGCGCGCCCCAGTAGTTCGGGCTGCGCTTGTAGCGGATGGTGCGGCCGCTGTCGTATTGGTCGATCACGTAGGGCCCGCTGCCGATCGGCTGCTGGAACGCGAGCTGGTCGAACGGCACGCGCGTGCCGTCCGGCCGCAGCCCCCACTTGCGCGAGAACACCGGCAGCGAACCCGCGATCAGCGGCAGCTCGCGGTCGCGGCGGCGGAACGCGAAGCGCACCGTGGCCGCATCGACCGCGACCGCGTGCGACAGATCCGCCAGATAGGCCGGGTACTGCGGCGCGGCCTGCGGACTCTTCAGCGTGTCGAACGAATACACGACGTCCGCCGCCGTGACGGGGTCGCCGTTCGAGAAGCGCGCGGCCGGATTCAGGTGGAACGTGACGGACAGCCCGTCGGGCGCGATCGCGATGTCGTCGGCGAGCAATCCGTAGGCGCTCGCGGGCTCGTCGCTGCTGCCCGTGACGAGGCTCTCGAACAGCATGTCGATGCCGGGCGCCGGATTGCCGCGCATCGTGTACGGATTGAACTTGTCGAACGAGGTGAGCCGGTTCGGATTGGCGAGCACCAGCGTGCCGCCCTTGGGCGCATCGGGGTTCACGTAGTCGAAATGCGTGAAGCCCGGCGGGTATTTCGGCTCGCCGTACTGCGCGATCGCGTAGACGGCGCCCGCCGGCCGCGCGGCCAGCGCCGTCGCGGCAAGCAGCGCCAGCGCCGCGGCGCGCGCGAGCCGGCGCGGCGCGCCGGCGGTTCGTCGCGCTGCCGCGCGGCGTGACGGTTGCGACGCGTGCGGCGGTTGCGGCCGGGCGGCCGCGGGCGAACCTGTCGTCATAGAAGCCTGTCGGTCGATCGGGAATGCCAATGTGAGAGAATTCTACCCACTCAAAACCGATCATGACCATCCGCCGCCCGCCGAACTCGCACGGGCGCGCGCTTCAATAGGAGAATTCATGGGCTTTCTCGCCGGTAAACGCATTCTGCTGACGGGCCTGCTGTCGAACCGCTCGATCGCTTACGGCATCGCCAGGGCCTGTCATCGCGAAGGCGCCGAACTCGCGTTCACCTACGTCGGCGATCGCTTCAAGGATCGCGTCACCGAATTCGCCGCGGAATTCGACAGCACGCTGGTGTTCCCGTGCGACGTCGCCGACGATGCGCAGATCGACGCGCTGTTCGCCTCGCTCGGCCAGCACTGGGACCGTCTCGACGGCCTCGTCCACTCGATCGGCTTCGCGCCGCGCGAGGCCATCGCGGGCGACTTCCTCGACGGCCTGTCGCGCGAGAGCTTCCGCATCGCGCACGACATCTCGGCATACAGCTTCCCGGCGCTCGCCAAGGCCGCGCTGCCGCTCCTGTCGAACGACGCATCGCTGCTGACGCTGTCCTACCTCGGCGCCGAGAAGGCGATTCCGAACTACAACACGATGGGCGTCGCGAAGGCCGCGCTCGAAGCCAGCGTCCGCTACCTCGCCGTCTCGCTCGGCGCCAAGGGCATCCGCGTGAACGGCATTTCGGCCGGCCCGATCAAGACGCTGGCCGCGAGCGGCATCAAGGGCTTCGGCAAGATCCTCGAATTCGTCGAGCACAATGCGCCGCTCAAGCGCAACGTGACGATCGAGCAGGTCGGCAACACCAGCGCGTTCCTGCTGTCGGATCTCGCGAGCGGCGTGACGGCCGAGATCATGCACGTCGACAGCGGCTTCAACGCCGTCGTCGGCGGCATGGCGGGCCTCGAAGAGTAAGGAGTAAGCGGGCAAGCGCGCGTCCCACGCGCGAACGCGCCCCGGCGGCCGGCCTCCACGCCGGCCGCCGGGGCGTTCTTGCTGTGGCGCGGCGCGCCGCCGCTCACGCGGGCAGCGTGCGATGCAGGTCGGCCAGCGACACCAGCGTGCGGAACAGGCGCGCGAGGCTGCGGCTCGCGTAGCGCTCGATCTCGTCGGGCGACGTCCAGCGGAACGCATCCATCTCGGGAATCATCGCGCCGCTGGCGCGGCTCGGGAAGAACGACGTGCACACGCAGCGCGACGGATCGATCTCGGCGGACACCGCGCGCGCGGCGAACAGATACAGGTCCTTGTCGGGCCGGTACGCGAAGCGGCCGAGGTCGACCAGCCGCGCGGGCGCGAGCGTGATCCCGGTTTCCTCGACCAGCTCGCGCAGCGCCGCCTGCTGCGCGGTCTCGCCCGGCTCGCCCTGCCCTTTCGGAATGTCCCAGTGGGTCGTCTCGGTCGCGTGCGCAAGCAGCACGCGGCCCTGTTCATCGAGGATCACGACCCCGCACGACAACGTGCGGGACCGGCTGGCGCGCATCATGCGTCGTTCCGACCGCGCGGGCTCAGCGCTTTTGCAGCGCCCACTGGCCCGCCGCCGTCTTGCAGAAGCGCGGCTTGAGCGTCATCGACTGCCCCTTCGCGCTGATCTCGACGACGATCTCGCGGCACGTGCGGCCGCCGTCGTCGGCCGTCGTCGGCGTGAGCTTCGCCGCGATGGGCGTGCCTTTCCGATCATTCTGCCAATCGACTGTTTCGCCATCCTTGCCATCGTCGCGCACGTGCTGCACGGCCTTCGTCAGCGAGGCGGTGTCCGCCTTGCTGAAATAGCTGACCGGCGTGTCGTTCAGGAAATTCAGGTTGTTCTGCGCGTGCGCGCCACAGGCGCCGGCGGCCAGCGCGCCGGCGGCCAGCACGCGCGCCAGGATGGACAGGGAAGCTCGCTTGGACATCGGGTTCTCCTCGTGGGCGATCGGATCACCGCGCGGCAGGTCCGCGCGGGCGACAGCGGACGAGGATAGCATGGCCGCCGTGCTCAGCGGGCCGGCGCGGCCGCGCCCGCTTGATAGCCGTCAGTGAGGGTCTGCAGAAAAGCGATCACATCCTTGATCTCGGCTTCGTTCAGCACCGGCGGATCGCCGCGCTTGCGATCGAACGGCGGATCGGTGTTGAGATTGCCCCAGTACTGCTTCGGCAGATCGTCGTATTTCTGCACGACGCCGTGCCGCACCGGATAGAACTTCTCGGGATTCGTGTCGCGCTCCGCGTAGAAACGCATCACATCCTCGAGCGTGTGATAGATGCCGTTGTGGAAGAAGCTCTTGCGCAGCGCGACGTTGCGCAGCGTCGGCGTGCGGAACAGCCCGCAGAATTCCGCGCGCCCCTTCAGGTCCTGCCGCTCCGGGCCGCAGGCGCCGAGATCGTGGAACTTCGGATCCCGATTCACCGGCAGCGCGCGGTTGCGCGGCACGCCGACCGCGATCAGCCCGAAGTCGCTGAACTGCGGCGGCGTGCCGTCGAGCGCGCGCTGGCTCAGGTGACAGCTTGCGCAGTTGCCCTTTTTCTCGTCGTTGAACACCTGCAGGCCGCGCAGTTCGGCGGGCGTCAGCCGCGCGCGGCCGGCGAGGTACGCGTCGTACTTGCTGGTGTACGGATAGAACACCTCGGGCGTCTGCTCGAAGGTGCCGAGCGCGCGCAGCACCGCGGCGAAGGCCGCGTCGTCGTCGTCGAGCACGCGCGCGCCGAAGGTCGCGCGGAATTCCGCCGCGTACGGCGCCGCGCGCACCGCGCGCGCCACCTTCGCGGGCGTGCTGTTCATCTCGAACGACGAGGTCAACGGGATGCGCGCCTGTTCCGCACCGCTGTCGACGCGGCCGTCCCAGGTCAGGCCGCCCGTCGGACCGTTGTCGACGCTCTCGTCGCCCTCGTCGTCGGAGTCGTGATAGTGCTCGCTGAACGCGGGCACCGACTGCAGGTACTTGAGCGTGGGCGCCGCGCGGAAGCCCGGCTTGCTCAGGTCGTCGCCGCCGAGCTGCACCGCCAGCGCGTTCGGCGGGCTGAAGCCGTGTTCGGGGCTGTGGCACGACGCGCATGCCAGCTTGCCCGAGCCCGACAGCGACGGATCGAAGAACATCGCCTTGCCAAGCGCCGTCATTCGCCTGACGCCTTCGTAAACCTGCGCACGCGTCTGCGGCTGGTCGCTGACCACGGCCGCGCCGCTCGCCGCCGCGGCGGCGGCGGGCGCGACCGGCGCGTCGGGTGTGCGCTCATGGCAGCCGGCGAGCGCCGCGGCGAGCGCGAACACGCCCAGCGCGGCGCGCGGCGCAAGGATCCGGGACAGCTGGGCAGGCAGGCGACGCATCATCGAATCGGCACGAGTCAAGGGAAGAGAGGCGCGAGCGTATGTCAGTCGCATGTCATTTCCGTGACGATTACATTGATAGCTTATCGAAAGCTCCACTACATTCCGCTGTCAAACGCGCCTTACATAATTCGCGCAGCCGGCTGTCAAAACCAGTTCAGCGCGCGTCCGGCGAATGGCCGCGCAGCACGCCGGTCCCTCGGTACACAAGAGAGACAACGAATGAAGAAAACCTGGATCCGCGTCACGCCCATCGCGTTGGCAGCGGCTATCGGCCTGAGCGCATGCGGCGGGGATGATATTGCGTCGCCGGGCCTGACGGCGGTCAAGAACGTCGTCGTGATCTACGCGGAGAACCGCAGCTTCGACAACCTGTACGGCGCCTTCCCGGGCGCGAACGGCCTGCAGAACCTGGCGGCCGCGAGCGCGCAGCAGCTCGATCGCGATGGCACCCCGCTCGCGACGCTGCCGAAGATCTGGAACGGCCTGACCGCCAGCGGCGTGACGCCCGCCGTGACGGAAGCGATGACCGCGAACCTGGCGAACGCGCCGTTCGCGATCGACGATCCGCAGGGCTTCAATACCTCGATGAACGTGACCACGCGCGATCTGTACCACCGGTTCTACGAGAACCAGATGCAGATCAACGGCGGCAAGAACAACATGTTCGCCGCGTGGGCCGATTCGGGCGGCCTCGTGATGGGCCACTACAACACCAACGCGTCGAAGCTGCCGCTGTGGAAGATCGCGCAGCAATACACGCTCGCGGACAACTTCTTCATGGGCGCGTTCGGCGGTTCGTTCCTGAACCACCAGTACCTGATCTGCGCGTGCGCGCCCTACTACGCGAACGCCGACAAGAGCCCGGCGGCCGGCTCGGTTTCGGTGCTGAACGCGGACGGCGTGTCGCTCAAGACCGCGGCCAACTCGCCGGCGTCGGCGCAAAGCGGCCCGCCGAAGTACGTGAACTCGGGCAACCTGACGCCGGACTTCTACGCGATCAACACGATGCAGCCGCCGTACCAGCCGAGCGGCAACAAGAGCCCGGCGGGCGGCGACCCGACGCTCGCCGATCCGGCAGTGGCCACGACGCTGCCGCCGCAGACGCAGCAGAACATCGGCGACCTGCTGAGCGCCGCGAACGTCTCGTGGGCGTGGTACGGCGGCGCCTGGAACCAGGCGCTGCAGGCCGCGCAAAGCGGCACCTCGGGCGTGATCTACGGCCCGAACATGACCGCGCCGAACTTCCAGCCGCATCACCAGCCGTTCAACTTCTACGCGAACCAGGCGCCCGGCTCGGCGAGCCGGGCGCAGCATCTGCTCGACGGCGGCGTGAACGGCACCGAGTTCATCAAGGCGATCGACGCCGGCACGCTGCCGCAGGTGTCGTTCTACAAGCCGCAGGGCAACCTGAACGAGCATGCGGGCTACACCGACGTCGCCTCGGGCGACCAGCACATCGCCGACGTGATCGCGCATCTGCAGAAGAGCCCGCAGTGGAACAACATGGTGGTGGTCGTCACCTACGACGAGAACGGCGGCTTCTGGGATCACGTCGCGCCGCCCAAGGGCGACCGCTGGGGCCCGGGCTCGCGGATTCCGGCGCTCATCATCTCGCCGTACTCCAAGCAGGGCTTCGTCGACCACACGCCGTACGACACCGCGTCGATTCTGCGCTTCATCACGCGCCGCTTCTCGCTGCCGCGCCTCGCGGGCCTCAAGCAGCGCGACGACGCGCTGGTCGCGAACGGCGGCAAGCCGATGGGCGACCTGACCAACGCGCTCAACCTGTCGACGGGCCAGTAAGCACGGCGTCGACGCCGCGATAATCTTCACGATCACGACTTCGCAGGGCGGCTCCGGCCGCCCTTTTTTTCGTCCCGCCGCGCCGCGCCCGACGACCGTTCTCGTTTAGAGAAACCCTGCATCTGTATTTTTCATCCCACGGATCCGATAAAATTCATATCATGCGCATGTTTAATGCGCCCGCCTCGCGCGCCGCGCCACCCCATCTGGAGACGCCTTTCATGCTGGACGCCATCCTGGTCACCATCGGCATCGCCGCGGTCGCGTGCTCGCTGTTCTACAAGTTCCTGTTGCTGCTGTACCAGGCCGACCAGCGGGCCGCCGCGCGCCGCCGGGAACACGGCCCGCGCGGCGATGCGCCCGGCGGGCTCTAGAATAACGACGCCGCGCCTCCAGTCAGATTGCTCATTTCACGTTCGAGGAACAGACCATGCCACGCTCGCTTTCCACTCCGCTGACCCAACGGCTCGGCATCGCCCTGCCCATCGTGCAAGGCCCGATGAACGGCGGCTCGACGCCTGAAATGGTGATCGCGGTCTCCAACGCCGGCGGTCTCGGCTCGCTCGCCGCCGCCGGGTTGAGCCCCGACGCGATCCGCGCGCAGGCCGCGACGATCCGCGCGGGCACGTCGAAGCCGTTCGCGATCAACCTGTTCGTGCTCGACACGCCCGCGCCGAGCGAGGCCGAGGTCAACGCCGCGCTCGAACGGCTGGAGCCGATCCGCGCCGAGCTGGGCCTCGCGCCCGGACAGCCGCTCGCGCGCTACTGCGAGGATTTCCGCCAGCAGCTCGAGGCGCTCATCGCATTGAAGGTGCCGGTCGCGAGCTTCACGTTCGGCCTGCTCGACGCCCCGTCGGTCAAGCGCCTGCACGACGCCGGCAGCCTCGTGATCGGCACCGCCACCAGCGTCGCCGAGGCGCGCGCCTGGGCCGCCAACGGCGCGGACATCATCTGCGCGCAGGGCGCGGAAGCCGGCGGCCATCGCGGCACCTTCCTCGGCCATCCGGACGCCAGCATGATCGGCACGCTCGCCCTCGTGCCGCAGATCGCCGACGCGGTGCCGCTGCCCGTGATCGCCGCGGGCGGCATCATGGACGGCCGCGGCATCGCCGCCGCGCTCACGCTCGGCGCGCAGGCCGCGCAGCTGGGCACGGCCTTCCTGACCAGCGCCGAATCGCCGATCCATCCGCTGTGGCAGGCGCAGATCCGCGAGTCGACCGACACCTCCACGCGCACGAGCCGCACCTTCACGGGCCGCCCCGCGCGCGGCATCGTCAACCACTACATCGAGCGCATGGTCGAGTTCGAGCGCGAGGTGCCCGCCTATCCGATCCAGAACGCACTGACAGCCGAGATCCGCAAGGCCGCGGGCGCGGCGAACCGCCCCGACTTCATCTCGATGTGGGCCGGCCAGGCCGCGGGCCTGAGCCGCCGGCGCGACCACGGCATCCCGGCCGGCGCGCTCGTGCATGCGCTCGCCGAGGAAACCGTCGCGGCGTTCGGCTGAGCCCCCGCCCCATGCAGGCGCGCCCGGCCCCGCGAACGGGGCCGGGCGCGCAGCGCTTCAGCCGCCTAGCGGAACACGACGGTCTTGTTGCCATTGAGCAGGATCCGGCGTTCCGCGAACCACTTCACGGCCCGCGCCAGCACCACGCATTCCGCATCCCCGCCGATCGTCGCGAGCGCCTGCGGCGACATCGCGTGATCGATCCGCGCGACGTCCTGCTCGATGATCGGCCCCTCGTCCAGCTCGCGCGTCACGAAATGCGCGGTCGCCCCGATCAGCTTGACCCCGCGCGCGTGCGCCTGGCCGTACGGCTGCGCCCCCTTGAAGCTCGGCAGGAACGAGTGGTGGATGTTGATCACGCGGCCCTTCAGCGCATCGCAGAACTGCGGCGACAGAATCTGCATGTAGCGCGCGAGCACCACCAGCTCGATGTCCTGCGCGTCGACCAGCGCGAGAATGCGCTGCTCCTGCTCGGCCCGCTCCTCCGCCGACGCGTGCGGCGGCAGCGGGAAATGATGGAACGGCAGGTTGTAGCCGTCGACGAGCCGCGCGAAGTCGCGATGATTCGACACGACGCCGACCACCTCGACCGGCAGCGTGCCGCTCGCGTGGCGGAACAGCAGGTCGTTCAGGCAGTGCCCTAGCCGCGACGCCAGCAACAGCACGCGCGGCCGCGCGGCCGTGGCGTACAGCGTCCATTGCAGGCCCGAGCCGTCCTCGAGCCGGCCGATGCCCGCGCGCAGCGCGGCCTCGCTCGCGCCGCCCTCGTCGAGCGCGAACACGATGCGCATGAACAGCCGCCGCGACGCCGGGTCGCTGTACTGCGCGGAATCGAGCACGTGCCCGCCCAGTTCCGCGAGCACGCTCGACACGCGATGCAGCAGGCCGCGCTGCGCGGGACAGGACGCGAGCAGCGCATACTCGACGCCGGCGGGCGGCTCCGCCAGCGCCGCGGCGCCGGACGCGCCGGTTTGGCTTGATGTCAACACGACGTCTTCCTCCTCGTCAGAGCGCGGCATGCGCGTGGCTGCCGCGCGCCGCCATGTTCAGGTGGTCCACCACGTCACCGAGCCGGCGAATGCCTTCGGTGAGGTCGGCGGCGCTCAGCGCGCAGAACGGCACGCGCAGGAACTGGTAGCCGGGGTGCGCGTCGAAGAACGCGCTGCCCGACGACAGCACCAGGCCCGCCTCGAGCGCGGCCGAGCGCAGCGAATGCTCGTCGATGCGCGCGCCGAGCTTCAGCGACGCGAAGAAGCCGCCCTCCGGCCGCACGAACAGCCGTCCGGGCAGGTAGCGCTCGATGGCCTGCACGCAGGTTTCGAGGCGCGGCCCGTAGAGCGCGCGCAGGCGGTCGAGCTGCGGCGGCAGCTGGCCGCTCTCGCACCAGGCCGCGACGACGCCCTGAGCGAACACGCCGGGCGTGATGTAGTGCCGCTCGGCGACGCCCGCGACGCGCTGCACGACCGCCTCGGGCGCGACCAGGAAGCCCGTGCGCACGCCCGGGCTGATCAGTTTCGTGAACGAGCTCAGATGCAGCGTCAGGTCCGGCGCGAGGCTGCGCAGCGACGGCAGCGGCGCGCCCTGGTAGCGCAGCAGGCCGTACGGCCCGTCCTCGACGAGCAGGAAACGGTATTCGCGCGCCCAGCGGATCATGGTTTGCCGCGCCTCCAGGCTCATGCACGCGCCGGTCGGATTCTGGAAATCGGGAATCAGGTAGACCAGCTTCGGCCGGCGGCGCTGCAGCTCGCGCTCGAACGCATCGAGCCGGACGCCCTCGTCTCCTACCTCGATGCCGACCACCGTGACGCCGTGCTGGCGCAGCGTCGTGAGCGCGCGGTCATAGGTCGGGCGCTCGACGAACACCACGTCGCCCGGCCGCAGGTACGCGTCGCAGATGAAGTTGAACAGTTCGAGCGAGCCCTGGCCGATCAGCACGTTCGACATCGCGCAATCGAACCACGACGCGATGAATTCGCGCAGCGGCGGATAGCCGAACGCCGGCCCGTATTGCAACATCCGGCTCGCGTCGCGCGCGAGCGCGCTCGACGCCATCGCGCGCAGCGAATCGACCGGAAACGATTGGGGATCGGGCACGCCGCGCGACAGATCGATGGTTTTCATGGGAAGTCCTCTCTACGGGGATTAGTTGACGAGCCGCACCGTGCCGCGCGCGCGCGGATCGGACGCCGCCTCCGGCATGTCGCCGGCGACGCGGATCACC
Organism: Burkholderia sp. FERM BP-3421; assembly: GCF_028657905.1. Taxonomy (NCBI): domain Bacteria; kingdom Pseudomonadati; phylum Pseudomonadota; class Betaproteobacteria; order Burkholderiales; family Burkholderiaceae; genus Burkholderia; species Burkholderia sp. FERM BP-3421. The sequence continues at coordinate 697,745 of NZ_CP117782.1, read as the reverse complement.
TGGATGTCGCCGTTCGTGAAGCGCGGCTGGAGGTTGTAGCCGCGCGCGATCAATTCTTCGGCGAGCGCGCCCTCGATCGGCGCATAGGGTTCCCAGTACACGGTGTTGACGGGCAGCAGCTGATGGTGGACGCGCATCTTCGCGACCGCTTTCGCGAGCGGCATGTCGAACGCGTGCACGTTGTTCAGCACCTGGAAGATCGAGCCGAAGATCCGCGAGCCGCCCGGCGTGCCGATCACGAACGCCACCCGGCCGTCCCGGGTCAGGATCGTGGGCGTCATCGACGACAGCATGCGCTTGCCCGGCGCGATCGCGTTGGCGTCGGCGCCGACGAGGCCGAAGCGGTTGGTCGCGCCCGGCTTCGCCGAGAAGTCGTCCATGTCGTTGTTGAGCAGGAAGCCCGCGCCCTCCACCACCACGCCGCTGCCGAACTTCGAATTCAGCGTGTAGGTGTTGGACACCGCGTTGCCGAACTTGTCGACGATCGAGTAATGGGTGGTCTCGTCGCTCTCCCCGAGCCCCGGGCGCACGGCCTCCATCCGGGTCGGCACCGCGAGGTCGATCTCCGCCGCGCGCCGGCGCAGGTAGGCGGGGTCGAGCAGCGCGTCGACCGGCATGATCTGGAAGCCCGGATCGCCGAGGTATTCGGCGCGATCGGCGAACACCCGCTTCATCATCTCCGAGAACAGATGCACGTACTGCGTCGAGTTGTGCTCGACGCCCGCGAACGCGCCGTCCAGCTCGTCCCGCATCTTGAGCAGTTGAAGCAGCCCGATCCCGCCCGAGCTGGGCGGCGGCGCGGTCACGACCTCGTAGCCGTTCCAGCGCCCGACGAGCGGCTTGCGCCAGATCGTGCGGTAGTGGCGCAGGTCGTCCTTGGTGATCGGCACGTCCTGGCCGGACAGCTGGCGCACGAGCAGCTCCGCCGTCGCGCCCAGATAGAACTCGCCGACCCCGAAGCGGGCGATCCGTTCGAGCGTCGTGCCCAGCTCCGGCTGGCGGAATACGCCGCCCTCCTCCATCTTGCCGAAGTAGTGCTTGAAGTTCGTCTTGCCCTCGAAATCGTCGAGCATCACGTCGCGCCGCTCGATCAGCTGGCGATGCACGATGAAGCCCTGCCGCGCGTAGCGGATCGCGGGCTCCACGAGACGCCGCCACGGCAGCGAGCCGAAGCGGCGGTGCGCATCCCACAGCCCGCGCACGGTGCCCGGCACCGCGACCGAGTGGCGGCCGACCACGCCCTTGCCCGGCACCACCTCGCCGGCCTCGTCGAGGTACATGTCGCGCCGCGCGTTCTCCGGCGCGCATTCGCGGTAGTCGAGGAAGTACGGGATGCCGTCGTGGAAAATGGTCATGAAGCCGCCGCCGCCGAGGTTGCCCGCCTCCGGATAGGTGACGGCCAGCACGAACGCGGCCGCGACCGCCGCGTCGACCGCGTTGCCGCCCTCGGCCAGCACCGCCTCGGCCTCGTTCGCGCTGTACAGGTCCGGCGCGGCCACCGCGCCCGCCTTCAGCACCTGCGGCGCGCGCGCACCGGGTTCCTGCTGCAGCTTGCGCATGATGCGCCGCGATTCCTCGGCCGCATCACGCGAGCGCGCGTCCTGCTCCGGTTCGTGCCGGGTGGGGTTTTCATTGCTGATCTTCATGGTCTGCCAGTCCTGATGAATGGATATGAGACGGCGCGCGGGCGGCCGGAACGCGGCCCGCGCGCCCTGCCGTCAGCCGAGCGCGGCTTCCGGGTGCGCGACGGCCTGCTGCGCCGGCGCGGAAGCGCCCAGGAACACGCCGGGCCGGTTCGGGTGGTAGGCGAAATGCATCGGGTGTTCGCGGCGCTCGACCGCGTCGAACACCGCCTGGGCAATCTCGGGCGCCTGCGCGAAGCCGCCCGTGTTGTGCCCGCCCGTGATCACGCAGCGGCCGCCGCGCGCGCCCGGCACGATCTCGAACACGCCGAGACCCGACGAGGTCCACGGCCGCACGCAGTACTTGAAGCTGTCCTGCAGGTTGCCCGCCTCCGTCGCCGCGCTGTACGAGGCCGGGAAATACTTGGCCGCCGTGTCGACCAGCCCCTGGTAGATCTGCTGCAGCTGCGCGAGGTCGATGTTGCGCGGATCGACGCCGGTATGGCCGTAGCCCGAGCCGATCACGAGGATCGGCTGACCGCGCTCGTCGGTCGCCACCGTGATGTTCGCGTCCTCGGTGATGTGCCCCTTGCGCGCGAGCTTCAGCGAATGGCGCAGCCCCGGTTCGAGGTTCGGGATCCGCAGCCACGCGCCCAGCACGCCGTGGATCTTGCCCTTCGTCTCGGTGCCGCCGAGCAGCGCATCGCCGTACGCGCCCGTCGACAGCACGTAGTGGTCGGCTTCCAGCACGTCGTCGCCGATCCGCACGCCGCACACGCGCTGCTCCGCGTCGCGCTCCAGGCGCTGCGCGGCGCAGCCCCAGGTGAACTCCGCGCCGCCCGCGCGCAGACGCTGCAGCAGCCCCCGCACGAACTTGTGCGCGTTGACCGTGAAGCCGACCACGTGGATGCCGCCTGCGATATGGCCGCCCCGCACGGCGTCGGCCAGCGCCGGATGCCGCTGCGCGACCTCCTGCGGCGTCAGCACCTGGCGCGTCGCGCCGATGCGGTTCTGGCGTCGCACCGCGCCCGCGAACTGAGCGTCGTCCGAATAGAGCCGCAGGATCCCCTCGCACAGCAGCGAGGCCGAGAACAGGTCCGGGTCGTCGTCGATCCAGCGGGTCCAGCGCGGATGGCTCGCGCGCGACAACGCGAAGATGTCCTCGTTGTACTTGTCGGCGAGCCAGACCGGGATCCCCTCGAACTCGCGCACCCAGCGCATCTCGTGGTCGGACAGCGTCTCCTTCCAGTGCACGTTCCAGCCCAGCTCGGTCACGCTGCGCCGGAACAGGTTGTTCATCGTCAGCGACACCTGCCGGTCGTTGTAGTTGTCCATCTCCGACAAGGTGAACATGCGCGCGTCGTCGCCGCCGTGGGTGCAGCCGTAGGCCGTCCACGGATGCGCCGCGCCCGGGTCCGGGCGCGCATCGACGAAGTGCACCGCATAGCCCTCCTGCTGCAGGCGGAATCCGGTCACGAGATTGACGAGCCCCGCGCCGACCAGCAGCACCGTGGTGCGGCCGACGATCGTCTCGGGCGCGGCCGCCTCGTCGCGCTCGGCGCGGCTGCGCAGCGCGTGGCGCACCCAGCGGGCTTCGAGCAGCTCAAAAGCGTTGACGTACGCGTCGCCGAGCGACTTCCCGACCGCCTGCAAGGTCATGCTGTTGCCGGCCTCGATCTCGCCCGACGGCGCGTAGTCGAGCAGATCCTGCGCATTCGGATCGGGGATCACGACGCGCACGACGTGGACGGGCGCCGCGCTCGCCGCGGCCCATTCGTCGATCGCCTTGCGCGGCACCGGATCGCTCGAGATCAGCGCGTCGACGCCGCCTTCGATCAGGGTGCGCGCGAGCATGTCCTGGCTCTTGTGCAGCAGGTCCGGACGGTAGATCACGTTGTCGGCGAGCAGCGCGTCCTGCAGCGGCTGGTCCAGCACATCTAACAACAGTATTTTCATGGTGGTATCCGATGGAATGTCGGTAAGGGTCAGGGATGCGCGCCGCGCATCCGATACGGTCGCGGCCGGGCCTCAGCCATGCGGGCTCAGCGCCAGCAGCCCGAGCACGTAGACATAGGCGAGCACCATGCCGAGCGCGCAGAAGCGACCGTTCGACACGAAGCTGGTCTCGCGGCTCGACATCTGCAGACTGGTGGCGGCGAGGATCGAGCAGATCGACACGGGCGACAGCAGGTTCGACATCACGAACATCGACGTCCACGCGAGGTACTGCACGTAGGTCGGCCCGAGCACGGTGGCATCCACGAGCGGGAAGAAAATGCCGAACAGGATCATCGGATGCACGCCCAGCATCGTGATCGCGGGCAGCACGGCGATCAGCAGCACGCCCACCGCGTAGGGATTGCCGAGCGGCGCACGCACGGCCTGCGGCAGGTACGCGGCGAGGTCGACGTGCTGGATCGTGAAGATCAGCAGGCTCGACGCCGCGAGCAGCAGCAGCTCGGGCGCGATGCCGTCGATGCTCTTCGGCGCTTCCTTCGTCACCGCCCCCGCCTTGCCCGACAGCACCAGCAGCTCGAACGCGTAGCCCGCGATCATCGCGAACGCGAATGACCAGGTCAGCTTGCCGGTGGCCACGTAGCAGATCGCGCCGAACCCCGCCACCATCGCCGCGAGCACGAGCGGCTTGAGCTTGTCGACTTCGCGCGCCTTGGCGGCGCCCGTGTCGATCTCGAGACGCGGCGTCATCGCCCCCGCCACCACGAACAGCGCGAGCGGCATGCCGAGCAGCAGCACCGCGCCGGTATCGAGGTGCGGGATCGCGGCGGCGATCGACGCCGACGCGACCGTGGTCGGCAGGATGAACATCGATGCGCACAACGCGCGCATCGTGATCCGCGCGATGCCCTGGCGGTTCTTCACCTGCGGCCCGCACACGGCGCCCATCATCGAGATCGCGCCCTGGCTCGTGAACAGCGTGAGCGCCATCGTCGCGAGCGCCACCCGCACCGAGTTCCGCGCGCCATCGGGCGGCGTGATCAGGCGGCTGCTCACGAACGCGGCGAGCCCCGAGCGCGTCAGGCTGTGCCGGAACAGCGACACGCCGACGAGCAGCGCCATCACCGGCGAGAAGCGCCCCATCGCCGCGAGCAGCTGCGGCGCGTCGACGACGCTGCCGAGCAGCGGCAGGCAGATCACGAAGATGCCCACCGCGTACCACAGCGTCTGCTTCTTGCGGCTCTCCTTCGACAGGCACAGGATCGCGAGCGGAATGCACGCGACCACGCCGACGCTCGACGCGAGCTTGGGCAGCGCGGCCGAGAACGTCGTCGCCGCCAGCAGCAGCAGCGAACTCAGCATCAGCGCGCTGGCCTTCTGCCATCCATTCAACATGGTGTCTTCTCCTTATCGTCCTAGATGGATTGCAGGAATTCGTTGAGGAGTTCCGGCTCGGTCACCATCGGGTCGTGCCGCGCGTCGAGCTCGCGCCAGATCCAGCCCGGCTGCGCGCGGATGTCCTTCTTGAGCTTCGCGAGCGGCGCGAACGAATGGGCGACGCAATCGACGTAGATGCGCGGCACGCCGTTGCCGATCGGGTGCTTCAGGAAGAACTTCTCCTGATAGGGGCCGACCGGATGCGGCGTCAGCAACGATCCGACCCAGGCCTTGTCCGCCTCCGAGACGATGTCGTAGGTGCTGAGCGGCGGCGTCGGGATCGCGATACCGTTGCCTTCGCGCGCCACCTGCTCCAGCCGCTTGCGGGTGATCTCGGCCGGCTGCGCGTCGAACGCGGACATTCCGTTCGGCACGACGAGCGCATCGAGGTAGACGAGCGTGCGCAGCGCCTGCGGGATCCGGTCGGCCACGCCGCTGATGATCAGGCCGGAAAATCCGCTGCCGACCAGCACCACGTCGCTCAGGCCTTCGTACTGGATATGGTTGACGATGCTCGTGATGTGGGTGGTGAGCGTGATGTCCTTCGACAGCAGATGCTTCGCCTCGCCCACCCCGGGGCAGGTCGGCGTGGATACGTTGTGCCCGGCCGCGCGCAGCTTCTGCGCGACCTTCTTCCAGCACCAGCCGCCGTACCACGCGCCATGCACGAGCACGAAGGTCTTGGCTCCGCCCGGCGCGGCCGCGGGGAGCTTGGCGGACGCATCCTGCGCCTGCGCGGAACGGGCCGCGAGCGCGCCCAGCGCGAGGCCGATCGCCCCGCTGTTGAAATTGCGTCGATTCATGGTTCCGGTCTCCTCTCAGACAGCTTCAGCGTTGAGCGCCTGCTCTGCTTCGCAGCGCGCCTCGATGTCGTCGGCCATCGCCATGCAGGCCTTGCCCGCGTCCTGCAGGCCGCGCGAATTGGAAAACGGGCGCGGCAGCACGTAGGTGTAGAAATGCGCGCCTTCCACCACGTAGCCGAGCGCCCACAGGTTCGGGATCACCGCGCCGTCGCGGTTGATCACGTTGACGCCCGCCGTGATCTCGATGCCGCTCGGGCTGAATTCACCGTTGCGGAACGGCGTGATGGCGCCGGACGCGAGCATGTTCCGCACCAGCGGCGACGGGCTCGTCTCGGGCTCGAACAGGTCGACCTTGGCGCGGATCAGCACGTCGAACGATTCGCGGGCCGGCGTCTCGAAGCGGTCGGTCGACAACGTGAAGCACTGCTCGTCCTCGTCGTAGCCCAGCTCCGGCTTGGGACCGAAGAAGGACAGCACGCCCGCGTCCATCAGCGCCAGCATCTCCATGTTGCGTTCCTTCGGCGGCCCGCTCGCGATGCGGTTGCTGATCGAGCACCAGTACGACAGGAAGCGGCGGTGCGATTCGGGCGTGAGCCGGCAGTAGTCGACGGCGTGCCGGATGTTGTCGCGGATGTCGCGCAGGATGTCGGCCGAGGCCTTGCGCGGGTTGTCGACGTTGCCGCCGAAGCAGTCGGCGATGTCTTCGGTCAGGTGGCCGCGCACGTACTTTCGATAGGCCTCCTGATCGACGAACGTCAAATTGGCGGCGGGCAGCATCAGCAGGTCGACCGCCGCTTCGATGTCGGGCTCCGGCACATAGGTCTCGGGATCGGCCCAGACGCCCGTCACCGAACGCGAATACACATAGGCCATTTCCTTTCTCAGCGTCGGCCACAGATCGCGATCGAAATCGAGCTGCTCGTTGCCGCGCTCGCGGCGGTTCTTCGCGCGGCAGACGTCGACGAAATCGCGTGTGAAGAATTTCGCCTTGTACTGGCCGTAGGTGCCCTTCTGGTTCACCGCGCGGCCGCCCGCCGGCAGGCCCTGGCGCGAGAACACGGTGAGCTTCGGCTCGCGTCCGCAGGCGATGTAGCGATAGCGGTCGAACGACACCTTCTCGAAGCGGCCGCCGAGGCCGATGGTCAGCGCCGAGATGGCATCCGCCGCCGTCAGGCCCGTGCCGCAGATCGCCACGCGCGCCTGCGCGCTGATCGCATTGAGCGAGGTGATCGGATACGGCGACTTGAAATAGGCGAGATGGCTGTTGCCCGCCTTGCCCTGCTCGACCCAGCGGTCGAACTTGTGGTCGAACGCGTCCTTGCCGCCGAGGCTGTGGCCCATCGTCATGAACACGTAGTTCGCGTCGATCCGGAAATCGCCGTCGAGATGCACCTCGATCCGCTGCGCATCGATCGACACGATGTTCACGACGTTGCGGCGATGGTTGATCACGTTCACGTAGTCGGGGAGGCTGTCGAGCAGGCGGTCGTATACCCAGGTCAGGTACTCGCCCAGCACGGCGCGCGGCAGATACATGTTCTCGTCCACCGGTTCGCCCTCGTCCGACACGACGTAGCGGCCATCCAGTTTCTTGTAGCCGCGATCGAGCGCCCACTCGAGAAAGGACGGGCCGGGCAGCACCGGGCCGGAATCCGTGACGGACTCGTCGCAATACATCGTGATCTGCGCGGCGATGGTGTTGACCAGCAAATGATCCGGCTGGCTCCATTCGTGAATGCCCTGACCTGGCGTGGATGGATCGATCAGATGCAGGTCAATACCGACATCCAGTTCGCGCTGCGAAAGCACGGCGTGCAATCGTTCGAGGAGCGTCAGCCCGCGCTGACCCATTCCCACAATGGCTACACTAATTCTTTCCATATTTGTTCCCGAATTATTTAATCATATACACCACACCCGGATTCAATAATCGAAAGACAAAACCTCCCCCCGGCGCTGGTCTCGCGACAGCACCGCTCCAGCCCGCCCGACGGACCTTACAGGCCTATCAAATGCACGGGGATCGGATGCCTCCAATTACCACGCGATCAGCGTCGAATTAGGCAATCCGCCCTCGACATCAATCACCAGGCAAATTCTATTTACAGGTGACCGATGGGGATAATTCAAATTTTTGATAATGCATTCGCTTTTCAAGAAACAGTTGCCCGCAGATTTAGAAGCAATGAAACTATCCTAATAAAGGAAATTTCCCGTATTACGAGGAATTTCAAATTCATCGATGGATGGGTGGGGCAAATCGCGGGGCGTATGGCATGGATCTAAGGGCATTGCAGATATTCAAGGCGGTCGTCGACGAAGGCGGCGTGGCGCGCGCCGCCGAGCGCCTGCACTGCGTTCAGTCGAACGTATCGATGCGCATCAGGCAGCTGGAAGACATGCTGGACACCCAGCTGTTCGAACGGGTCGGCAAGCGCCTGACCGTGACCCCGCGCGGCGTCGTGCTGCACGGCTATGCCGTGCGTCTGTTGCAGCTCGCCGACGAGGCGCGGCAGATGGTGAAAGGATCGGGCATGCCCTGCGCGGAGCTGCGCATCGGCGCGATCGTGACGACGGCGACGCTGCAGCTGCCGCATGCCTTGACGGAATTCCATCGCACGCATCCCGCGGTGCAGTTGCACGTGAACGTGGCCACCTCCGGCAGCATCGTGCGCGACGTGCTCGGGCAGGAGCTCGACATCGGTTTCGTCGTCGGCCCGGTGCGGCACGAGGAACTTCAGCAAGTCGAGCTCGACGCGGAGGCGCTCGTGCTGCTGACCGATCGCCGTCACCCGGTGATTCGCAGCGCCAAGGATCTCGCGAACACGATGATCATCGGCTTTCGCGAAGGCTGCGCGTACCGCAGCCGCCTGCAGCGCTGGATGGCCGAGGCCGGCGTGCCGTGGTCGCGCACGCAGGAGTTCGACACCGCCGAGGCGATCCTCGGCTGCGTCGCGGCCGGGCTCGGCGCCGCGCTCATGCCGGCCGCCCTGGTCGACACGCTCGGCTTCACGGATCAGATCCAGTGTCATCCGCTGCCCGAGAAATATGCGCTCGCCAGGACGGTGATGATCTGGCGCAGCGACAGCCGGCACGACGCCGACCACCGCCTGCTCGCGGACAGCCTGCGCGCCCACGCCGCCCCGCCCGCCCTGTTCGCGCCGCCCGTCGACCTCTGCGACATCTGCGACACCTGACTCCCTCGACGCGCCGGCGCACCGCCGGCGTCACGACACGCGCAGCTCCTGTCCCTTGAGGCTGCGCACGAACGCATCGCGCGCGTTGTGACGCGCGATGTCCTTGCGCCAGACGAAGTGCACGCGATTGCGCGCGACGTCCGGCAGCACGGCATGGCACTTGATGACATTCGTCAGGTCGCGGCGCTCGATCAGCGAGCGCGGCATCAGCGACACGCCCATGCCCGCGCCGACGCACGCGATGATGACCTCGAGCGCGCCGAACTCCAGCACGATGCGCGGCTTGATCCCCGCGCCTTCCAGCCAGCTCTCGAAGCGTGCGCGATGCGTGCCGTCCGAACGGAACGCGAGGAAGCTGCAGCCGCGCAGGTCCTCGGCCGACGTGACGGTCGGGTGGCTGTGGTCGGTGATCAGCAGCAGTTCCTCGTCGAACGCCGCCTCCTCCGCCAGCTCGTCGGACGTGACCGGCGCGGGCACGAGCGCGATGTCGAGGCGATGGCCGATGACGGCGTGCGTGATCTGCTCGATCGAGCCGGTCTCGATCGTCATGTCGACCTTCGGGTAGCGCTGGTGGAACCCGGCCAGCATGCGCGGCAGGCGCGCGGCGGCGGTGGCCTCGGTCGCGCCGATCCGCAGGCGCCCGGCGGGCTCGCCGCCGCCCTTCACGATCGAACGCGCCTCGTCCGCCAGCTGCAGCATGCGCTCCGCGTAGCCGAGCAATTGCGAGCCCTCATTCGTGATGACGAGGCGCCCGTTGACGCGATAGAAAAGCGGAATGCCCAGCCGGGTCTCGAGTTGTCGCAGCCGGGTCGAAACATTGGACTGCACACAGTTCAGCACGGTGGCCGCGCGGGCAATGCCGCCCTCGTCCGCAACGGCCTTGAAGATCTTCAACGCCTGCAAATCCATCCTGGTCCCTCGTCACTTTCGCTTGCCAATGACGTATTGGCTGTCCTGCTCTGGGTTGCCCTCGTCAAACGGGCGGGAACGGGCGCGGTCGTGCCGCGCGTAGGCTCGCCTCACCAGACCGGCCTGGTGATGGAAAAACAAAGCGGCGAGAAGTGAAGCGTGAAGCGCTGCGCCGTGCGCGAACCCGCGCGCGCGGCGGACCGGCCGGGCACTCAAGCGCCGTCGGCCGATGGAGGTCGGTAGGTGCGCGCGCGCCGCTGGCCCTTGCGGTGCGGCCGCCCGCCCGCCGGCGCAATGGCCGACGCAATCGGAACGTCTCTCATGATTATTCTCGGACTAGAAATGATTGTTTGTCGACATGATAGCGAACTATGCGAACAATGGGTTTCTTTTTGAAAGGAAATAGAAATATATGTCATGCGACGTCATGATTCTTCGGTCCGCCGCTGCGCCGCGCGGGCCGGCGCGCCCGCCCGCGCGGCCTCGGATAGAATGCACGCACTCCCGCCGACCGACCGGCCGGCTCACTCCCATGAGGCTCCCATGATCGTCAAACCGCGCGTGCGCGGCTTCATCTGCGTGACCGCGCATCCGACCGGATGCGCGGCGAATGTCGACGCCCAGATCGACTACGTGCGCGCCCACGCGCCGCACGGCGACGGACCGAAGAAGGTGCTGGTGATCGGCGCGTCGACCGGCTACGGGCTGGCCGCCCGCATCAGCGCCGCATTCGGCTACGGCGCCGCAACGCTCGGCGTGTTCTTCGAACGCCCCGGCGCCGCCGACAAGCCCGCCACGGCCGGCTGGTACAACAGCGTCGCGTTCGAGCAGCGCGCGGACGAGGCCGGCCTGTATGCGGCCAGCCTCAACGGCGACGCGTTCTCCGACGAGATCAAGCAGAAGACCATCGAGACGATCCGCCGCGACCTCGGCCAGGTGGACCTCGTCGTCTACAGCCTCGCCGCGCCGCGCCGCACGCATCCGCGCACGGGCGAGACCTTCACGTCGACGCTCAAGCCGGTCGGCCGCGCCGTCAAGCTGCGCGGCCTCGACACCGACCGCGAGACGATCCGCGACACGCAGCTCGAACCCGCGACCCAGGACGAGATCGACGCCACCGTCGCGGTGATGGGCGGCGAGGACTGGCAGATGTGGATCGACGCGCTGCTCGCGGCCGACGTGCTCGCGCCCGGCGCGAAGACCACCGCGTTCACCTACCTCGGCGAGAAAATCACGCACGACATCTACTGGCACGGTTCGATCGGCGCGGCCAAGCAGGATCTCGACCACAAGGTGCTCGCGATCCGCGACACGCTCGCCGCGCGCGGCGGCGACGCGCGCGTGGCGGTGCTGAAGGCCGTGGTCACGCAGGCCAGCTCGGCGATCCCGATGATGCCGCTCTACCTGTCGCTGCTGTTCAAGGTGATGAAGGCGCGCGGCACGCACGAAGGCTGCATCGAGCAGGTTCATGGCCTGTACCTGGACAGCCTGTACGGCGCGAACCCGCGCCTCGACGAGGTGGGCCGCCTGCGCGCCGACGGCAAGGAACTCGACGCCGACGTGCAGGCTCAGGTCCAGGCGCTGTGGAACCAGGTGAGCGACGCCAACCTGTACGAGCTGACCGACTTCGCCGGCTACAAGCACGAATTCCTGCGCCTGTTCGGCTTCGACATTCCCGGCATCGACTACGACGCGGACGTCGCGACCGACGCGCCGCTGCGGCACCTCGTCTGACCCGCGCGCGGACGTCGCGCGAGGCGACGGCCGCGTCACCGTCCTTTGGCCGGCATCGGACGCGGCACGGTCGACGCCCCACGTTCGGAGACGTGCGCGAATACGACCACCGATGCGGTGCTGCCCGCGATGGAGCCGGCACGCGCGACAGGGTCGCGCGCGGCGCCTTCACCGCATGCGCGAATCTCGCGGACGGCGCGCCCAAGGTCGCGCCGCGCCGATGACCACCACGCTGGCCCAGTCGCCCGCCCGGATATCAGACGTCGCGCTCACGCCCGCCCTGCCGCGGCTGCTCGCGCGCTGCGCATCGGCGCGCGGGCCGGCCGCGCGGATCGCCGCCGGCCGCTCTGTGCGGCTCGCGAATGCGATGCGGCTTGCCCCGACCACGGCGCCGGCCGCGCCGAATATCGACGCGTGCCGACGAGCCGGCAGCGCCGCGGCGCGCCAGCCTTGGACGAATCGAACACGCTGGAAGTCGACACGCGCGCCGCATCGCATCGGCACGGCGTGCGCCGGGCATCCCGACGAAGGAACCCGTCGCCGCGCTCAGCGCGACGACGGGCGGATGCAGGCAGGAGCGGCGCTTACGACCGCCCGCCGTCCGCGGCCGCCGCGTCGCGCTTCGCGCGCCGCCAGCCGGCGAAGCTCAGCCACGCAGGCGCCAGCTCGTCGGCGTCGAGCGGCGCCACGCAGTAGGACGCGCCCGCCCACTCCGGCACCGGCAGCGGCTCGGCCGAACGGACCCCGATCAGCTCGGGCCGGTACGCCTGATGCGGCCAGAACAGCGGCATGATCCTCCGCTCCGCCATGCCGCGGTGCAGCCGCGACGGCGCGCCGGCATCCGCCGCGGTGTCGCACTGGAACGACCATTCGTCGGCATCCCAGGCCACGAACACCGACGCCTGCCCGGCGTCGTCGAACATCAGCACCGCATTCTGCTCGGGCCGCCAGTAGTATTCGACGATCTCGCCGCGCGCGACCCGCTCGTCGAGCAGGCGAACGACGCGCGGATCGCAGTAGGTCGCGCCGATGTCGTGCACGCTGATGTGGCCGCGCAGCGCGCAGTGCTTCTTCTTCGCCTCCGCCAGCGCGGCCGTGAGCTTGCCCGGCATGCCGGGATCGCTCTTCCTCAGATAGAAGTCGATGAGCCCGGCGTTGAACGCATCCACCGCCTCGCGATCGCCCGCCGCGCCCGTCAGCAGGATCCGCGTGCACACGGCGCCCTCGAGCGAGGTCAGGAAACGCAGCCCGTCGATCTCCGGCATCTCGTAGTCGACCACCACCGCGGCGACCTCCTCGAAGCGCGACGCATCGTCGAGCGCATCGCGCCCCAGCGCGTTGCTGCCGCCCTTCTCGACTTCCGAGTAATCGGCGCCCGCGATGCGGGCCACGGGCACCGCGCGATCGCGCGACGTCATGAAATCGAGCGCGGCCCTCGGGCGCGTGAAAAACCGATTCAATTCCCGATCCCGGAAGCGTCCCCGCAAGCCATCGAGAAAATCCGCACTATCGTCGAGAAAGACAACTGATACCGGGTGAAACATCGGTTGCCTGACAAAGGAGCTCATTTCTGCCTCGGGAAAAAGAAAGTTACGCGCGCAAACGATAAACGAATCAAGCCGCGCCCCGATTATCCAGCGCCGTCCGGAATATCGGCAAGCCCCCGCGCCCGCGCGCGCCGGCCGCCACGCCAAGGCTTCGCTATCACGCCGGATAAAGGCGGTAAGAATCCGTCATTCCGCCAATACAGGGGGAATGCGCTGCTACCGCCTGTAGCGATGTTTACGAGGACCTGATCATGTTGAATCGCGACGCTATTCCCGCCCTGCTCTCCCGTGGCCCGGCACTGCTGACGCCCGACGGCATGGACGTGACCGCTCACAAGACTTTTCACCATGTGATCGATATCTATCTCAAGGATTCGAATGCCTTCATGAACACCTATTTCGCGCGTTATTTCGAATGGCAGGGCATCTGCCGCGAACGCTGGTTCCACGAGTGCATCGACAACAACCTGTTGGGCGCGGGCGGCAGTTTCATCACGAAGCGCGCGCACCAGGAATATGTCCAGGAAACGTTCCCGTTCCAGCGGGTCGACTGCTACCTGAACACCGTCAAGGTCAGGCAGTGCTCGGCGTACCTGCTGTTCCGCTTCTACGTGGACGGCCGCCCGGTGTCGATGGGCTACCAGCAGATCCTGTTCGCCGGTCCGGACAAGCGCATTCGCCGCTTCCCGGCCGGCATCCTCGCGCGGGTCGAGGAATATGAACTGAGCACCGATATGGCGACTCTCTGAGCGCCGTGATTCACCCGATCCGATAGTCTCCGGACGGTTGCGGCAGATCGCGAAGCCTGCGGTCTGCCGCCGACCCCGGCTCCGGCAACTGCAGCGTGAAGGTGGTGCGCACGCCCTGCGCCGATTCGCACGCAATGCCGCCGCCGAACGCCTCGCACACGCGCCGGCAGAACGTCAGGCCGACGCCCGTGCCGCGGCCGTGCGCCTTGGTCGAATAGAACGGATCGAAGATCTGCGGCAGGACATCGGGCGCAATGCCCGGCCCGCTGTCGCTGAAGCGCAGCACGCAAAAGCCCTCGCTGCGATAGGCGGCGATCTCGATGCGGCCCTCGCCCACCGAATGAATCGCCTGGATCGCATTTTTCAGCAGGTTGAACAACACGAACATGAGCAGCGTGTCGGAACCGGAGAAGCGGATCTCCGGATCGATCTGCGCGACGGACACGAGCGCGCGCTCGCCGTCCCGGAACGGATAGCGTTCAAGCGCCGCCTCGACGCACGCGCCCACCGAGTGGACCGCGAAGCTGCGCTTGTCGAGCCGGTTCAGGGTCAGCGAGGCGAGCGACATCTCGACCACGGTATTGGTGCTGTCGACGTGGCGACGGATCGCGGACACCAGCGCGGGCAGCCGCTCGGGCTCCTCGGCGGTGTCGAGCCGGTCGTCGACCAGGCGATGCTCCACCGCCAGGCGGTAGCCGCGCATCAGCTCGGGCAGCGCGTGGCGCAATTCGTCGGCATGCAGGCCGATCGTCGCGAGCGGCGTGGCGACCTCGTGCGCGACCGTCGCGAGCGTCAGGTACGGCCCCATCAGCCCATAGCGCACGATCGACACGGCCAGCATGCCCAGGCTGACGGTGATGAACAGCACGCCCAGCGGATACAGCTCGTAGCCGTAGTTGACAAGGTAGTCGGTGGCCGCGAGCGAATACAGCCCGAGACTGACGAGGCACAGATCGAGCAGCCGCCGCGAACCGGCGTTGGTGATCTTGCGCCGCGCACGCAGCAGCAGCCAGGCGGCGCGGCAGACCAGGAAGACCGTCTGCGCGACGTGCAGCGGATGCAGCCGCCCGGCGCGCGGGTAATAGCCGAAGAAATAGGAACCGAAGCCGTCGACGACTTCGTTGCTCGTGACGAGCAGCACCGCCAGCACGGCGCTCAGCGCATACGACGCGAGCAGCAGCGGCCGCTCGTCGCGGCGCGCGACGACCTCGACGACGAAGTGATAGAAGGTGGTCGGCAGGAACAGGATGAACAGATAGCCGATCTTGACGAGCAGGCCCGCGAGATCGGGGCTCGTGGCCTGGAACAGCAGCGCCCAGGTGCCTTGCCACACGAAGGTCGTGACGCACATCACGGCGAACGGGATCGATACGCGCGTCGCCCCCTCCGTGATCAGCACGTAGGTGCCGAACCCGAGAAACAGCGCCGATACGAAGGCAGGCAATAACGAGTACATGGAGCTGGTTCGCGTTTCCCGTGTTCCCGCCGAGCGCATCACTCGCGAGCGGCCGTCTCGTGAGCGGGAATTGGCGCGGCGCTCGCCGTGCGTGGTTGAAATCGTCTCCGGATAGTTGGCTTCACCGATACCGGGGAATTTTTGTTTCGTGGCGCCGGGAAAACCCACCCCGATGCAGCTGCGATCTTAACGCATCTTCAGGGGTGGGGCGGAGGTCGATTTCATTGCGTTAGAGCAAATGATCGCGCCATATTCATGAACAATATCGGGAAATAGATCGAAAACCTTCAATTCGTTCGACGCTGAAAATGATCGGGAACGTAAAGCGGAAGAACGAGGCGCGACGATTTGTCCCGGCCCCGATTGCAAGACCGCGCGGCCGACGTTCCGCGAATTGCACCGCAAGGGATGTGCGCAATGCATCGGCTTCGGTCAAGACGGAACGGCATGCGCTCGCAGGACGCATCGGGCGCCCCGGCGCGATCGGCTCGGCTCGCGCGCCGGCCCTTTCCCTTCCCGCTCCGGCCTCGCCGCTCAGGCGCGCGACAGCCTGCGTCCGCCCGCGCCGCCGCGCCGCTTGTCCGCGCCGAACGCCGCCGCCATCGCCTCGCCGAAGCATTCAAAGGGACGCGCGAGACGCCCCGCCGGCGCACGATGCACGATCCAGGCCTGGACCTGCGGCCGGAAATCCCGCACCGAGAGCATCCTCAAGCGCGCCCGGAACGGACTGCGCTCGAATGCATCCCGGGACGTCAGCGTGACCCCGAGCCCGCGCGCGACGAGCGACAGCCGCAGGTCCGAACTGAGCGCCTCGATGCCGATCTGGAACGGCAGGCGCTCCTGCGCCATGCGCCGCTGGATCACGCTGCGAAAACCACACCCATCCTGGTTGATGATCCACGGCAACGCCGACAACGCCTGCAAGCTCACCCGCGCCGGCAGCGCGACGTCGTGCGGCGCGACTACCGACAGCGCTTGCAGGCCGACCGCGCGCGCCTCCACATCGCCCGGCGGCGCAACGTCGTCGGGCAGGCAGAACGCCGCGAGGTCGATCTCGCCGCGGCGCAGCCGCTCGGTCAATTGCTCCGGCCAGCTCGTCGTCACGCAGACCGCGAGCTGCGGAAACGCCGTGCGCAACGCATCGAGCGGCGCGGCGACCGCCAGCTCCGACAGATAGGGCGTGATGCCGAGCCGCAGCTCCCCCGCGACGTCGCCGTCGGGCGACAGCCGCGTCTTCAGGTCGTCCAGCACCCGCAGCAGGCGGCGGCCGTGCTCGTAGGCTTCGCGGCCGGCCGCGGTCGGCCGCAGCGGCTTCGATTGACGATCGAGCAGCGCCGCGCCGAGCAGCGTTTCGAGACTCTGGATGCGACGGCTCACGCCCGGCTGCGTGAGATGCAGCCGCGCCGACGCCGCCACGATCGAGCCCGTCTCGACCACCGCCAGGAATGCTTCCATGTCACGCGTGTTCATGCGGATTCCACATAATCTTCATGAGGATATTTGAATTGCATCATACAAATTTCCCCGCATAATTTCAAAGACCATCATGCGTGATTGTTATTCCCCATACGATGAACGCCACGAATTGCGCCGCGCCCGCGCGCCGCGCCGAGCCCATTTCCGCCGTCCCGCCGTACCGCTCGCTGTGGGCCGCCTGCTTTCTCGGCTATGCATCGATCGGCATGACGATCCAGGTGATGCCGTCGTTCACCCACGATCGTCTCGATGCGAATGCGGTCGTCGCGGGCCTCGCGGTCACGATCGGATCGCTCGCGACGATGCTGAGCCGGCCCTTCGCAGGCCGCTTCGCCGACGTGCGCGGATCGCGGCCGATCGTGATCGCGGGCGCGCTGCTCGGCGTGCTCGGCGGCCTGCTGCATCTGGTCGCGGCCACGCTGCCCGTCCTGATCCTCGCCCGCCTCGTCCTCGGGGCAGGCGAAGGCGCGCTGTTCACCGGCTGCATCGGCTGGGTGCTCGCGCACGCCGAGCCGAGCCGACGCGGCAAGATCGCGGGGCACTTCGGACTGTCGATGTGGGCCGGGCTCGCCTGCGGCCCGATGCTCGGCGCGGCCGTGCTGGTCATCGGCGGCTATCGGGAGGTGTGGATGGTCGCGAGCGTGCTGCCGGCCGTCGGCGCTGCGCTGATCGCCCGCACGCCGCGCCTGCCCGGCCCCGCCGCCGCGCCTTCCGCACGTCGCGCGTTACTGCCGCGCGCCGCCTGGTCGCCGGGGGTGTCGGGCGCGCTCGCCGGAATCGGCTACGGCGTGATCGCGGCCTTCCTGGTACCGCGCGTCGCAGCGCTGCATCTCGTGGGACAGGACCTCGTGCTCGCGGCATTCGGCGCCGCGTTCCTCATCGTGCGATTCGCCGGCAGCCAGACCGTCGACCGGCTCGGCGCACCCCGCATGCTGCTGATCGCGCTGCTGACCGAAGCGCTCGGCCTGTACGCGCTGTCGGTCGCCGCTCACGCGCCGGCCGTCTTCGCGGCGACGATGCTGACAGGCGCCGGCCTCGCCATGCTGTATCCGTGCCTCGCCAGTCTCGTGACCGAAGCCGCCGCCGCGCACGAACGCAGCACCGCGCTGGGCACGCTGACGTCCGCCTGGGATCTCGGCATCGCCGTGAGCGGACCACTCGGCGGGTTCGTCGCGGGGCACGCCCACGCCGGATCGTTCATGCTCGGCGCCGTCTCGGCGCTGCTGGCCGCCGCGCCGCTGATCGTGCGGCTTGGCAAACGCCGCGCCTCCGCCGCCTAGACGCGCGGCGCCGCGCGTCGGCGCCGACAGCCGAACGTCGCAACCCCGCTACCACCGCCTTCTACCAGCGCGCGATCTCCGGCGGCACACTGCCCAAGGTCGCGCTGGTCGCCCGCATGCGCAAGCGCCCGACCATGCTCAATGCCATGGTCAGATCCACGGGGAGCGCAGGCGTGAGCGGTCGGCGTAAGGCCGCGCAGATAGGCAAGGCAGATTTAGGTCCGTCCATTTCATCGGCGCATCAAAACCCAGCACGATCGACCGGACCATCTTGAGCAAGACAACAATCGCCAACCACCGAACAACAGGAGCAGGGAACGTCAATCGTATTTCGGGAGCACCATCAATGCGGTGGTGGCAGCACCGTCGCCCCCGAAGCTCTCCAGATACTCGTGCTGTCCCCGCTTCACTCGAACCTTATCGGTGTGGCGATACGAGCCGGGGCCGTCAGGCACGATGACGTACACGGTGTCTCCGCCTACGATCAGATCGGCAACATCGTGATAGGCCATCGCCCTGCCCGCATCCAATCCGATGTTTCCGTCCTTGTCTTTGCTGAACTGATGCACCTTCGCCTCGGCCACTTCACCCACCGCCGCATCTAGCTTAATCATCGAAATTCCGTAGCAGCTCATCGCCGCTCCCGAGCAGTTTAGGATCAGGGCTACTCGCCCGCTGATAACGAGGATAGGCAATCGGCAATACAACCGCGACTGATCTCTTGACGCGCGCGCCAAATTAATCAGCACCGCGCACCTTCATCGGTCTACCCGCCCATCCACCATTCACCGGGACAACCCAGCGCCCAATCGGCTACGCACCCGGCGCAGAAATCTCTATCGAATTTCGGCTCGGCAGTTTAAGCGGCAAGCGGCATAATCTTGCTGCCCCTCGGCTTTAAAGCTTGCCATGAATAGCGCCTCTGTTCAGCCATCATCCCCGATCCTATTTCAACCAAAATAAAATGAAACGCATAGAAGAAGGCCATCGGCAACAATTGCATTACTGCCGCGTATTCAGAGAGGAATTACAAGACGTGATTGATCTCATGACTATTGACGGCGATCCACCAAAGCTAACCAGTGGAAACTATGAGTTTGACAATGCGGAGGAGCTATTCACATTCCTCGGGGAGAACGGGAAAGGCGAGATAAGAATCAGCCGCCACAATCCCTCCACCACTCTTTGGAGCGACGGCCGACTGTATGCAACTGTGTCGACGTATGACACCAGTGACGCAAGCGTTGCGCTATTTCAGCGGATAGCCACCACTGTCAGAGGCTGCGAAGGCACGAAGCCTCTGCGAGATCGGGGATGGGTCGCATTTACTTCGGGAGCTGTGTTTTGGCTCGGGATCGGGCAGACAGTGTTCCACTACAAGTCGTGGCAAGCGGTGCCCTTTGCCTGCTTAGCAGGTATCGGCCTTGCGATGTGCATTGCCATATTTAGGCCAAGGCCACGCCGGGACACCGTGTTTTATGGCATCCGACGTGATGCCCGGAAATCGTTCTGGCAGCGCAAGCGCGATGACATCCTCGCCAACTTGATAGCGGCCGTCATAGGCGCAGCTCTCGGTGTCGGAGGAACATTGCTAACCCAGACGCTCGGCAAACAATGACGCGGCCCCAGCATAGTAGGCCCACGGGTAGATTCCATTCACACCCTATTCACGCTGAACCGTGAATGGGGCCAACTTAGCCACAGTCGCTCGCGTTGATAAGCGCTTGTTTTGGAATGAATTTCTGGCCCGCCCTACACGATTCGAACGTGTGACCTACGGCTTAGAAGGCCGTTGCTCTATCCGTCTGAGCTAAGGGCGGTCATGAAGAAGGAGGAAAACAGCGGCGCGTTCGGCGCGCCCGAGGCGCCCAAAAAGCCGAGCCAAAGATTATACCCGATCGTCAGACCAAACCAATCCGCCGACCGGGAACACTCAACACCCGCAACCCACGCCCGCTCAAGCCGGCTGCGCGTGAAACGCGAACCACCCCAGGCAGAACAACCCCGCGAGCACGCAATACAGCCCGAACGAAGCAAGCCGCCCGCGCCCTTCGAAATAGCGCATCAGGAAGCGCACGCTCAGATAGGCGGCGATCGCGGTCAGCACGCCGCCCAACACGGCATCGGCCAGTTGCCCCGGCGCATGGAACAGCTTCGGCACTTCGAGCAGCCCCGCCGCGAAAATGATCGGCGTCCCGAGCAGGAACGAGAATTCCGCCGCCTTCTCCGCGCTCAAACCCGCCGCATTGCCCGCGATCATCGTCAAGCCACTCCGCGAGAACCCGGGAATCAACGCCCCCACCTGGGCGAGCCCGACGAAAAACGCCTGCCTGAAGGTCAGCTTCTCCGGCGGCAGATGCGCGCGCGAGCGCTGCAGCCGATCGCCGAACCACAGCAGCACGCCGTTGATGATCAACGCGATCGCCACGATCCGCAGATCGTGAAACACGCGCTCGAGGCGCTTCTCGAGCAGCAAGCCGACGAGCCCCGCGGGAATCGTGCCGATGATCAGCGCCCACATCATGTGGCCGTCGTCGTTGCGACGCCCGGCGAGCGCTGCGAAGAACCCGCGGATCAGCGCGACCCAGCGCGTGCGGAAGTACCACAGCAACGCCACGGCCGTACCCAGGTGCAGCGCGACGAGGAACGGCAGGAGTTGCGGCGCATGCTTGTCGATATGCATGCCGAACAAGGCGGGCACGAGCAGCGTGTGGCCCAGGCTGCTGACGGGAAAGAGTTCGGTGACGCCCTGCAGGACGCTCAGAAATACCAGAAACCAGAGGCTCACGCGTCGGTCCTTTTTATCGGAGAAATTAAGCGAGGAGATCGGCGCGACGACACCGCGCCGCCCAGAAAAACCGCGCCCCGATTATGCCGACGGGAAACGTGCGCGCCAAGGCATCCAGCGCCGAATGGGCATCTGGCCCACAAGCGGCTCGATGCCGTAATGAAATTGAAATAAAAAACCCGCCATTGATTGAATGGCGGGTTTCATTGATGCGAAATGTATCGTGTCAGCGATTGACGCGATAGAAAAACAGTACCGTGCTGCCGGTGAACATACCAAACAGCGTGAGGCCCATTGCGGTTGCCAGATCCATGCTCGCTCCTGAAAGAGTCAAGACTCGACGCCAAGATGGGTGACGCGTAGACGGCATTGTCCTTACAACTCACGATTTTTTACACTCGCGATTTCCCTGGACGGGTTTACCCTGCCTCGGTCAGCGCACGCACCGCACAGGCGCGCGCCGATCCGCTATGCTGGCGGCCCGTCGACCACTCGCAGACTATATCCGCCATGCCGACCTTCCAGCAACAGGACATCCTCGAACTCCAGGACGGGCCGTCGCGCGTGCGCATCGCGCCGCAAGCGGGCGGCCGGCTGCTCGCCTGGGACCTCGGCGACGACGCCGTGATCTTCTGGCCCGCCGAGGCGGACTGGTCGAATCCGGCGAAAATCCGCGGCGGCAATCCACTGCTGTTCCCGTTCCTCGGCCGCCATCGCGTCGACGGCCGGCTCGGCCGCTGGCGCGACGCCGCCGGCGTCGTGCGCGACCTGCCGGCGCACGGCTTCGCCCGCGACCTGCCCTTCGCCGCCCAACCCGATGCGGACGGCCGGGGCGTCACGATGACGCTCGACAGCGGCGCGGCCACCCTGGGCGGCTATCCGTTCGCCTTCCGTTTCGCCGCCGCGTACCGGCTCGCCGACCCGCACACGCTCGACGTCGCGCTGACCACGACCAACACGGGCGAGGTGGCGCTGCCCTATTACGCGGGCCACCACTTCTACTTCGCGCTGCCGCATGCGGAACGCGCGGCCGCGACACTCGATCTGCCGCCCACCCGGCGGCGCCACCAGCAGGAAGACGGCTCGATCAGCGCGGCGGAACCCGGCGCCGCGCGCTACACGCTCGACGACGAGGCCATCCTCGACCAGTTCCACTGCCTCGACGGCGCCCCCGCGACGCCGGTGCGGATCGCGATGCCGGGCCGCCGCCACGCGATCGAGCTGGACCTGCAGCGCCCGGGTTCGATCCCGTGGTACGCGGTCACGACCTGGACCGAAGCGCCGCAATCGGATTTCTATTGCGTGGAACCGTGGCTCGGGCTGCCGGACGCCATTCACAACGGTCTCGGCCTGCGCGAGCTGGCGCCCGGCGCGACCGAAACCGCCGCGCTGCGGATCCGCGTCAGCCCGCTGGCCTGAAGGCGCGACGGCCCCCGCGAGACGGCGCATGGGGCCCCGCCGCGAGCGCGCCGGAACGCCGCGCGACGCAAGCGAACGGTAAGCACTCTCTCGAACCCGTTAAAATCGGACGTTTTGTATCCCTGCCGCATGTCGCGGCAGCGCTTTGCGAGGTTCAATGTTGGTGAATACAACGAGACGGCTCATCGTGGCGTCACTGGCCGCCCTGCTCGCCGCCTGCGGCTCGGCCCCGGTCGGTCCCGGCTTCTACCGCGTCGAACGCGGCGACACGCTGTCGAAGATCGCGCGCGACAACCGCCAGCCGGTCGCGAACATCGTGCGCTGGAACAAGTTGTCCAATCCTGACGCCATCGAGGTCGGGCAGGTGCTGCGCGTCGATCCGCCGCCCGGCACCGCCTCGACGGTCGGCACCGGCAGCGCCGGGCGCGCGAAGAGCAGCGGCGGCAACGCCAGCAGCGCGGGCGCGAGCCGCCCGGCGCCGGCCGAGCCGGCCGCCAAGCCGCCGACCAACATCGCGCTCGTGTGGCCCGCGGCCGGCGAGGTGGTGCGCACGTTCAACGGCGCCAACGCCAAGGGCATCGACATCGCGAATGCGGCCGGCACGCCCGTCATCGCGGCGGCGGCCGGTACGGTCGTCTACTCGGGCAATGGCCTGCGCGGCTACGGCAATCTGCTGATCATCAAGCACAACGGCGATTTCCTGACCGCCTACGCGCACAATCGCGCCCTGCTCGTGAAGGAGGGCCAGACGGTCACGCAAGGCCAGAAGATCGCGGAAATGGGCAATACCGACAACGATCGGGTCGCGCTGCACTTCGAGCTGCGCTACGGCGGCCGCTCGATCGACCCGTCGCGTTATCTGCCCGCGCGCTGACAAAGGGATACCGCGCGTGGCGAACGCCCGCGTGGACAAAACCGGGAGGGAGAACGATCAGCGCTTGCGCAGACGGCCGTGCAAACGGCCGGAGAGCGGATCGACACGCCGCGCGAACGCGATCAGCGCGCCGATTCCGATCAAGCTGAGCCCCGCAGCAATCAGAAACAAGTTCATGGTCGAATCGGTTATGAGTGCAACGATAATACGCATCCTTCAAAATTCTTGCATCGAGGCCGGCCTCGGATACGCGCGCACTATCGCCTGAATGGCATGACGATCCGGTGTAATGTTCATAGAAAACAGTGACACCGGAGACCCGCCGTCATGCTGCCCGACGCCCAAGATTACGATTATCTGTCGACCGGCTTCGCCTGGTCGATTCCCGCGCGCTACAACCTCGGTGTCGATACCTGCGACAAATGGGCGGACGGCAGCGGCCGCCTCGCGCTCGTGCACGAGCGCGCCGACGGCACGCTCGAACACTTCAGCTTCGACGCGCTCAAAGCCGCCTCCAACCGGCTCGCGAACAGTTTCGCGCGCGCCGGCATCCGTCCCGGCGACCGGATCGGCATCTTCCTCGCGCAAGGGCCGCAAACTGCGATCGCGCATCTCGCCGCCTACAAGTTCGGTGCGATCGCGGTGCCGTTGTTCGCGCTGTTCGGTGCCGACGCGCTCGAGTTCCGCCTGTCCGACAGCGGCGCGGTCGCGCTCGTCACCGATCGCGCCGGCTACGAGAAGATCGCCCCGCTGCGCGCGCAGTTGCACGCGCTCACCACGGTCTATTGCATCGACGACGCCCCCGATCTCGCCGAACCCGGCGTGCTGTCGTTCGACGCCGTGCTCGACGCCGAATCGCCCGACTTCACCGCGGCCGATACCGCCGCCGACGATCCGGCCCTGATCATCTACACGTCGGGCACCACCGGCAAGCCGAAAGGCGCGCTGCATGCGCACCGCGTGCTGCTGGGCCACCTGCCCGGCGTCGAGCTGTCGCAGAACCTGTTTCCGCGCGATGCGCGACTGTTCTGGACGCCGGCCGACTGGGCCTGGATCGGCGGCCTGCTCGACGTGCTGCTGCCCTCGTGGCATCACGGCGTGCCGGTGCTCGCGCGCCGCTTCGAGAAGTTCGACGGCGAAGCCGCGTTCGACCTGCTCGCGCGGCACGGCGTCACGCACGCGTTCCTGCCGCCGACCGCGCTGAAGCTGATGCGCGGCGTCGAACGCCCGCGCGAACGCTTCGCCCTGGCGCTGCGCGCGGTCGCGAGCGGCGGCGAAACGCTGGGCGACGAATTGATCGCCTGGGGGCGCGATGCGCTTGGCGTGACCATCAACGAGTTCTACGGACAAACCGAATGCAACGTGGTGGTGTCGTCCTGCGCCGCGCTGTTCGAGCGGCAGCCCGGCGCGATCGGCAAGGCCGCGCCCGGCCATGAAGTCGCGATCGTCGACGCGGCCGGCCGCACGCTGCCGGCCGGCACGCCCGGTCATATCGGCGTGCGCGCGCCCGACCCGGTGATGTTCAGCGGCTACTGGCACAACCCCGCCGCGACGCACGCGAAGTTCGCGGGCGACTACCTGTTGACGGGCGACATCGGCGTCGCCGACGCGGCGGGCTTCATCCGCTTTGTCGGCCGCGACGACGACGTGATCACGAGCGCCGGCTACCGGATCGGCCCCGGGCCGATCGAGGACTGCCTGCTCACGCATCCGGCCGTGCGCATGGCCGCCGTGGTCGGCGTGCCGGACCCGGTCCGCACCGAGATCGTCAAGGCGTTCGTGGTGCTCAACCCGGGCCATGCGCCCGATGAGGCGCTCGTGCAGGCCCTGCAGGCGCATGTCAAAACCCGGCTCGCCGCGCACGAGTATCCGCGCGCGGTCGCGTTCGTCGACAGCCTGCCGATGACGGCGACGGGCAAGATCATCCGGCGCGCGCTGCGCGACGCGTGAGCGTCGCCGCCGCGGCCGGCGCGGAGGCCGGCGCGATGGTTTATAGTGGCGCCACTTATTTTCCCCACGACAGTCATGGCTTCAAACGAAACTTCCGCGGACGCCTCGCACAGTCCGCTCTACGCCCAACTGCTCGGCGAAACCGCGAAGATCGACTGGTGCGATCTGGAACGCTTCTTCGCCCAGGGCAAGCTGCTCCTGGTCGCCCGCGACCTCGATCTCGTCAGCGTCGCCGAGTCGATCGCGAGCGACGACAAGGACCAGGTCACCCGCTGGCTGTCCGCCGGGCTGGTCCAGCGCATGCCCGCCGACGCCGCCCAGGACTTCGCGGCCCGCACGCCCGAGCTGTGGGCGGTGGTGGTCTCGCCGTGGGTGTGCGTGCAGGAACGCGCGTAAGCCCGCGCGATGTCCGTCCCCTCTCCGTCCGCGCCCGCGCCGGGCACCGCCGCCCGCTGGCATGGCCGCGTCCTGGCGCTCGCGCTGCCGATCATCCTCGCGAACCTGACCCAGCCGATCCTCGGCGCGGTCGACACCGCCGTCGCGGGTCACCTCGACGGCACGCAGTATCTCGGCGGCGTGGCGCTCGGCGGGCTGTTCTTCAACTTCGTCTACTGGGGCTTCGGTTTCCTGCGGATGGGCACGACCGGCCTCGTGGCGCAGGCGCACGGCGCGGGCGACGCCGTCGCGATCCGTCTCAACGTGCTGCGCGCCCTGATCCTCGCGGGCGTGCTCGGCAGCACGGTGCTCGCGCTGCAAACCCCGTTGCTGGCCCTGGCGTTCGCCCTGCTGGGCGGCAGCGACGCGGTGCGCGCCTCCGCGCTCGCGTATTCGCAGACGCGGATCTGGGCCGCGCCGTTCGCCCTCGCCAACTACGTGCTGCTCGGCTATCTGCTCGGTGTGCAGCGGGTGCGGCTCGCGCTCGTGATCCAGATCTTCATCAACGTGGTCAACATCGGCGCGGTACTGCTGTATGTGTATCGGCTGAACACGGGCGTCGCGGGCATCGGCGCCGCGACCGCGACCGCCGACGTCGCGGGCTTCGCGCTCGGCGCGCTGATCCTGTGGCGTCAGCGCACGCGCGGCCTGCCGCGCCCGACGCTCGCCGCGCTCCTCGATCGGGGCGCGCTGCGCCGGCTCGTCGCGCTCAACCGCGACATCTTCATCCGGACCCTGTGCCTGCTGACCGCGTTCGGCTGGTTCGCCCATCTCGGCGCGCGCCAGGGCGACGCGACGCTCGCCGCGAACGCGCTGCTGCTCAATTTTCAGACCTTCATGGCCTATGCGCTCGACGGCTTCGCACACGCGACCGAGACGCTCGTCGGCGCCGCCAAGGGCGCGCGCGATCGCCGCGCGTTCCGCCAGTCGCTGCGCGTCGCGAGCCTGTGGGCCGGCGGCGGCGCGCTCGCCTTCGCACTCGTGTATTGGGGCGCGGGGCACTGGATCGTCGCGCAACTGACCGATCAGCCCGGCGTGCTCCGCGTCGCCGAGCGCTACCTGCCGTGGGCGGCCGTGTCGCCGGTGATCTCGGTGTGGGGTTTCCTGCTCGACGGCGCGTTCATCGGCGCGACCGAGACCCGCGCGCTGATGCGCTCGATGGCCGCCTCGCTCGCGATCTTCGTCGCGGCGACCTTCGCACTGGTCGGCTCATTCGGCAATCACGGCCTGTGGATCGCGCTGCTGATCTTCATGGCCGCGCGCGGCGCGACGCTCGCACGCCACCTGCCCGCGCTCGACCGTTCGATCGCGCGCGGCGACTGAGCCGCGCGCGCCTTCCTTCTTATTGCACGGCCGGCGCCGTCGGCGCAGGCTCGCCCAGCATCGACGGCGGCGTCATGTCGGTCGGCACACCGTGATAATCGACGGGATCCTGCGGAGGAACGCCGCGATGCGCGGCGCGGGGATCGCTCGCGCAGCCGGCCAGCGCGGCCGCCGCGAGCGCGACGAGAATCAAACGGGTCATGAAACATCCTGTGAACGGGAGCGCGACAGCGACATGCGGCCGCGACAAGCCCGGGGAGTCTAATGGAAATCGCGCCCGCCGGCAGCGGACGCCCGTGTCGCCACGATCCGGCCCGCTTTCATTCCGCCCGGCCTGACCTACTATCAAGGGATGGCGCTGAAGCCGCGGAAAGGAGGGCTGCCATGGATACCGAATCGATTGCGGGCCTGATCGGCCTGGCTATTGGGCTGGGCGTACTCGTCGGCCTGTCCGTGTTCGAATCGCGCGAATACAAGCGAGCGCACGGCGGCGAAGGCATGATTCATCACTGGATGGCCGAGCACCATCTGCTCGACTGGCGACGCAAACACTGACACTGACACTGACGCGCGCCGCATTCCCAATCCGTCACGACCGGCACCGGACGCCGCGCGTCCGGTCTCGCCGCGGCAATGCGCATGCGGCAGTGACCGCGCGGCAACCGGGCAACACGCGCCCCGCGCGTTGCCCATGGATCGACATGACCGGCGATCCGGCGCGCGCCGCGACAGCGCCGCGCGCGACCGGAATCCGCCTTACTGCGTTTCGCCGAGGAAGTGACGCGCGTAACGGGCGTTGATCTCCGAGAGCCGGAACAGCGTCAGGAAATCCGCGCAGTTGAAATCGGGATCCCACGCGGGCGCCCCGCAGATCTTCGCGCCGAGACGCAGGTAGCCCTTGATGAGCGCGGGCGGCGCGACTTTCGCGCCGGTTTGCAACTCGTCGACCGGCAGCGGCGTATGCGGGAACGCGCGGTACTCGGGCGTGGTCAACGCATCGCCGAGCGACTGATACAGGTTCGCCGCGTAATGGCCGCCATCGGCCATCGACACGCTCGCGCAGCCGAGCATCGTCTCGTAGCCGTTCTGCATCATGTAGGCGCCGAGGCCGCCCCACAGCGACATGATCACCGCGCCGCTGCGATAGTCGCGATGCACGCACGAACGGCCGACTTCCACCATCTTCGCGCGCAGGTGGGTCAGGCGCGACAGGTCGAACTCCCCTTCCGCGTACAGGCGCCCGATGCGCGCCGCCTGATGCGGCGGCAGCACCCGGTAGGTGCCGACCACCTTCAGTGTGTCGAGATCGCGCACCAGCAGGTGATCGCAATACGGATCGAACGAATCGACATCGAGGCCCGCGGGGCCGCTGACCTGTGCGCCCATCTCGTCGGCGAACACGTGGTGGCGCAGCCGCTGCGCTTCGCGCAGCTCGTCTTCGCTGCGCGCCCACGCGGCGCGCAGACGATATTCGGAGGTGACGGTTTCCGCGGCGCGGGGCAAACGGCGACGCGGCAGATCGAGAGGCAGCGAGGCAAAGGGGAGCGTGGGCGTCGGCAGTTCTCGCATGTAGGCTTTCCTGGTCGTAAGAAAGGAGACGACATGCACGCCAATGTAGTAACCGGCCGTGAAGCTTGCGTGGCAAAACGGTGTCTATTCGATGACGTGTCGCCGAATTGACTTTAGCAGAATGCCTGAAATGCCGTTTGATCGACCGTAATCAAATCAGATCGGGGGAGATCGCCGCACGCAGCACCGCCTGCCGGCCACCGTCGCGCGTGCGGCTTGCGAGCCACAGTACCGCGCCCTTGCGCAACGACCAGCTGTCGTCCACGCCGCCGAGCAGGCGCGCGGCGACCGCGCCGAGCGTCGGCTGGTGGCCGACCACGAGTACCGTGGGCGCAATGCCGTCGGGCCAGCCCGCGACCGTGAGGACGTCGGCAACGCTGCCGCCCGGCGCCAGTTCACGCACCGTGCGGTACTGGTCGGTCAGCGCCTCCACGGTCTGCACGGTGCGCGCGGCGGGGCTCGCGAGAATCACGGCGCTGCTTTCCATGCGCGCGCGCAGCCACTTGGCGACCGCTTGCGCGTCCTTGCGGCCGCGCGTCGTCAGCTGCCGCGCGAGATCGCTGGGCGCCGAGTCTTCCGCTTCGGCGTGGCGCCAGAGGATCAGGTTCATCATGGGGAGAGGCTCCGGAATCGGTGGGATAAGCCGACCTTGCGTCGGGGTTGCGCGCCCTCGCCTGCCGGCCTCGGGTCGCGTCGTGCGTCTGATGATTGACCTTTATATATCATTGACGCTAGAATTACCGATTCCTCGGAGCGTAGCGCAGCCTGGTAGCGCATCTGATTTGGGATCAGAGGGTCGTAGGTTCGAATCCTATCGCTCCGACCAAGGATATCAAGGGGTTACAAGTCATTGGCTTGTAACCCCTTTCCTTTTTCCGAGGCGCCGCCGCGAAGCCTCTCTCGGCTCGACCGCCCTCGTTCCGCGTGCTTCGTCAGCACATCCGCCGGTCTCCTACCGGGCGGATCCCGCCAGCCCTCAATCCACCCTGTACCAGCGACCCGTCTCCGGGCACACGGCGGCGGGCCCGTCGTTCAACCAGACTTGCTCGTCGTCCACGTGTGGCGGGATCGAGGGCTCGGCGTCGTAGGCCACCTCGAGTACTCGCCCAACCCGGGCGTCCTCGATGGGAAGCTCCCAGGTCAGGAAGATCTGGATGCAATCCTGGTCCGATGCGAAATCGGCCGCGTCGAAACCGTCGCTGCCCCGCCGAATGACGCCATGCGGCTGACTGGGATCGAACAGCACGGCGGTTCCCCGGGTCAGGGGAATGCGACGCCCCGTAGAGGGAAAATGCACGTCCAGTCCCAAGTCTTCGCTCAGGAAGAGATTGCAGAAGGCCGCGCCGCCATATGGCCCGCCGTCGTGGTGATATCTCGCGCCTCGACAGGCCATCAAGGCGACCTCACTGGCGGCAAGCACGCCGGGCAGTCCAAGCGCGCCGGTCCAGTCGTTCATTGCCTGCACGCAGCGCGTGTAGTCCGGCCAGCGCGCCTGCGTCCGCGCCAGAGGCATGACCTCGACATCCCCCGGCTCCAGCACGAGCCGCGACGAAGTCTCTCTTTTCCAATCCGCAAGCACGCGCGCAGAGGGCATCGGGACATCGAGCGCGCCGGACAAAACAATGTCGCTCAAACGTCGACTGCGGATGACGTCGCCGCTCCAGAAATACGAGGTCAGTCTGTTTTGCATGCGATGTTGTCGGAGGAGGCGCTCATCGGGGCCATTGTAACGATTCGGCCAGACCATTCCGGCTGAAACCGGCCGCCGGCCCCATGTTCCGACCTTGGCGACACAGGGGCATCCCGCGTTATCCGCCAGCCAGGGCATTCGATCGATGGATCGCCCGGCTAACTCATCCTTGCCGGCGTGATCGCGGCGCTTTGCGTGAGTGGCATTGACGCAGGCATCGACGCCTTCGACCGGCCATCTGCCGTACAGTGACTCCCCATGCCAACCGCGCGCCGAAATCGATTGCATCGCCCGCATCCCCACGCGCTGCCGCCCGGATTCAGCCGGCATCTTTGCGATAAAGCGCACATGAGACCGTCGTTCCGCGCCCCGGGATGACCGACGGCGATTACACCGCCGCCGCCTCGACACAACCGGATCTCCGTCCGGACGGCCCCGCCCGCCCCTCCGCAAGCGCGCGCAGCGCAAGCTCCGCGATATGCAGCGTATGCCGCCCCGCCCCCTGAGCGATCTGCTCGCGGCAGCTGAACCCGTTCGTCACCACCAGCGTCTCGCGCGGCGCTTGCCGCACGAGCGGCAACAGCGCGTCCTCGCCGATCTTCATCGACAGCGCATAGTGGTCCGCATTGAAGCCGAACGACCCCGACATGCCGCAGCAGCCGGCGTCGAGCAGCGTCCAGCGCACCCCCAGCTTGTCCAGCAACGCGGCTTCGCCCTTCATGCCGAACAGCGACTTCTGGTGACAATGCCCATGCACCAGGACCGTCTCGTCGAGCGCCGGCCAATCGAACGGGATCTGCGCGACGAAGTCGGAAAAGAGAAAACTCTGCCGTGACAGTCGCCGCGCGAGATCGTTGTCCGGAAGCTGCTTCAACAACTCGTCCTTGAACACCGACAGGCAACCCGGCTCCAGCCCAACCACCGGCACGCCGCCGAGAATGTCGTCCGCGAGCGTCTCGACGATCCCGGACAGCAGCGCCCGCGCCTCGTCCAGCAAACCGTAGTCGTAGAGCGGGCGGCCGCAGCAGAGCCGCCGAGGCGGCACCACCACGTCACAGCCGAGGCGCTCCAGCACCTCCATCGCGGCGGCCGCAATCTGCGGCGAGAAATGATCGTTGAAGGTATCGACCCAGAGGATCACCTTCCGGCGCGCCCCATGCGGGCCCGCCTCGCGCCCCGCGCGCTGGCCGGCGCGCGACGCCCTGAACGACTTCGGCGCGAACGCGGGGAGGCTGCGCTCGGCGGCCACGCCCGCCACCCATTTGCCGATGCCGGCCAGCGGCCGCGCAGTCATCGCGAAGTTCGCCAGCCGGGGAAAGCGGCTCGCCCACGGCGCCCACTGCCCGATTCTTCCCATGAACAGCGCCTGCCGCGGCCGACGATGGTTCTCGTAGTAATGCGAGAGAAACTCCGCCTTGTACGACGCCATGTCGGTATGCGTCGGGCAGTCGGACTTGCAGCCCTTGCAGCCGAGGCACGTGTCGAGCGCCTCCTTGACTTCCCCGCTGTTCCAGCCGTCGGTGATGACCTCGCCCTGCAGCATCTCCCAGAACAGATGCGCGCGGCCGCGCGTCGAGAAACGCTCTTCCCGCGTCGCGCGAAAGCTCGGGCACATCGTGCCGCCGTCGAGGGACCGGCACTTCCCCATGCCGATGCAGCGTTCGAGCGCGCGCGGCATGCCGTCGCCCTCGGGGCTCTCGAAGCGCAGCTTCGTCGTCAGCGTCACGGGCTTGTAGGACGGCCCCATGCGCAGGTTCTCGTCGACGCGATAGGCGTTGACGACCTTGCCCGGATTCAGCCGATTCGCCGGATCCCAGATCGCCTTGAACGCCTCCATCGCCTGCATGATCTCGGGGCCGTACATGATCGGCAGGAATTCCGCCTTGGCCTGCCCGTCGCCGTGTTCGCCGGACAGCGAACCGCCGAAATCCACGACGAGTTGCGCCGCCTCGCGAAGAAATCCGCGCCACTTGCGAATGCCCTCGGCCGTGCGGACGTCGAACGTGATCCGCGCATGCACGCACCCGTCGCCGAAATGGCCGTACAGGCAGGTTTCGTAGCCGTAACGGTCCACCAGCGCCTGAAACGCCCGGAGATAGTCGCCGAGCCGCGCCGGATCGACGGCGGCGTCTTCCCAGCCCACCATCGGGTCGGACGTGCCGGGGTCGATCGAGAGCGCGACCGCCGATGCGCCCGTCTCGCGTATCGACCAGATCTTCTGCTGCTGCGTTTTTTCCGTGACGACGAAGCCCGACACGTCCTCGCCGGCCGCTCCCGCGAGAAAATGGCGTGCCGCCGCCTGCGCCTGAAGCGTCGCGGCCGCCGCCGAATCCGCGCCGAACTCGAGCACGACCCACGCATCGCCGCGCGGCAGCAAGGCGATTTCCTCGTGCTTGAGGCCGCGCGCCTGCAAACCGCGCACGATGCCGCGATCCAGGCCCTCGATCGCGATCGGATTGAAGCGGTTGAAATGCGGCACCGCGTCCGCCGCGACGTAGATGTCCTTGAAGCCGAGCAGCAGCAATACCCGATGCGCCGGGCTATGCACGAGCCGCACCTTCGCGTGCAACGTGATCGCGCAGGTGCCTTCGGTGCCGACGAGCGCGCGCGCGAGGTTGAAGCCGTTCTCCGGCAGCAGCTGGTCCAGATTGAAGCCCGACACGCGGCGCTTGATGCGCGGAAACGCGCCGCGGATGTGATCCGCATAACGGTCGCGCAGTTCGCGCAGACGCCGATAGATATCGCCGCGACGGCCCCCCTCGGCAATGATCGCGTCCAGTTCGCCTTCGCTCGTCGGGCCGACCCAGAAGCGCGCGCCGTCGTACGTCAGGATCTCCAGCGCCTCGACGTTCTCCGCCGTCTTGCCGGCCATGACCGAATGCGCGCCGCAGGAATTGTTCGCGATCATGCCGCCGAGCGTGCAGCGGCTGTGCGTGGCCGGGTCGGGCGCGAAGGTCAGGCCATGTCGTTCGGCCGCGTCGCGGAGCGCATCGCAGATCACGCCGGGCTCCACGAGCGCCGTCTTGCCGACCGGGTCAAGGGAAACGACGCGATTGACGTACTTGCTCGTGTCCGCCACCACCGCCACGTTCACGCACTGGCCGTTTTGCGAGGTGCCGCCGCCGCGCGTCAGGAACGGTACGTCGTGGCGCCGGCACACGTCCACCGCGGCGACGAGATCCTCCACGTCGGCCGGCACGACGACCCCGAGCGGGATCTGCCGGTAATTCG
This sequence comes from Burkholderia sp. FERM BP-3421, assembly GCF_028657905.1. NCBI lineage: Bacteria > Pseudomonadati > Pseudomonadota > Betaproteobacteria > Burkholderiales > Burkholderiaceae > Burkholderia > Burkholderia sp. FERM BP-3421. Next base: position 664,300 of record NZ_CP117782.1, on the reverse strand, counting down.
ACGCGTCCGACGCATAGAGCGCCTTCGAACCGGCATCGAAGCGCACTTCGCCGCGCAGCGCGCGACACAAATCGGCCTGCACGTGTTCGAGCAGGCGCTCACCGGCCTGGAACGGGGTGGCGGCTTTCAACTCACGCCCCGCTGTCGGCCGTACCGGCCGTCATCTTGAAGATGCCGGCGGCATTGCCGGCGTCGAAGCGCAGATCGGTTTCCCACTGACGCGTCGCCTGATTGAACATGCGCTTGCGCGTGATGAATTCGTAGAACGAGCCCGGCACTTCCCGCATCACCATCGCGCCGTCGCTCTGGCGCAGCGCGCGCAGCACGCGGTCCGCGCGATAGGCGGTCTGGAACACGCGGCCGGAGCGCGAGCGCTCGACCTCGGGCTTCATCGGGCGCCCCTTCGCCTTCTCGTCGTCGGCGAGCTTGAACACGTCGGCCACGCGGTCGGTCGCGTGGTTGAACGCATTGCCCTCCGTCGCGATCCAGGCCATCTCGGCCGACTCGCGCAGCAGCGTCTCGTAGTCGCCGACGCCCGGCGCGTCGTGCTGACGCGCAAATGCGCCGACGAGCACGGGCAGCAACGCGCGCGCCGCGTCGAGCGGCAGGCAGCCGTCGCGCGCCAGCTCGGCAAGCTGCGCGTACGCCAGCGGCGTGAGCGGATCGCGCGATGCTCCGAGCACATTGGACACGGCCTGCTGAAACGCCGTCGAGAAGCGCTCCGGATGCAGCTCGCTGACGAAGAACTGCGCGATCTCGTCCGGCGCGTCCTCGTGCACATAAGCGCGGCCCGTCATGCCGAGCGGGTCCAGCGGATAGCGGCCGTTGAGCTTGAAGCCGAGCGGCAGCAGGATCCGCGTGAACGCGGCCTCGCCGGGCGGCAACGCGCCGCACTGCGCCCAGCGCACCGTCCGCAGCGCGCCGTGGTCGAAGTACACGGAACCGCCCTGCGCGATCGCGTCGTCGGTGTAGCGCCGGCCGTTGGGCGAGCGGTCGAGCAAATCCTCGAAAAGCACCATGTTCATCGCCTGGGCCAGCTCGGCGCGCGTGACCACGCCCGCCTCCCATTCCCGCAGCAGCGCGGGAATATTCAGCGCCGCAAACAACCGCCCGGTTTTCTCCGCGCCGAGCACGCCATGCAACAGATTTTCAACGTTCGAATTTCTCATCACCGCCTCTCAGATCACCGTCAATCGGGCTTGCAACGCGTTCCATCCGGTGCATCACGTCGGCGGATTATTCAAAATGCCGGGCTTGTCGTAAAGTGACATAAAATCGACAGTCGATGAGTTTTTGGAACTATCGTGCGTAAATTCAGAATCCCGAACATGAGTGCGCTGATCGCGTTCGAAGCGGCCGCGCGGCATGAAAGTTTCACGCAGGCGGCAAAGGAGCTGTTTCTCACGGAGAGCGCCGTATCGCGGCAGATCGCCACGCTCGAATCGGGTCTCGGCGTGCGTCTGTTCGTGCGCGCCAAGCAGCGCGTGGTGCTGACCCGCGCCGGCAAGCTGTACGGCATGCAGGTGCGCCGCTCGCTGGAACATCTCGATAAGGACACCCTCTCGATCGTCGTGCACGGCAGCGGCGGCGGCTATCTGGAGCTGGCGGTCCTGCCGACCTTCGCCTCCGAATGGCTGATTCCGCGCATGAAGGATTTCACCGAGCGCAATCCCGACGTGCGGATCAACATGGGCGTGCGCACCGACGCGTTTTCGTTCAGCGAATCGCACTTCGAGGCCGCCATTCACTACGGGAAGCCCACCTGGCCCGGCACGACGTCCGATTACCTGTTCGGCGAAGAGGTGGTGCCGGTCTGCTCGCCGGCGCTGTTGAGGAAGCCGATCCGGAAAGCGCACGAGCTGCTCGCGTATCCGCTGCTCCACTCGACCACGCGGCCTCACGGATGGTCGCAATGGTTCGCGTCGCTGGGGGTCGAGGACAACGCGACGATGCAAGGCATCCGCTACGAGCTGCATACGATGCTCACCGCCGGCGCGGCGGCCGGGCTCGGCATCGCGCTCGTGCCGAGGTTCCTCGTCGAAGGGCAGCTCAAGCATCTGGGCCTCGTGATTCCGTTCGAATCGCCCGTGGCCCGGCATGCCAATTCAGATGCCGCCTACTATCTCGTCTATCCGACGGAATTCAGCCACGGCAAACCCCTCGAGGCGTTTCGCGGCTGGCTGCTGGAACAGGCCGCCGACTACGCCGGCGTGCCGCAATAGCCGTCAGCGCCGGTATGCCGCGAGCGCGTCGCGGGCTTGAAAGGCCGTGTACGTGAGTTGCGCGGCCGCGAGCCCGGCAAGGCCGAAGGTGCGGGTCAGGCCGAACGCGGCGAAACCGTCCGGCAACGGCCGGCGCTGCACCAGGGCGTCGGCGAGCGCCTCTCCGGCGACCGTGGTGGGCGCCATGCCGTGCCCGCCGAAGGCGATCGCGTGCCAGACGCCGTCCGCGTCGCGGCCGATCTGCGGCATCTTGTGCCGCGCATAGCTCATCAATCCGCCCCACGCGTACTCGACCTTCACGTCCGCGAGTTGCGGATACACGCGCGCGAGATCGCGCTTGAGCAGCTTCGCGATGGCCTCCGGACCGCGGTCGAGCACCGAGATCCGTCCGCCCCACACGATGCGCGTGTCCTTGAGCGGACGGTAATAGTCGAACGCGAAACGCGTGTCGTAGACCGCATAAGGCGCGTCGATCGCATCGGCGAGGCGCGCGCCGAGCGGCTCGGTCGCGATCACGTAGGTCGCGATCGGCAGCACGGCGCGCTCGATGCGCGGCGACACGCCGCGCGCATAACCGCCGCACGCGAACACCACGTCCTTCGCGCGCACGACGCCATTCGGCGTACGCACGACGAAGCCCGCACCGTCGCGCTCGATCGCGCGCGCGGGCGACTGCTCGTAGAGGCGCGCACCGCCCTGCGCCGCGGCGTTCGCCACGCCGAGCACGTATTTCAGCGGATGAAAATGAAACGCGTTGGGTTCGAAAAGCCCCCCGTGATAACGCGCGGTTTTCAGCCGCGCGCGCAGCGCATCCCGCGCCACCGGCTCCCACTCGACGCGAAAATCGCGCTTCATCAGCGTGCGCAATGCATCGAGCCTCGACGGATCGTCGAACCAGTTCGCGAGCATGACGCCGCGATCGACGAGGTCGCAATCGATGCCGTAGCGGGCGATGCGCGCGCGGATCAGATCGACGGCCTCGATCGTCAGGCCGTACAGGTGGCGCGCCCGGTCCTGACCGAGCATGCCGAGCAGGTCGCCATTGTCGAGACTGTAGCCGCCGAACACGAAGCCGCCGTTGCGCCCCGAGGCGCCGAAGCCGACGCGTTCGCCGTCGAGCAGCACCACGTCGCGCACGCCGCGCTCGACGAGCCCGAGCGCGGTGTTCAGGCCCGCGAGACCGCCGCCGATGATGCAGACCTGCGCGTCGAGCGTGCCGCTCAGCGATGGATAAGGTGAACGCGCAACCGTGGATTCGTAAAAGTTTTGCATGCGATCTGACTTCGAGAAACGAGAAAATGGATGCGGGCGCATCGGCTCCGCGAAAACGGCGCCTGCCTCGCATCCTTGTCGCGGCGCGCCGATGGAGCAGCCGACTGCCCCGCCCGCGCCGCGGTCACGGCCTGAGGCGCCGGATCACGCGTAAGGCGCCACCTTGGCCGGCGCGGACACCTGGCCCAGGTGGTCGCCGCCCTGCTCGGCCTCGACGCGGCTCGCCGCCTGGCGCGCGATCCAGGGCGCGATCTCCATCTCTTCGTAGCGCACCAGGCGGCATCTGCGCACGAGCGCATAGCCCATCCAGATCGCCAAAAAGAGCGGCAGGCCGATATAGGTTGCGGCCACGCCCACCCAGTCTATCCTGTCGGCCAGAAACGCCTGATAGTCCTGACCGACCGTGACGAGCGCGCACAGCGCCGCGGCGAGGATCGGGCCGAACGGGAACAGCTTGGCCCGGTACGGCAGCTGTTCGAGGCGATAGCCCTGCTTCACGAAACCCTTGCGGAACCGATAGTGGCTGATCGCGATGCCGAGCCACGTGATGAAGCCGGCCATCCCGGACAGGTTCAAAAGCCACAGGTACACCGTCTGGTCGCCGTAGAGCGACGTGAGAAAGCACAGCGCGCCCACCGCGGTCGTCGCATACAGCGCATTGAGCGGGACGCCGCCCCGCGAGACCTTCGCGAACACCTTGGGCGCGCGGCCCTGGACCGCGAGGTTGTAGAGCATCCGCGTGGACGCATACATGCCGGAATTGCCGGCCGAGAGCAGCGCGGTGAGGATCACCGCATTCATCACGCCGGCCGCGAACGCGAGGCCCGCATGACGGAACACGAGCGTGAACGGGCTCACGCCCACATCGGTCACGTTGCTTTTCAGGAGGCTGGGGTCGGTATAGGGAATGAGCATGCCGATCACGAAGATCGCCAGCACGTAGAACAGCAGGATGCGCCAGAAGATCTGCTTCACCGCGCGCGGAATCGTGGTGCCCGGGTTTTCCGCCTCGCCCGCCGCGACGCCGATCATCTCGGTGCCCTGAAACGAGAACCCGGCGATCATCGCGACGCCGAGGATCGAGGCCCAGCCGCCGACGAACGGGGCGTCCTTGAGCGTGAAGTTGTCGAAGCCGTTGCTGGGGCCGCCCTGCATGACGCCGAAGATCATCAGCACGCCGATCGCGATGAACGCGATCACCGTCAGCACCTTGATCAACGCGAACCAGTATTCCGCCTCGCCGAAGCCACGCACCGACATGGCATTGAGCGCGAAGATCAGCGCGAGAAACAGCGCGCTCCACCAGACGCCCGGCACCTGCGGAAACCAGTAGTGCATCACGAGCTGCGCGGCGACCAGTTCGACCGCGATGGTCACGGCCCAGCTGTACCAGTAGTTCCAGCCGAGCGCGAAGCCGAAGCCTTCGTCGACGAATTTCGCGCCGTAAGATGCGAACGAACCCGACACGGGCATGAAGGCCGCCATTTCGCCGAGGCTCGTCATCAGGAAATAGACCATCACGCCGATCACCAGATACGCGACCATCGCGCCGCCGGGCCCGGCCTGCGAGATGGACGCGCCCGTGGCGACAAACAGCCCCGTGCCGATCGAGCCGCCGATCGCGATCATGCGCAGATGGCGAGCCTGCAGCCCGCGATGGAGAACGGGCGCCCTGGAACGCGGGTCGGATGAATCCCGGGAATGCTGCTCGGGTTGTGAACGCATGAGGTGCGCTGTCTCCATGTTTGTCTCGGATGACGGTGCACGCCTGGTTCTGCTGCGCCCGCCAGCGGCTGGAATGCCCCGACCGGCCGACGTGCGCGCCGCCTTCATCGCTGAGCCGGCCGCATGCGAAAAGCGCGGCCGAAAAACGCCGGCTGCTTGTGCCACAGACCTTGACGCCGAACAAAGTGTATTGATTAAAAAAAAGAAGCGCCAAACGACATTTCGGAACTAGTTGATGCATGTTCATCATCAACTGTCGACGGCGGGGTGAAGGCGCGGGTCGCGTGCGCGTTCGCGGGTTGAAAACGGAGGGATGGCATCCGCGATGCCGATCGGAATGGCCTCGCCCCTCACGCGCCGAGGCGTGAATAGTGTCGTCGAACGTCTCGATGCAATCGAATATATCCGACATGTTCGTCGCTACGCCGCCTGAGCGATGCACGCCCGGGTGCGTCGAGGCCGCGCCCGATCATGGCGCAGCGCCGCTTCGCAACGCTCATGATCGAACCTGCGCATCCACCGGCGCATGCGGTCTCGCGGCGCGTCATCCCTGCGCCTGTCGCCGACCGTCCAATCCGCCCGACCTCACCAACGCGATCGCCGCCCCCGCCACCACCGCCCCCGATATCACGTCGACCAGATAGTGCCCGCCCTGCGTCGGCGTCGACGCGATCATCAGCGCATTGAGCCCCAGCGCGACGATCGACACGCCCCGTGCGCGTCTCAACGCATACGCGAAGATCACGCCAAGCGCGGTATGGAACGACGGCATCGACACGAGCCCCTGCAAGGTCAGCAAGTCGATCTCATGCAGGGAACCCGCGCGCAGGCGCGCGAAATCCGCAACCGTATCCGCGGTATCCGGCGCGCTCACGCCGAAATGCACGAACGCGCTCGCCGCCGGCCAGGGCGTGGACACCGCGAGCACCATCATCCCGCTCAGCATGAACAGCCAGACGAACGCGCGCAGGTTGCCGCGATCGCGCAGCACGGCGAGCAGGAACGGAATGACGATCAACTGCCACTTCGCGCTGTCGTATGCGAACGCCAGCACCTGCCGCGCCTGGGGACGCGCCTGCACCCACGCGAATACCCGCGGCCAATCGAAGCCGAGCCATGCATCGGCGCGAATCAGCGCAGCGTCGATCAGCGGCGGATTCACGCTCACGCACAGATAGGACAACACGCCCGTCGCCGCCATGAAGGCAGCCAGCAGCGCCGTGGCGAACAAGGCCTCGGCCACCTCGCGATATCGGAAGCGCTCGGCCAGCTCGCGATAACGCGCCACGCGCGCCACGCCCACCAGCAGCACCGCGAACCCGATGCAGGTGCCGATCAGCTTCAGCGCCGCCACCACGCCCGCGCGCTGCACCGCATAACCGCCTGCGCGCAACCACAGCAGATCGCACGCGACGATCGCGGCCACCACGCCCCATCCATACGCGTAGGGATGGGCGGCCAGCCAGCCCGACCGCACGCGCATCGCCCGCACCTCCGCCTGTCGCACCTGCATGCCTCTCCCGTCCGGTTGGCGGACCGCGCACGGCGGCCGCGTGGGTGTCGCCCCGTCTCGTCTCGTCTCGTCTCGTCTCGTCTCGTCTCGTCTCGTCTCGTCTCGTCTCGTCTCGTCTCGTCTCGTCTCGCAGCACGTTATCACGGCCGCCCCCGGTGACGGCAATACCGGCCGGCCCGCACGCCGCACACGAGCAATGGCCCCCCGCCACCGCGCCCCGCGACACGGCGATTTCTGACTCGCTACACTGTCCGCCGGGGCGGATGCCCGTCCGCATCCTTTCAGTGTGTAGGCCGGCATCGGCGCGACTACCGCCGCGCCTGCCCCGGCCATGCCCGCACACGACGCGGACATGGCTGCGTGATAACAACAAGAGATGAGGATTCAATGCTTGCAAAACCGTCACCCGCCGCGCGCCTGCTGTCGCTCGCGGCCGCCGCATCGTTGTGCGGCATCGCCCATGCGGACGAGGGCATGTGGCAACCCCCGCAACTCCCGGGACTCGCCGGCGCGCTCGAACAGCGCGGCCTCGCGCTCGATCCGGCCAAGCTCGCCACGCTGACCGACTGGCCGCTCGACGCGGTCGTGAGCCTCGGCTTCTGCACCGCGTCGTTCGTCTCGCCCGACGGCCTGGTCGTCACCAATCACCACTGCGGCTACGGCGCGCTGCAATACAACTCGACCACGCAGAACAACCTGATCGAGAACGGCTTCCTCGCGCGCGCGCCCGGCGAGGAGCTGCCCGCGGATCCGACCCAGCGCATCTACGTGACCGACGAGATCAGCGACGTCACCGCGAAGATCAACGCGGCGCTCAAGCCCGGGATGAACGGCTATGCGCGCTACGTCGCGATCGATCTCGCGAAGAAGCGGCAGGTGCAGGACTGCGAGCAGCCCGGCTATCGCTGCGACGTCTACACCTTCAGCGGCGGCTACAGCTACCAGTTGATCCGCCAGCGCGAGATCCGCGACGTACGGCTCGTCTACGCGCCGCCGCTGTCGATCGGCAAGTTCGGCGGCGACGTCGACAACTGGATGTGGCCGCGCCACACCGGCGACTTCAGCTTCCTGCGCGCCTACGTCGCGAAGGACGGCAGCGCGGCCTCGTACTCGAAGGACAACGTCCCCTACCACCCGAAGCACTGGCTGACGGTGAACCCGGACGGCGTGCGCACGGGCGACTTCGTGATGGTGGCCGGCTATCCAGGCCGCACCGACCGCTATCGACTCGCGGACGAACTGCAAAACACGATCGACTGGCGCTATCCGACCGAGATCGCGCTCTTCAAGGATCTGCTCGCGATGGTCGACACGGCGAGCCGCGCGCGTCCGGAGGTCGGCGTCAAATACGCGGACCTGGTCGCCGGCCTCAACAACGCGATGAAGAACTACCAGGGCAACCTCGAGGGTCTTGCGCGCAGCAACGCGCTCGCCGCCAAGCGCGCGCAGGAGGCCGACCTCGACCGCTGGCTCGCCGCGCAAGCCGACGGCGGCGCCGCGCAGGCCGCCGACGTCCGCGCGCTGCGCGCCCTGGTCGCCAGCCAGTTGAAGCTGCGCGACCGCAACCTCGTGTATCGCCAGCTCGGTTTCGGCGGCCTGTTCCACAGCGCCTACCAGATCGTGCGGCTCGCGCAGGAGAAGCAGAAGCCCGACCTCGAGCGCGAATCCGGCTACCAGAAGCGCGACGAGATCCGCGTGGAGGGCGAGGCGCGCCGCCTCGACCGCACGATGGATCCGGCGGTCGACCAGCAGATGCTGGTCGATACGCTGCAACGCTACGTGAAGCTTCCCGCCGACCAGCGGCTGCCGGCGCTCGATCGCTGGCTGGGCGGCGCGTCCGATCCCGCCGCGCTGACCCGCAAGGTGGCCGCGCTCTATCGCGGCTCGCGCCTCACCGATACCGCGACGCGCGTGCACTGGCTGGATGCGACGCCCGAGCGGATCGCCGCGAGCAACGATACGTGGTTGCAGCTGATGCGCGCGCTGATGCCGGATCTGCTCGCCTACGAGCACGAGCAAAAGGCGATCGCGGGCGACGACGCGCGGCTGCGCGCGCGCTACATGACGGCGCTCGTCGCATTCGACGCCGCGCGCGGCCGCCCGATCTACCACGATGCGAACAACTCGCTGCGCGTGACGTACGGCACGGTGGGCGGCTATGCGCCGCGCGACGCGGTCAGCTATGCGGCGTTCACGACGGTCGACGGCATCGTCCAGAAGAACACGGGAGCCGAGCCGTTCAACGCGCCGCCCGCCGAACTCGCGGCGATCCGCGCGAAGGCGTTCGACGGCTACGCGAGCCCGACGCTCGGCACGCTGCCCGTCAACTTCCTGGCGAACCTCGACATCACGGGCGGCAACTCGGGCTCGCCGACGCTCGACCGCAACGGCAAGCTCGTCGGTCTCGTGTTCGACGGCAACTGGGAAGGCGTGAGTTCCGGCTGGCTGTTCAATCCGGCTGAAACGCGCTCGATCCACGTCGACGTCCGCTACATGCTGTGGGTCATGCATCACCTCGACCACGCGGACAACCTGCTGAAGGAAATGCAGGTCGGCACGGCGCGCTGAGCGCCGTGCGCCGCGCCCGCTTCTGGCGGGCGCGGCGATTGTCCCCATAGCCGTCTGATTTACCGCCGATTCATTCGAATCAATTACCGGGAACATTCAATCCCGCGACCTCGATATCCCTGGCCGGCGCGCGCCGGCCGCCCTCCCACGCGCTTGCGTGGCGCAGCCCGCACAAAACTCGACAGGAAAACGCCCCGCGCCGGTTGACGCCTCGATTTTGAATTTTTACGATTTATCAAAATCACACGTAATAATAAAAACGAAAGAATTAAATAATATTCACGTAAATAAACAGCTCGATGACCGAGGCTTTACCCTTGCTGCATGTATTTCGTTAAATAATCGAAAGGCACAAAGGATAAAAATGAAAGCAGAGCGCTTCCGGAAGGACGCAGGAACGGGCCGCCGGGCCCGCTACATGGGAGGGACGATACTGGCGCTGGGGCTCCTCGCGCTGGCAGGTTGCGGCGGCGACGGCACGAGCACCACGCCCCCGCCTCCCGACCAGACCTACACCGACAACGTCGCGTACTCGCCGAAGGCCGGCGACAGCCTGCCCGCCGCGCAAATCACCGAGCAAGCCGCGGTGATGCACCACAGCTGGTCCGCGGGCGGCACCACGGTCAACTACACCACCACCACCGGGCACCTGACCGCATCCGATCCGAGCGGCAATGCGGAAGCCACGATGTCCTACGTCGCGTACACCGCGCCGAGCGCGGACGGCTCGCCCCGCCCCGTCACGTTCTTCTACAACGGCGGCCCGGGCTCGTCGTCGGTGTGGCTGCGGCTCGGCTCGTTCGCGCCGACCCGCGTCGCGACGCCCGATCCGCTCATGACGAACTGGCCGAACTTCCCGCTCGTCGACAACCAGGAAAGCCTGATCGCGACCACCGACATGGTGTTCATCGACCCGCCGGGCACCGGGCTGTCGGAAGCGATCCAGCCCAACACGAACAAGACCTTCTGGGGCGCCGATTCCGACGTGCAGGTGATGCGCGACTTCATCCGTCGCTACCTGAGCGTGAACAACCGCGCCAGCTCGCCGATCTATCTGTACGGCGAATCGTACGGCACGCCGCGCACCAACATGCTCGCGCTGTCGCTCGAATCGGCGGGCGTGCACCTGACGGGCATCGTGCTGCAGTCGTCGATCCTCAACTACTTCGCCGATCCGGGCGAAACCGCCGCGATCACCAACGGCAACCCCGGCAACGCGCAGGTCGAGCTGAAGTACACGACGGACGGGATGATCGGCTACTTCCTGAGCTATGCGCAGGTTGCCGCCTACTTCAACCAGGTGGCGCCCGCGCCGACCAGCATGGGGGCGTTCGCGCTGCAGATCCAGAACTTCGTGACCTCGCAGTATTCGTCGCTCGCGCTGTACGCACCGACCTTCTTCTTCGGCGGCTCCGCGCCGCAGACGACGCCCGCGACGTTCCCGAACAACACCACGCTGTCGGCCTGGTCCGCGCAGACCAACATGACGGTCGCGTCGCTCAACGCGTACTTCGGCAACAGCCCCTATGGCACCGCGCTCGTGCCCGGCTCCACGATCGGCCGCTACGACGGGCGCGTCTCGCTGCCGAGTTCCGATCCGCGCCTGGCGGCCGATTCCGATCCGTCCGACATCCTGATCTCGCAGCCGTTCACGACGGCGCTCGCGACGCAGATGCCGAACTACCTCGGCTACACGGCGCCGAACGCGACCTACCAGACGCTCAACAACGACATCATCGGCGCGTGGAACTTCAGCCATGCGGGGCAGGCGGTGCCGGACACGATTCCGGACCTGCTGGCCGCGCTGACGCTCAATCCGCAGCTGAAGGTGCTGTCCGCGAACGGCTACCACGATCTCGCGACGCCGTTCTTCATCACGGAGAACCAGCTTGCGCGCCTGCAATCGGTGTCGGGGATCAATCCGAACCTGCAGGTCACGTTCTACCAGGGGGGCCACATGATCTACCTGGACAACACCGCGCGTCCGCAGCTGAAGTCGGACCTGGTCGCGTACTACCAGAGCCAGCCGATCGCGAACGCGCTGACGCTCGCCAAGCTGCCGCCGCCGTGGCCGGATGAGAATCCGGCCAATACGCCGACGACGCTCAAGGCGGCACTCACGGCCGCGCGCTGAGTCCAATGGCGAGCGGGCCCGGTGCGGCCCGCTCGCGCGACCCTTTTTTCTTGCGAGTCACGTTATGTCCAAGTTCTCTCTGATGCGGCGCGTCCCGACCCTGATCGCGCTCGCGCTTGCCGCCGGCGCGGCCCATGCGGCGTCGCTGCAGGCCGTTTCGCCCGCCACGCCGCCCGCGGGCGGCGGCGTCGACGGTCCGTTCTTCCCGCGCGCGGCGGTGGCCGCGCCCGCCTCCGCGACGACGGGCCCCGAATTGCAGCAGCAGGCGCAACAGCGGCTCGCCGCGAGCTTCGCCGCGAACCAGGCGTTCAGCAACGGCGCGGCCGTCTCCAAGGCGCAGGCGCAAAACAGCGGCCTCGGCTATGTCGCGCAGCATTTCGACCAGATCGACACCGCGCATACCGGCAAGGTCACGCTGAAGCAGGTCCAGCAGTATCTGCAGCAACGGCAGTAACACTCGCCGTCATCGAGCTGCGACGCCGCGCCTCGCGCGGCGTTTTTTTTGCGTCGTTTTGCTTCGTCGCGGATTTGGGGAGTTTGAGGATGTGGAGCAGACTGTCGGGGCCTGCCGCAAGGAGGCCGTATCCGGCGCTCACCGACGGCTCGCGGAATCGGGTCGACAAACGCGGAGCAGACGAACCAGGAGCGAACATGCAGCCTGAGAAAGAAACCGGGCGAGACGCCGCGCCCAACGTCGGGAACGTCGATAGCGTGGAGGAAGTCGAGCAGTTCGACGGAGGTCATTGGGGCAGCGCGTGGAAGCCCTTGACGCCCGCCATGGACACGACGCCCGGTCGGCTCGGTGCGAATGTCGCGCGCGTTCCGGCCGACCGGACAGCGTGTCCATTTCACACGCACGCACGGGAGGACGAAATCTTCTACGTGCTTTCGGGGCGAGGCGTCTTCCGCTACGGCGATACCGTTCAGGAAATTCGCGCCGGCAACTGCATCTCGTGTCCAGCGGGAACGGGCATCGCCCATCAACTCGCCAATCCATTTGATGAAGATCTCGCCTACTTTGCCGTTGGGCTGAACGACCCTCACGAGGTATGCACCTATCCCGACAGCGGCAAGGTCATGGTTCGCAGCCTGAAAACAGTTGGACGGCTGACCAAAGCGCCCTACATGGACGGCGAAGCGGGCGAACCGCAAGTGTTCCACTCGCACGGCGACTGCGCGATTAGCGCCACGGCGTTTGCTTGGGCCGCGTCATAGAGGTGTCGGGTCGAATGGTAGACATGGGGCAGGCGGTCGATCCGCTTCAGGTCGAACTGGGACTCCCACGCATCCTTTCTCGGCGTGATGCCGGCGCGCCGCGATCCGCCGCTGCATCGGCCGGCCGCGCCTCGAAGCCTCCTCGCGCGGTCGCCCCGCGCGCTTTTTCGTTATCATCGGACCACAACGGCGCGCCGGAACATGCGCTGCGCCGCCCGTTCAACGACAACCTCGCGCCCCGCGCGCGCATCGCATGCCCAATCTCCTCCGCCCGGCCACGTTCGCGCTGGCCGCCGCGCTCGCGGGCCCGGCCGGCGCCATCGCGGCGCCCAAGGCGCTCGACGCCGCGCTCGACTGCTCGTCGACGGGCCACGACTTCATCGCGCCGCTTCTCGCCGCCGGCGACATCCGCGACAAGCCGATGCATGTCGAAGCCAACTCGGTCAACGCATTCCGCACGATCCATTCGCTCACCGCCTACGGCTTCCCGGTGTTCGTCGCACTCGGCTACCAGGCCAATGACCCGATCTTCGCGCACGGCGACGGCAAGCCGATCGGCGACTGGTCCTACGGCGTGGTGGTCAGGGGTTCGAAGGATGCGGTCGAGGCGAAGGTGCGCGAGGCCGGCAGCCGCGCGACCGTCAAGGAGGCGTTTCCGTTTCTCACGGCGATCGTCTGCACGTCGCCGTGACGGGATTTGCTTCGGCGCGGTCCCGCCGTGACGGCGGGACCGTAACGGCGAGACCGTGGCGCGCTCGCCGGCCGGGCGCCCGCGCGCGGCGCCCGATGCGGCTCACGCGCCGGTGTACACCACCCGGTACGGAATCCCGACCTTCTCCCATTCCGCCGCCTCCTGGCTGAGGCTGTAGTCGGTCAGCGGATTCTGCTCGACCCAGTCGCCCGGCAGCCGCACCTCGTAGCCGCCCTTCTTGATCTGCGTGACTGCGATGTCGGGCAGCCCCGCATCGGTCCGGCGCCGGCACAGCAGCGCCGCGAGCCGCAGGCAGAACAGCAGCGGCCACTCGACCTCGCGCGACTGCGACAGCTTGCCGAGCTTGCCCGCATGCCCGAGCACCAGCGCGGCAAGCCGCGCCTGGTCGGTCCGCGAGAAGCCGGGCATGTCCGCGTTGCTCGCGATATACGCGGAGTGCTTGTGATACGCGCTGTGCGAAATCGACAGCCCGATCTCGTGCAGCGCGGCCGCCCAGCCGAGGAACATGCCGCTCTCCATGCGGCGCTCCTCATCCGGCTCCTCCAACTGGTCGTAGAACCGCACCGCCAGCGCGCCGATCCGCTCGGCCTGCGCGCGATCGACGCCGTAGCGGCGCGTGAAGCCCTCGACCGTCACGGCGCGCATGTCCTCGTGCTGGGTCCGGCCGAGCAGGTCGTACAGCACGCCGAGGCGCAGCGCGCCGTCGGTCGTGTCGACATAGTCGACGCCCAGCTCCTCGAACACCGCGAGCATGATCGACAGCCCGCCCGCGAGCACCGGGATGCGGTCCGGCTTCAGCGCGACGAGCTTCAGCCGGTTCACGTTCTCCGCCTTGATCAGCGCGCGCTTCAGGCGTTCGAGCCCGCCCCGCGAGATGCCGTGCGACACGCCCGCATCGTTGAAGCCGTTCGCCTCGACCAGTTCCGCGAGCGCGCGCGCGGTGCCGGACGAACCGATCGCCTGATCCCAACCCGCCTTCTTGTAGTCGCCCGAAATGATCTGGATCTC